>JBEEOS010000114.1:0-6349 GCA_041191485.1 Pseudomonadota bacterium
CCCATGCTCTGCAGGATGCGGCGCATGATGCCGATGGCGGCGTCGTGGCCGTCAAACAGGCTGGCGGCGGTGACAAAGCGCACCTTGTTCGTGGGGCGGTATTCGGCCAGGGCTTTGTATTCGGCGGACAGATCGGACATGTGGGTCTCCGGAGATTTGTCTTTACGTTTACGTAAACGTCAATCTTTCCATCTTACCGTGATCAAGGCCTTCTGTCACGGCATGGCGGCCATGACCGGGGACTTTCTTATCAGGGATAACCGGGGGGTGTGGCTGTTGTGCTGCGAATCGTGTTGCAGCGGGGCTATGATTGAGAGGCTATAGCCTTGGAAAAGTGAGCACGTCATGAGCCAATTGGTCGACCCTGAAAAGAAAAAAGCCCTTTGCGCGCGCCTGGCCCGCATTGAGGGACAGTTGCGCGGTCTGCAGCGCCTGATTGAAAGCGACGCCGATTGCGACAAGATCGCCCAACAAATGGCGGCGGCACGCAAGGCATTGGACAAGTCCTTTTTTTCCATGGTCGGCTGCATGATCGAGCAGGGCGACCAATCGGCCGAGCAGGTGGCCGACATGCTGACCAAATTTGCTTGAAGGACTTCGCGTGAATCCGATTCAGCTTTTCGAGCCTGTTTCCTGCACTTACACCTACATCCTGTTTGATCGGGATTCGCGCGAAGCGGTGTTGATTGATCCCGTGGACGACATGCTTGATCGGGATTTGCAGGTTTTGCGTGAGCATGGCCTCAAGCTCGCCTGGACGCTGGAAACCCATGCCCACGCCGACCATATCACCAGTGCCGCGCGTCTGGCCGAGCACACCGGCGCGCAAATGGCTGCGCCCGCAGGCTGCAACATTGGCACCGCAGGCGTTCAGCTGCAAGATGGGCAAGTGCTGACTTTTGGCCGCCAGACACTCAAAGCGCTGCACACCCCTGGTCACACCGCCGGCAGCATGAGCTTTTATTGGGATCGAGGCGATTCGCGACACGTGTTCACGGGCGACACACTCCTGATCAATGGATGTGGCCGCACCGACTTTCAAAGCGGCAGCGCCAAAGCCATGTTTCACAGTCTGACGCAAGTGCTGTTTGCCTTGCCGGCAGACACCGTGGTGTGGCCAGGTCACGATTACCAAGGGCGTACCCACTCCACGATTGGGGCCGAGGCCACAGGCAATACCCGGGTGGCGGGCAAAACGCTGGCGCAGTTTGAAGAAACCATGAATGGCCTGAATTTGCCCAAGCCCAAACGCATTGACGAGGCCGTTCCGGCGAACTTGACCTCGGGCCTGCGCCACGATGCAGGCGGCGAGTCGCTCTTGCAGGTGCGTGAAGTGGCAGGTTATGCGGGCGATGTCAGCCCGCAACTGGCCTGGGCCTGGGTGCAGTCTGGCGAAGCCGTCATGGTCGATGTGCGCACCGATGCCGAGCGGGCCTGGGTCGGCTTTGTCCCCGGGGCTGAGCCCCTGGCGTGGAAGCAGTGGCCTGGCATGGCCATGAACCCGGAGTTTGATGCAGGGCTTCGCAAATTGGCTGCAGACGGCAAGAAACTGGTGCTGCTTTGCCGCAGTGGCGTCCGTTCGGTCGCAGCCGCACAGCGCGCGACCGAATTGGGGCTGGAGGCCTACAACATCCTCGAAGGTTTCGAGGGGGATCCGGACGCGAATGCACAGCGTGGCAAGCTGGGTGGCTGGCGTTTTCACGGCCTGCCCTGGCGGCAGAACTGAGCCAAAGACGCGCGCATGAGCTTGCTGGCCATCGACGTAGGCAACACCCGTCTGAAATGGGCGTTGTACGACCAACCACACCCGCACGCTACCTTGCTGGCGCAGGGCGCCGAGTTTCTTGAAAACATTGATCGCTTGGGCGAAGGGGTCTGGGCCAGCCTGCCCGCACCGACGCACATGCTGGGCTGCGTGGTCGCGGGTGATGCGATCAAGCGCCGAGTCCATGAACAAATGGATGTGTGGGACGTTCAACCGCAGTGGGTGGTCCCCAGCTTATCCGAAGCCGGATTGACCAATGGCTACGACCATCCCAGCCGTCTGGGTGCGGACCGCTGGGTGGCCATGATTGGCGCACGTGCCCGCATGCTCGCGCAGTGCCCTGAGCCGCGTCCGTTGGTGGTGGTCATGGTCGGTACGGCCGTGACAGTTGAAGCCATTGATGCGCAGGGACAGTTTCTGGGGGGACTGATCTTGCCGGGGCACGGCATCATGTTGCGCGCCCTCGAGTCCGGCACTGCGGGGCTGCATGTGCCAACAGGGGAGGTGCGGCCATTTCCGACCAACACCAGCGATGCCTTGACCAGCGGCGGCACCTATGCGATAGCCGGTGCGTGCGAGCGCATGGTGCAACACCTGCGTGCGCATACCGGGCAAGAGCCTGTTTGCATGATGACGGGCGGTGCGGGCTGGAAGATGGCGCCCAGCATGTCGGTGTCGTTCGAGCTGGTGGACAACCTGATTTTTGATGGCTTGCTGACCCTGGCGCAAGCGCGCTTTGCCCATGCCACTTGAAGTGACGGGTCAAACGGCGCCAGCGTAACCGCGGGTGATGGCCTGCAAGTGCTGGCGCAGGGCAGGGCTGCTCAGGTGCGGTGTCAACAGGGCCAGCACATGCTGCGCCCCCTGCTGCATGGCTCGGCTGGCGCCCTCGGGCTCCAGTGCGTGGCGCGGGTCTTTCACATATTCATAGCTCAACCAATAGGTCAACATCAAGGTCATGCTGGTGGCCAGGGTTTCTGCAGTGTCCCCGTCCAGCTGCAGCAAGCCTGCCGCGGTCATGGATGCCAGCATCCACTTGAGCGATTCGGTCTTGCGCTCCAAAACGGCGCGAAAGTGTGTCTCCAGATGGCGGTTGCCGGCCAGCAAGTGGTTGAGGTCCCGGTACAGAAATCGGAAATTCCACACCTGCTCGAAGAGCGAATGCATGAAAAACCAGGCGTCCTCAATGTCCTGCACTTCGGAGCCCGCATCCAGCAGGCGCAGCATGTCGTGTTCGAACTGGTCGTACAGGTGGTTGATGAGTTTGTCTTTGGACGCGAAGTGGTAATACAGATTGCCCGGGCTGATGCCCAGCTCCGACGAAATCAGCGTGGTCGATACATTGGGCTCGCCAAAACGGTTGAACAGCGCCAGCGTCACCTCGCTGATGCGCAGGGCTGTTTGTCGGGGCGCTTTTTTCGCCATGGGAGCAGTGTGCTCAGGCCTTCTTGCGGGCAGGGGTTTTCTTGGCTGCAGTTTTTGCAGCAGTTTTCGCTGGCGTTGGTTTTTGCAAGGCCTTGAGCTGGGCTTCCAGATGGTTGACCCGCTCGACCAACGCCTCCATGTCGGCCATGCTGGGCATGCCCAACCGTCGCAAGGCCTTGGCAACACGGTCTTCAAACAGGTGTTCGAGCTTGTCGATGCGCCCAGAGGCCTCTTGGCCAATGTTGTGCGCCATGCTGGACAACTGTTCGGTGGCTTCGTGTATGCGTTGTTGCGCCTGTTCCTGGCTCTTGCGCTGAAAAGACAGGCCATCGCTGACCAGGGCCTCAAACGCTTTGGTGCCGCGTGCTTGCGCCTGGGCCATGGCCCCGAGTCCGGCCAGCCAGACCTGCTGCGGGGACATGGCAGCGTGAGAGGGTGTATCGGGTTTGTCGGTAGGCTTGGCCATGATGAAATTCTCCAATGCGGGCCTCCAATGTAACCTGCTCCCCCGAGCTTGAACAGCCTTCTAAAATCCATACCCATCATGACCATCTTCGTTACAGGCGGCGCCGGCTTCATTGGTGCAAACTTCGTGCTCGACTGGATTGCAGGCTCTGACGAGCCCGTGGTCAACCTCGACAAACTCACTTACGCCGGCAACCTCGAAACGCTGGCTAGCCTGCAGGGCAACCCCTGCCACATTTTTGTGCAGGGCGATATTGGCGACCGCGCCTTGGTGGAAAAGCTGCTGGCCGAGCACCGTCCGCGTGCCGTGGTCAACTTCGCCGCTGAAAGTCATGTGGACCGCTCCATCCACGGCCCGGGTGACTTTGTGCAGACCAACATCGTCGGTACCTTCAACCTGCTCGAATCCGTGCGTGGGTACTGGAGTGGTCTGCCAGATGCTGACAAAGCGGCTTTCCGCTTCCTGCACGTGTCCACCGACGAGGTGTATGGCTCGCTGGCCAAAGACGACCCTGCCTTTGCCGAGACGAACCGCTACGAGCCCAACAGCCCGTATTCGGCCAGCAAAGCCGCCTCAGACCACCTGGTGCGCGCCTGGCACCACACCTACGGCCTGCCGGTACTCACAACCAACTGCAGCAATAACTACGGGCCCTATCACTTCCCCGAGAAGTTGATCCCGCTCATGATCGTCAATGCGCTGGCGGGTAAAGCTCTGCCCGTGTATGGCGATGGCATGCAGATCCGCGACTGGCTTTACGTCAAAGACCATTGCAGCGCCATTCGCCGCGTGCTCGAAGCCGGGCGGCTGGGCGAGACCTACAACGTGGGCGGCTGGAACGAAAAGCCCAACATCGAGATCGTCAAGACCGTGTGCAAACTGCTCGACGAACTGCACCCCAAGGCAGACGGCAGCAGCTACGCCAGCCAGATCACCTATGTGACCGACCGCCCCGGGCACGACAGGCGCTACGCGATTGACGCACGCAAGCTCGAACGCGAGCTGGGCTGGAAGCCTGCCGAGACGTTTGAAACTGGCATCCGCAAAACCGTGCAGTGGTACCTGGACCACCCGGATTGGGTGAAAAACGTGCAAAGCGGCGCTTACCGGGATTGGGTGAGCAAGAACTATCTGGAACGCCAGCCATGAAGATCCTGTTGCTTGGGAAAAACGGCCAGGTCGGCTGGGAGCTGCAGCGCAGCCTGAGTGTGCTGGGTGAGCTGGTAGCTTTGGACCGCCACAGCGACCCTTGCGGGGACTTGGGCCAGCCAGCGCTTTTGGCTGACACGGTGCGCAAGCTGCGCCCCGATGTGATTGTCAACGCCGCAGCCCACACCGCCGTGGACAAGGCCGAGAGCGAAGTGGGCCTGGCCCGCACGCTCAACGCCACTGCGCCTGCCGCGCTGGCGCAGGCCGCTGCCGAGACGGGCGCCTGGCTGGTGCATTACTCGACCGACTATGTTTTTGACGGCAGCGGCACGCGAGCCTGGCAGGAGGACGACACCACCGGCCCACTGGGGGTGTACGGCCAGACCAAACTCGAAGGCGAACAGGCGATTGTTGCCAGCGGCTGCAAGCACCTGATCTTTCGCACCAGCTGGGTGTACGCCGCGCGCGGTGGCAACTTTGCCAAAACCATGCTGCGCCTGGCCCAGGAACGGGAGCGCTTGACGGTGATTGACGACCAGCATGGCGCGCCTACGGGCGCCGACCTGATCGCCGATGTGACGGCGCATGCCATCCGCGCAGCCATGCAACAACCGCAGCTGGCGGGGCTGTACCACCTAGTGGCCGCTGGTGAGACCAGCTGGCACGGCTACGCCAGCCATGTGATCGCGCAAGCCCGGCAGATGCGACCGGATCTGCCGTGGAAAGTCGAGGAGATTGCGCCTGTGCCGTCAAGCGCATTTCCCACGCCTGCGGCGCGGCCCCTCAACTCACGGTTGCTGACGCAAAAACTCCAGCATGCATTTGACCTGGTGTTGCCCTCATGGCAGCAGGGTGTCGATCGA
Source organism: Pseudomonadota bacterium (assembly GCA_041191485.1). GTDB lineage: Bacteria > Pseudomonadota > Gammaproteobacteria > Burkholderiales > Burkholderiaceae_C > Limnohabitans_A. Next base: position 5,669 of record JBEEOS010000114.1, read on the forward strand.
TTGCTGTGCGAAATTTTGTGACCAGCTTGCTGCACAATCACCGCCAAACCTGTTTCCAGTGAGAGCACCATGACCGAAAGCACTGCCCCCGTTGTTCAGCCACAAGACCAGGCCCAGATCCTGGCCCAGGCCATGCCCTACATCCGCAAGTTCCATGGCAAGACCCTGGTCATCAAGTACGGCGGCAACGCCATGACCGACCCGGCCCTGCAACAGGCCTTTGCCGAAGACGTGGTGCTGCTCAAGCTGGTGGGCATGAACCCGGTGGTGGTGCACGGCGGTGGCCCGCAGATCGAGGGCTTGCTGCAGCGTCTGGGCAAGAAGGGTGAATTCATCCAGGGCATGCGCGTGACCGACGCCGAGACCATGGAAGTGGTCGAATGGGTGCTGGCCGGCGAGGTGCAGCAGGACATAGTGGGCATGATCAACCGCGCCGGTGGCAAGGCCGTAGGCCTGACGGGCCGTGACGGAGGCCTGATCCGCGCCCGTAAGCTGCGCCTGGTCGATAGCCAAGACCCGACCAAGGAACACGATGTGGGCCAGGTCGGCGAGATCGAAAGCATCGACCCGTCCATCCTCAAATGCCTGCAGGACGACGCTTTCATCCCGGTGGTCAGCCCCATCGGTTTTGGCGCCAACAACGAGAGCTACAACATCAACGCCGATGTGGTGGCCGCCAAG
>JBEEOS010000115.1:0-6559 GCA_041191485.1 Pseudomonadota bacterium
TTCACCGTGGTGCTGGAACATTTCCAGACCGACACCGCCGACTACGCCGACTACATCCTGCCCGCCACCACGCAGATCGAGCACTGGGACATTCACACCACCTACGGCCACACCGACGTGCTGCTCAACCGCCCAGCCATTGCCCCCGTGGGCCAGGCCCGCACCAACACCGACATCTTTCGTGCGCTGGCCGAGCGCATGGGTTTTGACGAGCCCTGTTTTTCTGACACTGACGAGCAGCTGTGCCGCATGGCCATCGGCGACGATCAGGACTTTGCCGTGCTGCTCGAACACGGCTTTGCCAGCTTGCCCGTGCCCGAGGCGCCTTTTGCGCAAGGCGGCTTTCCCACCCGTTCCGGCAAGTGCGAATTCTTCAGCCAGCGCCTGGCAGAGCAGGGGCTCGATGGATTGCCCGATCACCTGCCTAACTACGAAACCTTGGGCAGCGATGCACGCTACCCCTTGGCCATGATCTCGCCGCCCGCGCGCAACTTCCTGAACTCGACTTTTGTCAACGTCAAAAGCCTGCGCGACATCGAGTCAGAACCTTTGCTGGAAATCCACCCGCAAGACGCCAGCGAGCGTGGCATTGCCGACGGGGCGGTGGTCGAGGTCTTCAATGACCGTGGCCGCTACCAGTGCAAGGCCCACATCAGTGTGCGAGCGCGCCCGGGCGTGGTCAACGGTCTGGGCATCTGGTGGCGCAAGCTGGGCCTGAACGGCACCAACGTCAATGAGCTCACCAGCCAGAAGCTGACCGACCTGGGCCGCGCGCCTGTGTTTTACGACTGCTTGGTTCAGGTCAAGTTGGCCTGAACACTGGCCTCAAGGCAAGTCTTCGTTGGGGTCGCGGTCGCCAAGCAGGCGCGGGCCCACCACACCCAATCGCTGTTTGAGCGATTGGGGTTGCCCCGTGATGATGGCGGCGTAAACCGTGGTGTTGGACAGCACTTTTTTGACGTAGTTGCGTGTTTCCGCAAAGGGCACGTTTTCGGCCCAGATGGCGCCCTCCAGCGTGGGGCCATTGCGCCAGGCCCGCGAACGGCTGGGGCCCGCGTTGTAGGCGGCAGCGGCCAAAGGCATGGAGCCGCCAAAATCGTCCAGCACCAGCTTCAGGTAAGACGTGCCGATGCGCACGTTCACCTGCTTGTCGCTCAACTGTCCGGGCTCAAATCCACTCATGCCTATCTTGCGCGCGGTCCACTTGGCGGTGGCGGGCATCACCTGCATCAAGCCCGATGCACCCACATGTGAGCGCGCATCCATGATGAAACGGCTCTCCTGCCGGATCAAACCGTACACATAGGCCGGGTCCAGTCCAATCTCCTGGGAGCGCTGCACCACAATGTCGCGTAAAGGCATGGGGTAGCGTTGCGACGCATCCACTTCGCTGGATGTGCGCTCGCTGGTGTTGATGCAGCGGTCCCAGACCTGCGCCTGGCAAGCCAGGTCTGCCGCTGCCAGCAACTCGCGCTCGCCCATGCCGCCAGGGGTGTGCAGATTGGTGCTGTAGTTCCACTCGCGCACGCCCTCACTGCGCAAGCCAATGCGTATGGCGTACAAGGCACGCTGCAAGCCGGGGTTGGCCCAGGCCAGGGCTTTTTCTTCGGAGCTGGGTGGGGTCGGGCTGGGTGGGGTGGTGATTTTCTGTCCCAGCTCCTCGGCGGCCAGTTGTTCGTAAAAACCGCGCATGCCGGCAATGCTTTGCAGCTGGTTGCGGGCGGCCTGGCGCTGCGTATCGTTTTTGGCCAAGGCCAGCTGCGCGCGTGCATCCCAGTACACCCATGTGGGGTCTTTTTGTTCCTGCGCGCTCATGGCCGCCACAGCGCGTTGCACCCCCGCCCAGTCTTTCTGGCGCAAGGCGGCGCGTACTTTCCAGCCCAACATGTCGTCGGTCAGGTGGGTGTCCTGGCGCACCTTTGCAAAATAATCGTTGGCGTTATCCTGCAGCTTCTGGGTGGCCTGCTTGCCGATCACGCCCCAGGTCCAGTCCTGCTCTTCGCGCGACAGCATCAGCCCCCATTTTTTCTGCAGCAACTGCGCAGCTTCATCGGGGTCTTTGTTGGCCAGACGGATCAGGGCCAACACCGCCAACTCCTTGCGTTTGTGGGTGATGGCCACAATGCGTTTGCTCAGATAACGCTCGGGGTCGCTGGCGATCAGCGTCATCTGCTCCGCCACGCGTGGCGCTTCAATCTCGACGGCCATGCGTGCAGCTTTGGGTCGGTTGGCATCCATGGCCAGACGGGCCTTACGCCAGATGTCGTCTCCACTGAGCTTTCTGCCGTTATGCAAATGCTCGGCCACATAGGTGCAGCCATCGTCGGCCTCGCGCAAGGCGTACCACAGGCGTTTGATCTCGGCGGCCACATCGGCCTTGCTGTCCATGGCCTCGATGCCCAGCGCGTAGCACTGGATTTCGCGGTCATCGCGCATGCGATAGCCGGGGTGAATACGCTTGAACGTTTCCCAGTCGCGTTGCTTGCCCAGCTGCAACAGCCAGTCGGCGCGCAGTCGGTCTTCCGCATAAGTGCCCGCGTAGCGGCCCAACATGCGTTCAATTTCTTCGTGGCTGGCGCTCTCCAGACGCGCCTTCAAGGCCCAGTAAGCCGCCCATGACTCCAGTATGTGGCCTTGCGCCTGAGTCAGCAATTGCTGCAGTCGGAAAGTATCTTTCTTTGCAAATGCCTTTTGCATTTGCAGCAAAACCTCGTCCTGAGGGGTCAGGTTTTGGGCCGCCAGCGGCGTATGAAACAGCCCAGCCAGAGCCAAGGCTCCAAGCGATGTCAGAATTCGGTTCAACAGCATGAGGCGATTATGGACAAAGCAGACGCAAAAAAAGCCTTGCGAAAGGCCCTTGTTGAAGAAAGATTGAACCTGCCCGACCGCCAGGCACGCGCAGCCGCATTGCAGCAGGTCATGCGCATCTGGCTCGTTGGTCGCACGGAAACCGTCATTGGCGCTTACTGGCCCATCAAAGGCGAGTTTGACCCCTTGCCTGTGCTGCACCGCTGGAAAGAAGACGGTGAACTCATGGACCAGCCCCAGCGCCGGCGCATCGGATTGCCCGTGGTCAACAAGGAACACAAAACCCTCACCTTCCACGCCTGGTACCCCGGCTGCCCCATGGAAGAAGACGCCTACGGCATCCCCAAACCCAAGGACACCGAACTCATCGTGCCCACCTTGCTGTTTGTGCCTTGCGTGGGCTACAGCGCAGGGGGCTACCGCCTGGGCTACGGCGGCGGCTTTTATGACCGCACCCTGGCCACCTTGCAGCCCAAACCCTTCACGGTGGGCCTGGGCTACACGGGCGCCTATGTGGACGACTTCGAGCCCGAGCCGCACGACGAGCCGCTGGACGCCATCCTCAACGACAACGGCGTTGTCTGGCCCGTTTAAGGAGACCTGCCCATGGCCCGCCCCAAATCCGCCAGCCACGACCTCAAGCGCGATGCCATTCTGGACATTGCGGCGCGCTGCTTTGCCGAGCGCAGCTACAGCGCCGCCAGCATGAACGACATTGCCGCCGCCTGCGGCACCTCCAAGGCGCGGCTCTACCACTACTACGACAGCAAGGAAGCCATCTTGCTGGATCTGCTCGAGCGCCACACCCAGCGCCTGCTGGCCGTGATTGCGCAGACCGAAGCCATCGCCCAGCGCGAAAACCTGGACGAACGAGCCGCCCTGCATGCCCTGGTGCGCGGCCTGCTGCAGGAGTACGAAACCTCGGCCACCCGCCATGCGGCCTTGCTCAACGACACCAAGTTCCTCAGTGCCGAGCCCGACCCTGCACTGGGCAACCCGCCGGTCTCGCCGCGCGAGCTCATCCTCAACCGCCAGCGCGACATCGTCGCGGCGCTGACCCGTTTTCTCAAGCGCGCCTACCCGGACCGCCTGACACTGGCCAACCAGACCGCATTGACCATGATGCTGCTGGGCATGGTCAACTGGACCTTCACCTGGCTGCGCCCTGGCGGCCCCATGAGCTACGCCCAGTTTGCCGAAGAGGTGGTTTCCGTCATGGAAAACGGTTTTCGCGGCCCCTGAGCAGCGCACATCAAAATTTACCAATATGCAATTCGTTTCGTTTAGGTAAAATCCTGAATATGGACTCGAATCGGAGAAAACCCATGGCCAAAACCACCAAAGCCTTCGCCAGCCAAGCCGACCTGAGCGAAAAGAAAATCACTTTTGAACAACTCAGCAAGCACTGCTGGGCCTACACCGCCGAGGGCGACCCCAACTCCGGCGTCATCATTGGCGACCGCTACATCCTGGTCAGCGACACCACCGCCACCCCGGCCATGGCGCAAGACTTGATCAAAAAGATCCGCACCGTCAGCGACCTGCCCATCAAATACGTGCTGCTCACGCACTACCACGCCGTGCGCGTGCTGGGCGCCTATGCTTACGCTGCCGAAGGCGCGACCGAAATCATCGCCAGCCAGGGCACGCTCGAACTCATCCAGGAGCGCGGTGCCCAGGACATGAAGAGCGAGATGGAGCGCTTCCCGCGCCTGTTCCGTGGCGCCGACAGCGTGCCCGGCCTGACCTGGCCCACCATGGTGGTCGGCGGCGGCAACCCCGTCAAAGGCGAAGTGCCCGGCAAACTCAGCATCAACCTGGGTGGCGTCGTGGTGCAAATCTGGCACCCGGGCCCTGGCCACACCAAGGGCGACACCATCGCCTGGGTCGAAGAAGAAAAAGTGCTCTACAGCGGTGACCTGGTCGAATACGAAGCAGGCGTGTACACCGGCGACGCCCAGCTCGAAGAGTGGCCCGCCACCTTGGAGGCCCTGCGCGCGCTCAAGCCCGAATTCATCGTGCCTGGCCGAGGCGAAGCCATGAAGGGCAATGCCAACGTCAACAAGGCGCTGGACTACACCAAGCGCTGGGTCGAGACCCTGTACAAGGCGGGCCAGGAAGCCGTGGCCGCCGGCATGGACCTCAAGGCCGCCATGGCCCACGCCCGCAAGAGCATGGACCCCGTCTTTGGCCACGTGTTCATTTACGAACACTGCCTGCCCTTTGACGTGACCCGCGCCTACGACGAAGCCAGCGGCATCAAACACCCGCGCATCTGGACCGCCGAACGCGACATGCAAATGTGGAAAGCGCTTCAGGACTGACCGTTTTCAGCCCCGCCCCTCAAGACCTGCCGGCCAGTTCGCGCAGGTCTTTTTCATAACTGCGCAGGCGTTTGACGGCCCGTTGCCGCTGCTGCGCACTGGTGCTGTTGTGCAGCTCGGCCAGGTGGCGGCAGCCTTGCTCCCGCCAGGCCTGCATGCGTTGCTGGTCTGCGCTTTGCACCGGGTGCAACCAACGCTGCCACACCCCCCGCAAAACAGCCTGCGTCTTGCCCGCATCCAGCCGCTCGGCGTCGATGCGCTCCAGCGCCCCCATCAAATCCTGTTGCCGCCGCAGCCGCTCCTGCTCGCCCCACTGCGGCGTCCAGACCGTGTCCATCACGTGGCGCCGCACCACCTCGGTTTGCGAAGGCGTCAACGGGCCATACACATCTTCGTAACGCTCCACGGCTTTTTCCGTGCGCTGGTACAGGCGTTTCGCCTCTGAAGGCGCCAGCCACTCCTGCACCCAGTCTTCATTCTTGCTGCGCCAGTACCGCGCCAGATGTGCGCGCTGCGCAGCGTCCAGCGTCACCACCACCGGCGCACTCAGCGCAAGGGCTTGTTGAGCCAGGGCATCCATGTGCTGCTCCACCTCGCCCATCACGCTGCAGGCCTGCGTGGCGCTCAGCGCTTGTGGTGCCATCTCGGCCATGCGCGCCAGCAAGTCCGCATAAGCGGGCAGGGCCTGCTTGCGGTGCCAGCGCTGCACATCGTCCAGCGCCTGACGCGCTGCGGGCGTCTGCGCACCGTTGAAGTCCACATGCTTGTCCAGCCACCAGTACAGCAGCGTTGGCGTCTGCTCATAACCGATCTTGATGGCGCTGCAGCCCCCCAACAGCATCAGCCCCGCCAGGGCCAGTGGCAGGCGTGCTTGGCGGATAATTCTTGAAATCAGCAGGAACACGATATGTCAATGAATCTGGATGTGGTGATCATGGCCGCGGGCAAAGGCACCCGCATGAAAAGCAGTCTACCCAAGGTCCTTCACCCTGTGGCGGGCAAGCCCATGGTGCGCCACGTCATCGACACCGCCCGCCAGCTGCAGGCGCGCCAGACCATCGTCATCACCGGCCACGGCGCCGAGCAGGTCGAAGCCACGCTCAGCGCAGCCTACGGCAGCGAGGGCCTGCAGTTCGCCCGCCAGATGCCCCAGCTGGGCACCGGCCACGCCGTGCAGCTTGGTCGTCGTGCTTTCGGGCGATGTGCCGCTCACCCAGGCCGACACCCTGCAAGCCCTGATGGCTGCCAGCGCCGGCGACAAACTGGCCTTGCTGACCATTGAAATGACCGACCCCACCGGCTACGGCCGCATCGTGCGCAACGCCGCCGGGCAGGTGCAAGCCATCGTCGAGCAAAAAGACGCCAGCGACGAACAACGCCGCATCCGCGAGGTCTACAGCGGCATCATGGCCGTGCCCGCACGCCTG
>JBEEOS010000116.1:0-6299 GCA_041191485.1 Pseudomonadota bacterium
AACTGGGCCCAGCCTTGCGGGTCCACGCTCACGGCCGTGCGCAGGTAGACGTCAAAGTTCTGCGAGCCGTCCGGGCCCATGTCCTGCCACCACTGCAGGTAGTTGGGCTGCCAGTGCTCGAGCGCGCGCTGCAGCGTGCGGTCTTCGGACAGGTTGACGTTGTTGGGGATTTTTTCGCTGTAGTTGATACCGGACATGAAAGTCTCCTGATGAAACTGCGGTGAGATCAAAAATTCGGTTGCGGCAGGCCCACCGGGCAGCCCGCCGCACAACGTCAAAACATCAGACGCGGTTGAGGTCGAACTGGACCTTCTCGCCCTTGCCGTAGACCTTGAGCGCGCCTTTTTCGCCCACCGCGTTGGGGCGCTGGAAGATCCAGTTTTGCCAGGCGGTCAGGCGGCCGAAGATGCGGGTGAGCATGTTCTCTTTCTGGGCAAAGCGCAGGTTGGCTTCCAGACCGGTCAGGGCATCGGGCGACATGGCGGCACGCTCTTCGATGGCCAGGCGCAGTTCGTCGTCCCAGTCGATGTCGTCAGGGGCGGCGGTCACCAGGCCCAGTTTGTAGGCGGCATCACCATCCAAAGCCTTGCCCACGGCATTGCGGGCGGCTTCCATAGGTGCGGCTTCTTCGTAGAAGCGGCGCTGCAGGCGGGACTGGTCGTTGACCATCGGCAGGTGGCCGAAGTTCATCTCGCCCAAGGTCAGGGCGGGTTGTTTTTCGGGTTCGTCGGGCAGCACCAGCATGTAGGCACGGTCGGCGCAGAAGGCCAGTTCGGCCAGCGAACCGGCAAAGCAAGAACCCGGCTCAATCAGGGCGAACAGGCTGCGCGAGGACACATCCAAGCGGGCGAAGGTGCGGCGCATGTAACCCAGCGTCTCACGGGCAAACCAGTGGTCCTGGTTGTTCAGCACAGCGGCATCGGCGGCCAGCACGGCTGCAGCATCACCCTGGGTCTTGAGCAGCCAGGTCCCCAGTTCCAGTTCGTTGGTGCGCATGTGCAGGATGGCGTCGTCCAGCTCACGGGTCATGGCCAGCGGGTACCAGTTGGCGCCTGCAGCCTCGATGCCTGCCACATCGGCTGCCACGGCAGCTGTGGGGGCCTTGATGGTGAAGGTGGCGGTGCGCTTGACGCGGTCCATCTCGACCGTGACGTAGGTGTAGCTGACGCGGTCAGCTTCGATGGTGCGGTTCAAAGGCGTCAATTCAACCCCTTTGCCGGCTGCAGGACGGTTGCTGTTGGCCGACAGTTTTTGCGCACGCTCCTTGACGGTTTGCTGGAACACGGCAGGCTTGGCAATTGCGTCCACCAGGCGCCAATCCACGGCTTTCTGGCCACGCACACCTTCCACGCTGGTGCAGAAGATATCTGCCAAATCGTGACGCACATGGCGCTTGTCGGTCACGCGGGTCAGACCGCCAGTACCGGGCAGCACACCCAAGAGCGGCACTTCGGGCAGCGACACAGCGCTGGAGCGGTCATCGACCAGCACGATCTCGTCGCAGGCCAGGGCCAGCTCGTAGCCACCGCCAGCGCAAGCGCCGTTGACAGCTGCGATGAATTTCAGGCCGTTGTAGCGGCTGGAATCTTCGATACCGTTGCGGGTTTCGTTGGTGAATTTGCAGAAGTTGACTTTCCATGCGTGGCTGGACACACCCAGCATGAAGATGTTGGCGCCCGAGCAGAACACGCGGTCGCGCAAACTGGTCACCACCACGGTGCGCACTTGCGGATGCTCGAAACGGATGCGTTGCAAGGCATCGTGCAACTCGATGTCCACCCCCAGGTCGTAGCTGTTGAGCTTGAGTTTGTAACCGGGGCGAATGCCGGCGTCTTCGTTGAAGTTCAGACCCAGGGTGGCGGTGTCGCCGTCCACTGTGAGCACAATGTGTTTGTATTGCGTGGGGTGGGTCTGATAGTTGACCGAAGGGCTTTGCGTCATGACTGTGTCTCCATTAGGGCCGATTCAAATGCAATGAAATGCATGTTGATGTGAAGTTTATTGCATGCAACCTGACTGTGCAACATGCAATAAAATTCTTTTATCAGTGTTTTCCCTAGGTTTCAAAATGCAGATGCTCTCGCACTCCGCGACGCAACTGCTGAAACACCGCATCCACATCCCCCTCGCTGGTGTTGATGCTGAGATCAGCCTTGGAATAAAAGGCGGCCCTGCCTTCGAGAATGCGTTTAAGGTCTTCCATGGCTTCACGGCTGGCCGCCATGGGACGCATGTCACCCTGCGCCGCCACTCGGGACATGTGGTCTTGCGCATCGGCCTGCAACCACACCGTGGTGCAATGCGACAACAGCAAATTGAAGTTGCTCGAATCCGAAACCAGCCCCCCGGGCGTGGCAATGACCACTTCAGGATAAATCTGGATCGCCTCTTCCAAAGCGCGACGCTCATAGCGCCGGTAGGCGTTGGCACCATAGAGGTTGTGAATCTCGCTGATCTGGCAACCAGCGAATTGTTCGATCTCTCGGCTCAGCTCGATGAACGGGAAACCCAGATCGTCCGCCAGGCGCTGGCCCAGCGTCGTTTTGCCGGCGCCCCGCAAGCCAATCAAGGCCACACGGTTGGCGCGCTCCTTTTGCGAGCCCGCCTCGCCAAACATCTCTGTCAGCTGCACACGCGCTCGGCGCAGATCTGCTTCGCTGCGCTTGGAGAGCAACTCGCGAATCAGAAGCCATTCAGGCGATGATGTGGAAATATCACCCAGCAATTCGGCCAGCGAGCATTGCAATGCGTGCGCAACCTGCAGCAGCACCAGCACCGACACATTGCCCATGCCGTATTCCAGATTGGCCAGGTGCCGTTCAGACACATCGGCCGCCAGGGCCACCGCCTTTCGCGTCATGCCTTTGCGCGAACGCAGCGTACGCACACGCTCACCCAAAGACTCCAGAAACGGATGTCTACCTTGCTCGTCCTGGACCGATGGGGCGGTCAAATCTTCTGTCGGGGCATTCATGATCAGGGTAATCCCTTGGTTTTTCTTCTGTTCAAAACATGCACTTTACTGCATACTGCAATGCAGGCACGATAGTGCATTTATACCTGCAACCCTTTTGTTTGAACAGTTTTTTATTTCATGACCTCCCCTCTTCTCCCCAATTTTTTCGCCGGTCGCTGGCAAACAGGCACAGACAAGGGCACCGCCTTGCTGGACCCCGTGCTGGGCACTGAGCTGGCACGTGTCTCACGCACAGGGATGGACTTGAGCGAAGGTTTTGCCTTTGCCCGTGGACAAGGTGGCCAGGCTTTGCGCGCCATGACCTACGCCCAGCGCGCCGCCATGCTGGGCAAGATCGTGGAAGTGCTGCAAGCGCACCGAGAGGACTACTACGCCATCTCCACCGCCAACTCGGGCACCACCACCCGTGATTCAGGCGTTGATATTGACGGCGGCATCTACACCCTGAGCTACTTTGCCAAACAAGGCGCTGCATTGGGCGAGGCCAAATGCCTGCTGGACGGCAGCCGCATTCGCATGGCCAAAGACCCTGCCTTTCAGACACAACACATCCAAGTGCCGACCGAGGGCGTGGCGCTGCTCATCAACGCCTTCAATTTCCCAAGCTGGGGTCTGTGGGAAAAGGCCGCACCCGCTTTGCTGTCGGGCGTCCCGGTGATTGTCAAACCCGCCACCGCGACCGCCTGGCTGACGCAACGCATGGTCAAGGACGTGGTCGATGCAGGCGTGGTGCCCGTGGGCGCACTCTCGGTCATTTGTGGTTCCTCCGCTGGGTTGATGGACCAGCTGCAACCGTTTGACGTGGTGTCTTTCACTGGCTCTGCCGAAACCGGACGCATCATTCGCAGCCACCCTGCCGTGAGCGAGCGCTCGGTCCGCTGCAACATCGAAGCCGACAGCATCAACTCTGCGCTGCTGGCGCCCACAGCCACTGAAGGCAGCGAGGCCTTTGACCTGCTGGTGACCGAAGTGGTGCGCGAGATGACCCAAAAATCGGGACAAAAATGCACCGCCATTCGCCGCGTGTTTGTGCCCCGCGCACTTTACAAGACCGCTGCCCAAGCCATTGCAGCCAAACTGGGCAAAACCGCGGTGGGCAACCCCAGAAACGAGTCGGTTCGCATGGGTGCGCTGGTCAGCTCAGAGCAAAAAGCAGCTGTGCTGTCGGGCCTGGAACAACTCAAGACAGAAGCCACGGTGCTGTTTGATGGCCAATCCCAGGCACTGCTGGACGCTGACACCAGCAGCGCCTGTGTGGCCCCGGTGCTCCTGGGCCACGAGCAACCTGAACAAGCCCACATCCTGCACAGTGTCGAGGTCTTTGGCCCTTTGGCCACCCTCATGCCTTATGACAGCGTGGAACAGGCCCTGGCCATGATCCGCCGTGGCGAGGGCTCCCTCGTGTGTTCCGTGTACAGCGAAGACCCGGCCTTCACCGCACAAGTCAGCCTGCACCTGGCCGCCTGGCATGGCCGCGTGCATGCCATCTCCCCAGACATTGCCAGCCTGCACTCGGGCCACGGCAACGTGATGCCCATGAGCCTGCACGGTGGCCCCGGCCGTGCAGGTGGCGGCGAAGAGCTGGGCGGTTTACGCGCCATGAACTTCTATCACCGCCGCGCAGCCATTCAGGCCAGCAGCCAGGCGCTGGACCTGTTGGCGGCCCAAGGCGTGGCCCTGCCCTTGTAAACCCTGTACGCAAGCATCGACCGCGCACGCACAATCCATCAAAAACGACAAGCTTACCCAGGAGACACCCATGCCCCAGATTCAGCCCCCCGAGAGCAGCTTCAACTTTGCCCAGCACCTGCTGGCCAGCAATGCCAGCCGCGCAGACAAAATCGCCCTGATCGACGATGCTGGCCAGATCAGCTACGGCCAGCTGGCCGAGCAGGTGCGCCGCTTTGCCAACGGCCTGCAGCAACTGGGGCTTCAGCGCGAAGAGCGCGTTTTGCTGCTTATGCACGACAGCAGCGCCTGGGTGGTCGCCTTTCTGGGTTCGCTGTACGCGGGTGTGGTGCCCGTGGCCGTCAACACCTTGCTGACTGCAGAGGACTATGCCTTCATGATGGCCAACAGCCGGGCGCAAGCTGCGCTGGTTTCTGCGGCCTTGCTGCCGACCTTGCAGGCGGCGCTGGATCTGGGCGGACACGAAGTCAAACACCTGGTGGTCTCGTGCAGTGCACAGCCCTTGCCCGCTGGTGCGCTGGAGATGGCTGAACTGGTGGCCAGGGGCCGAGCCGGTGTACCGGCCAGCACCCATGTGGACGAACCTGCGTTCTGGCTGTATTCGTCGGGCTCTACCGGTAAACCCAAAGGCACCGTACACACCCAGGGCAATCTGTACTGGACAGCTGAGCTCTACGGCAAGCCCGTGCTGGGCTTAACCTGCGACGACACCGTTTTTTCAGCCGCCAAACTCTTCTTCGCCTACGGCCTGGGCAATGCACTGAGCTTTCCGCTGAGCGTGGGCGCCACGGTGGTGCTGATGGCCGAGCGTCCCACGCCACAAGCCGTGTTCAAGCGCCTGGTAGACCATCAACCCACGGTGTTTTACGGTGCCCCTACCGGCTACGGCGGCATGCTGGCCAGCCCGGACCTGCCTGCCAAAGAGAAGGTCGCCTTGCGCATGTGCTCGTCCGCTGGCGAAGCGCTGCCTCGCGACATTGGCGAGCGCTGGACCGCGCACTTTGGCTGTGAAATCATCGACGGCATCGGTTCGACCGAGATGCTGCACATCTTCCTGTCCAACCGTCCGGGCGATGTGCGCTACGGCACGACAGGCAAACCGGTTGAGGGCTACGAGGTGGAGCTGCGCAATGAAGACGGCTCTGTCATCACTGGCCACGACCAGATTGGCGACTTGTTCATCAAAGGCCCCAGCAGCGCCTTGATGTACTGGAACAACCGCGAAAAATCCCGCGATACCTTCCGTGGCGAATGGACCAAGAGTGGGGACAAATACACCCGCGATGTGGACGGTTACTACACCTACGCCGGTCGCAACGACGACATGCTCAAAGTCAGCGGCATTTATGTCTCGCCCTTTGAAGTCGAAGCCACCCTGGTGCAACACCCGGCCATTCTGGAAGCTGCCGTCATCGGCAAGGAAGACAGCGATGGCCTGACCAAGACCAAGGCTTTCATCGTGCTCAAGCAAGGGCAAAGCCTGAGCGAGGAAGAGGTCAAGGCCTTCGTCAAGGAACGCCTGGCCCCCTACAAGTACCCGCGCTTCATGGAGTTTGTGGACGAGCTGCCCAAAACCGCCACCGGCAAGATCCAACGCTTTCGTCTGCGCGACCTCGAAAAGCAGCGCAGCTGA
>JBEEOS010000117.1:0-6170 GCA_041191485.1 Pseudomonadota bacterium
GGCAGGTTGGCAAAGCTCCACTTGCCGCGCTTGACGTCGTACTGCTCGGGCGCCTGGATCTCGACCAGGTGACCCACCGCGCTGGTGACCACGTACTGCTCGTTTTCAAAGTGGTCGTCGTGCTTGTCGAACTTGCCCGCCACGGGCGTGAGGGCGCGCACGATGTCTTGTGCGACCGAGGGTTTTTCTGCGATGACCAGTGTTTTCATAGTGTCTGCAATTCTGCTCTATACAATTCGTCTCTCGCGTGCGCGCATGTACGTACGCGCGCTCGCACATGTGCGCACACGCGCACATGCATGAATTCACCATATCAAATTTTCTGACCGTGGCCAAAACACCTGCTCCACGCGCCGACGCCAAAAGCGCTGCCAAAACCACCGCCAAGAAGGCGTCCGCGTCCAGCCGTCGCATCCAGGTGCGCCGCTCCGGCGTGCACGGCAAGGGCGTGTTTGCCCTGCAGGACCTGGCCGAAGGCGAGACCATCATTGAATACGTGGGCGAGGTCATCACCTGGGACGAAGCCCAGGACCGCCACCCGCACGACCCCAGCGACCCGAACCACACCTTCTACTTCCATGTGAACGAAGACAAGGTGATCGACGCGCTCTACGGTGGCAATTCTTCGCGCTGGATCAACCACAGCTGCGACCCCAACTGCGAGGCTGACGAAGAAAACGATCGCATCTTCATCAAGGCGCTGCGCAACATCCGGGCCGGTGAAGAGCTGAACTACGACTACGGCCTGATCATCGACGAGCCCTACACCAAGAAGCTCAAGGCCGAGTACCCTTGCTGGTGCGGTGCCAGCAATTGCCGGGGCACGCTGCTTTCGCCCAAGGATCGGAAAGACACGCCCAAAACCCCCAAGCAAAAAAAGAAGAAGTCGGGCAAGAAGAAAAAGGACTGAGATGTCGGTCTGGCCTGCTGAAGCCATTTGGGAAGAAGTTGCCCCTTTGCTGCCCGGCTTCACCGTCGAGGTGCTGCCGGAGGTCGACTCCACCAATACCGAACTGATGCGTCGCGCCCGCGCAGGCCGCGCTGAACCCACCTTGCTGGTGGCCGAGCACCAAAGCGCAGGCCGGGGCCGACAAGGCCGACAGTGGGCCAGTGCACCGGGTGACGCGCTGACCTTCTCGATTGGCATGCCCTACGCCCCACGCGACTGGTCGGGCCTGTCCTTGCTGGTCGGCCTCGTGGCCGCGCAGGCCCTGCACCCCGACCTCCTCCTGAAGTGGCCCAACGACTTGTGGTGGCAAGATCGCAAACTCGCAGGCATTCTGGTGGAGGCCTCCAGCAGCGGGGGCCACAGCCATGTGGTGGTGGGCTTGGGCATCAACATCCGGCCCGTGCAGACCGCCGAGCCGCTGCGCACCCCCCCTGCCGCACTGCAGGAGCTCAGCCCCACCCTGTCTGCGCCCCAGGCCCTGGCCCAGATTGCCGGAAAACTGGTGCGTGCTCTGCTCGATTTTGAAACACAGGGCTTTGCCCCCTGGCAACAGGCTTTTGATGCGCGCGATGCCCTCAAAGGGCGTGCCATCTGGACCAGCGATGGTCAACAGGGCCGCGCTTTGGGCGTTGACCCGCTGGGTGCGCTACGATTGGAGACAGAGCGGGGTCAGGTCCTGATCAACAGCGCCGAGGTCAGCGTCAGGCCCTACCCCTTCGTGTAAAGGATTTGCATGATGCTGCGCAGTCTGGTTGTGCTTTTGCTGGTGATCAATCTGCTGGTCTTGAGCTGGACAGCGGGTATCTTCTCGCGCTGGGGCTGGGGGCCTGTCAGTGCATCGCCTGAAGCACAGGCTCAGACCCCCCTTGCAGCCGAAGCCCTCCAATTGAACAACGTGCAGTCCAGCACCCGTGCGGCACCCGCAGCGACCCCTTCTTCTTCCATGCAGTAACGGAGACTTGCCATGACCATGAAACTGTTTTACGCCCCTGGCGCCTGTTCTTTCGTGCCCCACGTTCTGCTGGAGATGAGCGGCACGAATTTCGAGCCCACACCCGTCAAATTGCACAAAGGCGAGCAATACACCGAGGACTACAAACTCATCAACCCCCGCAGCCAGGTGCCCGTGCTCGCGCACGATGCCAACGTGGTGTCGCAAATCGTGGCCATCACGCTGTACCTGGACATGCTCTTTCCTGGCCAGCATTTCCTGCCCACCAGCCATCTGGAACGTGCGCGTGCGCTGTCTACCTTTGCCTGGATGAACAACACGGTACATCCCACGTTCACGCATATCTTCATGCCGGCCAAGTTCACCGACCAGCCCGAGGCACAGGCGGCCATCCGCAAGCACGCGATTGGCCAGTACAAGGGCTTGCTCGCCGAGTTGGAAGCCCTTGTGGTCGCTAGCGCCGAGGCGGGCCGCACCTGGCTGGCGGGCGAACACTTCGGCCCCCTGGACGCCTATGCGCTGACGCTGACCCGCTGGGGCACGATTGCCGGCATTGGCCCACAGGCACACCCACAGCTGTGGGCGTTTGTGCAAAAGGTTGCGGCGCAGCCCGCTGTGGCACGCGTCATGGAGCGCGAACGCCTGCAACTGGACATGAGTGCATCGGCGATCGCCTGACACGCATCAGCGTTGCAACGCTGCTGCGCAGACGGTCATGAGCGGCGGCGGTTAAAGCGCACCGTGAAACAGGCGCCTGGCCTGGCCGCGCCCGGGCGGGCCGCATCGATCGAGACCTCGGCGCCGTGCCGCTCGGCGATTTCGCGCACGATGGACAGGCCCAGGCCCGAACCATCGACATTGGTGCCCAAGGCGCGGTAGAAGGGCTGAAACACCAGATCGCGCTCGGCCGGTGCAATGCCCGGGCCGTTGTCTTCCACCTGAAGCGCGAGGGTGCCGCTGTAGGGATCCACCAGCACGCGCACGGTGATGACCCCTTGCTGCTCGGGCGTGCTGGGCGTGTAGTGCATGGCGTTGTCCACCAGGTTACGCACCATTTCCTTGAGCAAGGTCCGGTTGCCCACCACAGTGATCCCCGCTGATCCCGGGGCCACGCCGTCATAGCCCAGGTCCAGTCCCTTGTCCGTGGCGTGCGGCCAGGAGTCCTGAATCACTTCGCTGACGACATCGACCATGTCGCAGTCCTGCAGCGTTGTGCTGGCCCCGCCCTCGGCCCGAGCCAGGGCCAACAGCTGATTGACGGTGTGCGTGGCCGCAACACTGGCGCGCCCGATCTGCTGCAAGGAGCGCTTGAGGTCTTCTTCGCTCGCACCGGGGCGCCGCGCCAGATCGGCCTGCATGCGCAGTCCTGCCAGGGGTGTCTTGAGCTGGTGCGCCGCATCGGCCAGAAAGCGCTTCTGGGTTGAAATCGAGTCTTTCAAACGCTCCAGCAAATCATTGACCGACGACACCAATGGCGCCACCTCCAGCGGCACCGCCTTGTCATCCAAGGGGCTGAGGTCGTCGCTCTTGCGCGCGCGAATGCGTTCTTCCAGTTGGGACAGCGGCTTGATGCCCCGCACCAACGCCAGCCACACCAGCAGCACCGCCAGCGGCAGGATGACGAACTGCGGCAACATCACGCCCTTGATGATCTCGGCGGCCAGCACCGAGCGCTTTTCCCGCGTCTCTGCCACTTGCACCAATGCGGGTTGCTTTTCTTCATCGCCGAGCTTGACCCAGGTATAGGCCACACGCACATCCATGCCACGCATTTCGTCGTCACGAATGCGCACTTCGTAGCTGTGATCCACGCCCGCGGTTTTGGGTTGGGGCATATCGCGCTCCCCCCCCAGAAACTCACCTTGCGTGCCAATCACCTGGTAGTAGACCTCGTCGGTCTCGTCGGCTCGCAGCAGCTCGCTGGCCGATTGCGACAACATGAACTGCACCTGGTCGCCAGGCCCGGGCTTGACCTGCTGCGCCAGGGCCTGGACGTTGTAGATCAGTGCGCGATCAAAGGGTTTGTTGGCCAAGCCCTGCGCCACCAGCCAGGTCAGCGCCAGGCTGATCGGCCACAGCAACAGCAAGGGCGTGAGCATCCAGTCCAGGATCTCGCCAAACAGGGAGCGTTGCTCCTTGCGAAAAAGCAGAGCGTTCCAGCCGCGTGATTTCATGGCTCAGGGCTGGCAGCTTGCAGGGCCCATCAGCCCGGAATTTTTTCGAGGCAGTAGCCCAAGCCACGCACAGTCGCGATGCGGATCGGGCCTTTCTCGATTTTTTTGCGCAGACGGTGGATGTACACCTCGATGGCGTTGTTGCTCACTTCTTCGCCCCACTCGCACAGACGCTCGACCAACTGATCCTTGCTGACCAGGCGACCTGCACGTTGCAGCAGGACTTCAAGCAGGCCCAGTTCGCGCGCAGAGAGCTCGACCATCTTGCCGTCAATCGTAGCGACGCGACCGGTCTGGTCATATACCAGGGGACCGTGCTTGATTTGTGAGGTGGCGCCGCCCATGCCTCGGCGTGTGAGGGCCCGCACGCGGGCTTCGAGCTCTTGCAAGCTGAAGGGTTTGGCCATGTAGTCGTCAGCGCCATAGTCCAGACCCTTGACGCGCTCTTCCACGCTGTCCGCCGCAGTCAGGATCAGCACAGGCAAGGTGGATCCGCGCGCACGCATGCGTTTGAGCACCTCCAGGCCGTGCAGTTTGGGCAAACCCAGATCCAGGATCAGCAGATCAAATTCGTTGTTGGTCATCAAGGCTGCGTCGGCCTCGGAGCCGCTGGCCACGTGGTCCACCGCCGCCCCTGCGGCGCGCAGGGTTCGCAACAGGCCATCCGCCAACACCTGGTCATCTTCTGCTATCAGGATCCGCATGTTTGTCTCCAGTGGGATGGCACGATTCTAGTGCGCATAAGCCTCCAATCCCAATGCAACCACCGTGGCAATTTCGAGCCCCACCTGTTCCCGAAATTCGGCTTCGGCCTGTTGCACGGCTTGCTCAAAGGCCAGTAGCCATGCGCGACCCGTCTCGGTAAACACCACTTGTTTGGCCCGCGCATCCAGTGGATCGTCCAGTTTCAGCACCAACCCCCAGGCCTCGCACTGGTTAACCAGATTGCCCATGGCTTGCTTGGTCATGCCCGCTTGCTGCGCCAGCTCGGTCAGCCGCGTGCCCTGCAAGCTCAAATGCCGCGTGATGTGGATGTGCGCTGCGCTGATCTTGTCGCGCGCCGCCAGATTGGCCAGCGCCAAGGGCACGCCCTCGTTGGCGGCCATCAAGGCCAGCACACGTGCATCGAATTTGCGCATGGCATGGCCCAGCAAACGCCCCAGATGGGTCTGCCGCCAACCGTCATGGGTGATTTTTTCGTCCATGCAAAATGGTAAATCAAACTGACTAAAAAATCTATTTACAGCAATTTACTGTACATATACAGTACTGTTCAAGCGCTCAGTAATGCTGGCGCTTCAAGGGAACACAAACACACAACCTGTTGAAATTCAAGGAGATTTTCATGAGCGAGATGGACACCGAAAAAGCCAAAGCCCTGCAAGCCGCCCTGGCCCAGATCGAGAAACAGTTCGGCAAGGGCACCATCATGCGCCTGGGCGAAGGCGAAAAAATTGAAGACATCCAGGTCGTCTCCACCGGCTCGCTGGGACTGGACATCGCCCTGGGCGTGGGCGGCCTGCCGCGTGGTCGCGTGATCGAAATCTATGGCCCGGAATCCTCGGGCAAGACCACGCTGACCCTGCAAGTCATCGCCGAAATGCAAAAGCTGGGTGGCACCTGCGCCTTTGTGGATGCCGAGCACGCGCTGGACGTGCAGTACGCCCAGAACCTGGGCGTCAACCTGCCCAACTTGCTGATCAGCCAGCCCGACACCGGCGAACAGGCTCTGGAAATCGTGGACAGCCTGGTGCGCTCCGGCGCGGTGGACTTGGTCGTGATCGACTCGGTTGCCGCCCTGACCCCCAAGGCCGAAATCGAAGGCGAAATGGGCGACAGCCTGCCCGGCCTGCAGGCACGCCTGATGAGCCAGGCCCTGCGCAAGCTCACCGCCACCATCAAAAAGACCAATTGCACTGTCATCTTCATCAACCAGATCCGCATGAAGATCGGCGTCATGTTCGGCAGCCCCGAGACCACCACCGGCGGCAACGCACTCAAGTTCTACGCCTCGGTGCGCCTCGATATCCGCCGCACCGGCACCATCAAGAAGGGCGACGAAGCCATCGGCAACGAGACCAAGGTCAAGGTGGTC
>JBEEOS010000118.1:0-6167 GCA_041191485.1 Pseudomonadota bacterium
TGCCTGCAGGACGACGCTTTCATCCCGGTGGTCAGCCCCATCGGTTTTGGCGCCAACAACGAGAGCTACAACATCAACGCCGATGTGGTGGCCGCCAAGCTGGCCATGGCGCTGCAAGCCGAAAAGCTGCTCATGCTCACCAATATTCGCGGTGTGCTGGACAAGCAGGGCGAGCTGCTGACCGAACTCACGCCGCGCCGCATTGACGAGCTCTGTGCCGATGGCACCATCAGCGGCGGCATGATCCCCAAGATTGCCGGTGCGCTGGATGCGGCCAAGAGCGGCGTGAACGCGGTCCACATCATCGACGGCCGCGTGCCGCATGCCATGCTGCTGGAAGTCTTGTCTGAACAGGCCTTTGGAACCATGATCCGAAGCCACTGATCTTTGGCGAAAATCAGCATTCAAACGATAAATCAAGGAGGAGCATGCCCATGTCTGAACAGGATCCAAATGAAGAGCTGGGCGGCGAAACAGCCGCTCCCGCACGCAAGCGGCCACGCCCGGGCGAGCGTCGCTTGCAGATTCTGCAAGCCCTGGCGGGCATGCTTGAGCAGCCGGGCGCAGAGCGGGTGACCACCGCGGCGCTGGCTGCGCGTATCGGTGTCAGTGAAGCGGCCCTGTATCGTCACTTTGCCAGCAAGGCCCAAATGTTTGAGGGCTTGATTGAGTTTGTGGAGCAATCCATCATGGGCTTGATCCGGCAAGTCACCGATCGCGAAAGCGAGGGGCCCTTGCAGGCCAGTCGCATCGTTGCATTGTTGGTGCAGTTCGCTGAAAAGAATCCCGGTATGACCCGTGTGATGACGGGCGATGCGCTTGTTCATGAGCATGCGCGTCTGCAAGAACGTGTGAATCTTCTGTTCGACAAGATCGAGGCGCAGCTGCGCCAAAGTTTGCGCAGCAACGCTGGCGCCACGCCCACGGTGGACGCGCAGGTGACAGCTTCGTTGCTGGTGGCCTTTTTGATGGGGCGTTTGCAGCGTTATGCTCGCTCCGGATTCAAGCGTTTGCCTTCAGAGCACCTGGCACCGTGCCTGGCTCGTCTGGTGTAAGCGTCTCAGCCTTTAAAGGAAACATGCATGAAACTGGTTCGCTATGGCCGCCCAGGCAAGGAAAAGCCTGGTTTGATCGATGCGCAGGGACGCTTGCGCGACCTCAGTGGTGTGGTGTCCGACATTGGGCCAGAACAGCTGTCAGACAAGTCACTGGCGCGGCTTGCGCGACTGAAGACAGACAGTTTGCCCTTGGTTCGCGGACGCCCCCGCATGGGGTGCCCAGTCGCCGGAGTTGGCAAATTCCTGGCCATTGGTCTGAACTATGCCGATCACGCAGCCGAAGCAGGCATGCCTTTGCCTAAAGAGCCGATTCTGTTTTCCAAGGCCATCAGCTGTATTCAGGGCCCCGATGATGAGGTGATGCTGCCCAAGGGCTCCCAGAAAACCGACTGGGAAGTGGAGTTGGGCGTGGTCATTGGCAAACGCGCCCGGCACGTCACACAAAAGGACGCCCTGGCCCACGTGGCCGGGTATTGTGTCGTCAACGACATCAGCGAGCGCGAATACCAGATCGAGCGCGGAGGCACATGGGACAAGGGCAAGGGGTGCGACACCTTCGGCCCCATTGGCCCCTGGCTGGTCACCCGGGACGAAGTGTCCAACCCGCAAAATCTGAACCTCTGGTTGGACCTCAATGGCCAGCGTATGCAGACGGGCAACACCAAGACCATGGTTTTCGGTGTGGCCAAGCTCATCAGCTACATCAGCCAATTCGTCACACTGGAGCCTGGCGATGTCCTGACCACCGGCACGCCGCCCGGTGTTGGTATGGGGGTTAAGCCCGCCCCTGTCTATCTCAAGCGCGGCGATGTCATGACCTTGGGGATTGAAGGGCTGGGCAGTCAGACGCAAAAGGTTGTCCCCTTCAAGCGTTGATCCGGATTTACCCTTGATTGGCCCCAAAGGGCTTGGGTGCAGCAGCGAATTCATGCAAAATAGAACGGTCGTTCTATTTTGCATGCCATGAACATTCGCCAACTCACATCGGTTCCCAAAGAAACGCCCGAGCCCGCGCGGCGTGCGCTGCTCAAAGGGCAACAGACCAAGGCCGTCATTGTGGACGCCGCACTGGGCCTGGCTTCGCAAATTGGGCTGGAGGGCTTGTCGATTGGCGCCCTGGCCGAAATCACCGGCATGAGCAAGTCCGGTGTCTTCGCGCATTTTGGTTCGCGCGAGGAGTTGCAGATTTCGGTGGTGCGCGAATATCACACGCGCTTTGAGCGCGAAATTTTTTACCCTGCACTGGCCAGTGAACGTGGCTTGCCACGGTTGCAGGCCTTGTTTGACCGCTGGATGGTGCGCACCTCGACCGAGATCGACTCGGGCTGCATCTACATCAGCGGTGCGGTCGAGTTTGATGACCGCAGCGGCCCGGTGCGGGACGCGCTGGTGGCTTCGGTCAGCAGCTGGCAAGACGCGCTGCGTCGCGCTGTGGAGTTGGCGCAACAAGAGCGCCATTTGCAGTCCGGCGTGGATCCGCAGCAAATCGCATTTGAAATCCACGGCCTGATCCTGGCGCTGCATTACGAGGCGCGCTTTCTGCGCCGGGCAGGCGCCATGCAGCGCGCACGCGAGGGCTTTGCCCGGCTGATCGAACGCTACCAACCCCTTTGAATGTTTAGACCTACTGTTGAGGAGATGCCCCATGGCTGTCTATACCCCGCCGCTGCGTGACATGCAGTTTGTGTTGCACGAGTTGCTGGATGTTTGTGCAGAGTTCAAGCAAATGGCACCGCACGCCGACACGGATGCGGACACCGTCAATGCCGTCTTGGAAGAGGCGGGGAAATTTGCCAGCGAGGTGATCTTTCCGCTCAATATCTCAGGTGACACGCAGGGTTGCAAACTCGATACGGACACACATGCGGTTCAAACGCCGGATGGCTTCAAGGCCGCGTACGAGCAATACGTCGCAGGCGGCTGGCCCTCACTCAGCTGTGATCCGGCCTACGGTGGGCAGGGGCTGCCCTTTGTGGTCAACCAGTGCCTGTATGAAATGCTCAACTCGGCCAACCAGTCGTGGACCATGTATCCGGGCTTGAGCCATGGCGCCTATGAATGCCTGCATGCGCACGGCACACCCGCGCAGCAAGCCATGTACCTGCCCAAGCTGACCAGCGGCGAGTGGACCGGCACGATGTGCCTGACCGAACCGCATTGCGGCACCGATCTGGGACTGCTGCGCACCAAGGCAGAGCCGCAAGCAGACGGTACTTACCGCATCACGGGCCAGAAAATCTTCATCAGTGCGGGTGAGCATGACCTGGCCGCCAACATCGTGCATCTGGTGTTGGCGCGTTTGCCCGATGCGCCTCCCGGCTCCAAAGGCATCAGTCTGTTTTTGGTGCCCAAGTTCCATGTGAATACCGATGGTTCGCTTGGCGAGCGCAACGGGATTTACTGCGGTGGCCTGGAACACAAGATGGGTATTCACGCCAACGCCACCTGTCAGATGATTCTGGATGGCGCGGTGGGCACGCTCGTCGGCGAGCCCAACAAGGGGCTGGCCGCCATGTTCGTGATGATGAACGCAGCGCGTTTGGGCGTGGGCAATCAATCGTTGGGCCTCAATGAAGTGGCCTATCAAAATGCGCTGGCCTACGCCAAGGATCGTGTGCAAATGCGCTCCCTCACCGGAGTGAAGGCGCCTGCGCAAGCGGCAGACCCGATCATCGTGCATCCGGATGTGCGACGCATGCTGCTGACAGCCAAGGCTTATGCCGAAGGGGGCCGTGCCTTGTGCTGCTACGCGAGTTTGCTGCTGGACAAGGAGCTGCACCACCCGGACGAGAATGTGCGCAACGAAAGCGCGCAGCTCCTGGCACTGCTGACACCCATCGTCAAGGCCTTCATCACCGACAACGGTTTCGAGGCCGCTGTCGAATGCCAACAGGTGTACGGCGGGCACGGCTTCATCAAGGAGTGGGGCATGGAGCAGTTTGTGCGCGATGCCCGCATCAACATGATTTACGAAGGCACCAACACCATCCAGTCGCTGGACTTGCTGGGCCGAAAAGTGCTGGGCAACAACGGCGCCACACTGAAACTGTTTGGCGCACAGGTGGAAAGTTTTGTGCGCGCCAATATGGCCGATCCGCGCATGGCCGAGTTTGTGCGGCCTTTGGCCGAGCTGGGCCAAAAGCTGACGCAACTGACCGCCGAAGTGGGCTACAAAGGCCTGCGCAATGCGGACGAGGTCGGGGCCGCTGCGGTGGACTACTTGCGCGTGGCCGGGCATATGGTGCTAGGCTACTTCTGGGCGCGCATGGCACGCCTCTCGCTGGACAAGATCGCCCAGGCGCAGGCCGCAGCCCAAAAGCCTGATCCTCTGTACCTGGGCAAGGTGCAGACCGCGCGGTTTTATTTCGCACGCCTGATGCCCGAGACCGCGAGTCTGATGCGCCGCATTCGTGCGGGCAGCGAGGTCCTGATGGACACCGATGCCGCCCTGTCCTGAACTGAGGAGGATGACATGAAATTGAAAATCACAACCGCACTGCTGCTGGGTCTGGTGACTGCAGCGCAAGCCCAGATGACCCCGCTGGGGCTGTGGCAAAGCATTGATGACGGCAATGGGCAACCCAAGGCCGAAATCCTGATCGCTGCGCGAGTAGATGGTGGCTTGAGTGGGAAGGTTGAACGCTCTTTGTTGACCACGCCCAATCCCGAGCCTCACTGCACTTTGTGCACGGATGATCGAAAAGGGCAGCCCAAGATTGGGATGGAAATCATCCGCGGTGGCAAGCAAGCCGAGGACAAAGAGGTGTGGGAAGGCGGCAAGATTCTCGATCCTGAAAATGGCAAGGAGTACAGTTTGCGACTGACACCCATTGAAGGTGGCCGCAAACTGGAAGTGCGTGGTTTCATTGGTGTGCCCTTGCTCGGGCGTACCCAGGTGTGGAACCGCATTCGTTGACCCTTGTTTCTGTAGAGCCCATGTCTGACATTCTTGAACACCGCGATGGTGGGGTCATGACCCTGACCTTCAATCGACTGGACCGTAAAAACTCCATCACAGCCGCCATGTATGCCCGCTTGGCCGACGCTTTGGAGGCGGCGGCCAAAGACGATGGCGTGCGTACAGTGCTTATCCAGGGGCACGAGACGGTGTTCTGTGCGGGCAACGACATTGCCGACTTTCTGGAGCAGCCCCCCTCAGGGCAGGACGCGCCCGTGTTCCGATTCCTGCGTGCCTTGGCCACTTTGGACAAGCCCTTGCTGGCTGCGGTAGCAGGGCCGGCGGTTGGCATTGGCACGACCTTGCTGTTGCATTGCGACCTGGTCTATGCGGGCGATAACGCGGCGTTTTCCCTGCCATTTGTGAACCTGGGCTTGTGCCCGGAGGCTGCATCGAGCCTGTTGCTGCCAGCCATGTTCGGGCACCACCGAGCGGCCGAGGCCTTGTTGTTGGGTGAGCCTTTCTTTGCAGAGGCTGCCATGGAGGTGGGCTTGGTCAACCGCGTGTTGCCGCCCACCGAAGTCAATGCCTACGCGCAGGCGCAGGCACGCAAGCTCTCGGCCAAGCCCTTGTCTTCCCTGGTAGCGACCAAGCGTCTGATGAAGCGTCACCAACAAGCGCAGGTGCTCGATGTCATGGCCGAGGAGGGTGAAGTGTTTGCGCGTATGTTGCGTGAGCCTGCCGCCAAGGAGGCCTTTGGCGCTTTCATGGAAAAGCGCAAGCCGGACTTCACGGGCTTGTGACGCGATGACCCCGAAAAAACCGATTCCGCAAGCGTTTGAATCCGACTATCTTGATCTGTTTCGGGACATCTACGAAAACAAGATTGTGTTCAACAAGCTGCTGGGCTTGAAGTTACACGACATCGACCCGCAGGGACGGGTGCGCGCCAGCATCGAGATGCGTCCTGAACTCGTGGGGCACTTTGCCTACAACCGCGTGCATGGCGGCGTGATCAGTGCGGCGCTGGATGCGATGGGCAGCGCTGCCGTGATGGCGGCCCTGGCCGCACGTCACATGGACGAGCCACCTGCCAAACGCATTGAGCGCTTTGCCAAACTGGGCACCATCGACTTGCGGGTGGATTATTTGCGCCCAGGCATCGGTGAACACTTCACCATCCATGCCGAGTGTCTGCGTGTGGGCTCTCG
>JBEEOS010000119.1:0-6050 GCA_041191485.1 Pseudomonadota bacterium
CCAGGTGATCTCGCCGTCCTTGATAACCGTGAGGCCCCGGATCGCGTCGTCTTCCATGTTGACGTTGATCACGCCGTCCTTGGTCTTGCACAGCTCTTCCGTCAGGCGGAACAGGTTGGTGCCGTACAAAGTGGACGACTGGCGCGCCATGCGCGAGGCCAGGTCGGTGTAGCCGACGATGGTCACGCCGTGTTTGACCACGGCCTTGCCGGGCTCGGTCAGTTCGCAGTTGCCGCCTTGCTCTGCGGCCATGTCCACGATCACGCTGCCGGGCTTCATGCTTTGCACCATCTCGGCGGTGATCAGGCGCGGCGCGGGTTTGCCGGGAATCAGCGCGGTGGTGATGATGATGTCGCACTCTTTGGCCTGCTGCGCGTACATGGCGCGCTGCGCGGCCTGGAAGCCTTCGCTCATGACCTTGGCGTAACCGCCGCCGCCCGAGCCTTCTTCTTCGTAATCGACCTTGACGAACTCACCGCCGAGGGACACGACCTGGTCGGCCACTTCGGCGCGGGTGTCGTTGGCGCGCACGATGGCGCCCAGGCTGGCGGCTGCGCCAATCGCGGCCAAACCCGCCACGCCGGCACCGGCAATGAAGACCTTGGCCGGGGGCACCTTGCCCGCGGCCGTGATCTGGCCATTGAAGAAGCGGCCAAAAGCGTTGGCCGCTTCGACCACGGCGCGGTAGCCGCTCACGCCGGCCATGGAGGTCAGCGCGTCCATTTTCTGCGCGCGGCTGAGCGTGCGCGGCAGGCAGTCGATGGCCAGCACCGTCACCTTTTTCGCCGCCAGCTGCTGCATCAACTCGGGGTGCTGCGCCGGCCAGACAAAGCCGATCAGCGTTTGCCCGGCATGCATCAGCGCCACTTCGTCGGCGGTGGGCGGGCGCACCTTGAAGACGATGTCGCTGCCGCTCCAGAGCGCAGCCGCATCGGGGGCGATGCTCGCACCCACTTCGGTGTAAGCAGCGTCGGACAGATCGGCCAATTCGCCAGCACCTTTTTCGACCGCCACCTCAAAGCCGAGCTTGACCAGCTTGGTCACGACATCGGGAACAGTGGCCACCCGTTTTTCACCGGGGAATATTTCGCGCGGAACGCCAATGCGCATGGAGCGTCTCCTGTTGTTTGTGGATAGGGGCCGCTTGAAGCCCATGAACATTCAAATATAAGCGATTACAAATATATAAAAGCTTACACAGTGACTTTTTAGCAAAAATCCTTCGACTTCACACTCCGCATTAGCCCCATGTAAGGTCGATAATTCGCCCATGGATTTGCGCTGGAAACCCAATGTCACCGTGGCTGCGATCATCGAACGCGATGGCCGCTACCTCCTGGTGGAAGAACACACGACGGACGGTCTGCGACTGAACAACCCTGCAGGTCACCTGGACCCGGGCGAATCGCCCATGCACGGATGCCAGCGCGAAGCCCTGGAAGAAACCGGTTATCTGTTTGAGCCCGAGCATCTCGTGGGGGTGTACCTGTCACGCAGCAAACACCTTGCAAACGACGAAGACATCACCTATTTGCGCTTTGCCTTTGGCGGCACACTGGGTGCGCACGACGCCATGCGCGCGCTGGACACAGGCATTGTTCGCACCGTCTGGATGACTCCACAAGAAGTTCGAGAGAGCGCTACACGTCACCGCAGCCCCTTGGTCCTCCAATGCATGGAAGACCATTTGCGCGGCCAGCGCCATCCGCTGTCCCTGATTTACGTCGACCCCTCGGTCACAAGGGCTTACCCATGAATGCTGATGTGCTCAACTGGGCCGTCACCGGTGTTGCCGCACTGGGCGCGGGCGTGCTCAACGCCATTGCCGGCGGCGGCAGTTTCCTGACTTTTCCCGCCCTGGTGTTTGCAGGTGTGCCGGTCCTGCAGGCCAATGCCACCAGTGCCATGGCCGTGAGTCCGGGCTACCTGGGCAGTGTGCTGGGCTTCAAGGAAGAAATACGCAGCCTGCCCCGGCGCGAGGTCTGGACAGGCGTCATCATCTCCGGCGTGGGCGGGCTCATGGGCGCTGCCTTGTTGATGCTCACCCCAGCCAAGCTGTTCTCAGGCCTGGTGCCCTGGTTGCTGCTGGTGGCCACAGTGCTGTTCTGGCTAGGTCCATCCATCGGGCGTTTGAGCCAGCACAGCCACGCCCAGCGGGCGCGTCTGCCGGGCTTGTTGGTGGTGTCCGTTTATGGCGGCTACTTCAATGGCGGGTTGGGCATTTTGCTCATGGCGCTGTACACCCTGACCGGACTGCACCACCTGCACACCGTCAATGCACTGAAGAACCTCAACTCCTTTGTGCTGTCGCTGCTGTCGGTGGCCGCTTTCGCCCTGGCGGGTGCGATTGTCTGGCCACAGGCCGTCTGGATGATGACTCTGGCCACGATCGGGGGTTGGCTTGGGGCGCGCTGGGCCAAGCGGCTGCCCATGACTTATGTCCGCGCCATTGTGTTGCTGACCGGCGTGGTCATGACGGCTGTGTTCTTCGTCCGTCAATAAGCGTCTGCGCGCACTTTTCAGCGCTTACTGAAACGGCACCACCTTGCCTGCGGCCACCTGGTCCAGCCGATCTTTCTCGGCCATGACTTTGGCCACGTAGCCGCCATCTTCAGCCAGGTCATAGCCGCCCAGGTAAAACTTCAGCCCCTCTTCGAGCGATCCGCCCTTGAGTCGAATCACTTCCTGCAGCACGGACACCCCTACGCGCATATTGATCACCGGGTCAAATGCTGCCATGGGTCCGCCGTATGGGCGATATTTTTCTTCGTGAATTTTGGTCATGACCTGCATCAGCCCCTGCGCCCCCACGGAACTTTGCACATAAGGGTGAAAGTTCGACTCGATGGCCGCCACCGCCAAAATCAGATTGGGCGAAAGCCTGGATGATTTGGACAGCACCTGTGCCTCAGCGACCAAGGCGGCCATCGGCTCAGGCGCCACACGGTACTTGTTGGCCAGCCATTGGGCCACCGCCGCCTGGTCCTTGGGCAGGTCTTTGAGCTCCACCGCCACAGCCCGCTCGGCCGTGTTCTGCGGCCACCAGGACACCAGCACTTGCTGGTTGCGCAACCACTGCAAGCCTTGCTCCTGAACGGTATCCCACAGCCCCGGGCGAATCACCAAGGTTAAAACCAGCACGCTCACAACCACACCGACCATGGCCAGCGAGCTGTGGGTAATGATGAAAAAACCCCGGCCCACATCCTTGAGCATGACGCGAAGGTGTTGGCACCAGGAGCAGGAGGCTGTCATGGAGACCTTTCTGGGCTAACCCCGATTATAAATTTCGGCCCCTATGACAGGGTGTGGGCGGGGATAATCACACCATGTCCAGCAAAACACGTGTCGTCGTCGGCTTGTCCGGCGGCGTTGATTCCGCCGTCAGCGCCTACCTGCTAAAGCAGCAGGGCTATGAGGTCGTGGGCATCTTCATGAAAAACTGGGAAGATGACGACGACAGCGAATACTGCTCCTCCAACATCGACTTTGTAGATGCGGCCGCGGTGGCCGATGTGATCGGTATCGAGATCGAGCACGTCAACTTCGCCGCCGACTACAAAGACCGGGTGTTCTCGGAATTTGTGCGCGAATACCAGGCCGGACGCACGCCCAACCCGGACATCCTGTGCAACGCCGAGATCAAGTTCAAGTCCTTCCTCGACCACGCCATGCGTCTGGGCGCCGAAAAAATCGCCACCGGTCACTATGCCCGGGTGCGGCTGAACCCAGCCACAGGGCGCCACGAACTGCTCAAGGGCCTGGACCCGTCCAAGGACCAAAGCTACTTTTTGCACCGCCTCAACCAGGCCCAGCTGTCCAAAACCCTGTTCCCGGTGGGCGAGCTGCACAAGACCGAGGTGCGCCGCATTGCGCAAGAAATCGGCCTGCCCAACGCCAAAAAGAAAGATTCCACCGGCATCTGCTTCATCGGCGAACGGCCGTTTCGCGAGTTCCTCAACCGCTACATCAGCAAGGAGCCCGGCCCGATCAAGGACCCAACGGGTCGCACCATTGGCAAGCATGTGGGCCTGAGCTTTTACACGCTGGGCCAGCGCCAGGGCTTGGGCATTGGCGGCATCAAAGCCAAAGGTGCACAAAAGGGCCAGGGGGAACACGAACCCTGGTTTGTGGCCCGAAAGGACATCGAGAAAAACACCCTCTGGGTGGTGCAAGGGCATGACCATCCCTGGCTGCTCTCGCAAGGGCTGTTGGCGGCAGACGCCAGCTGGTGTGCAGGTGTTCCCCCCACACCCGGAGCCTACGCAGCCAAGACCCGTTACCGCCAGGCCGATGCGCCGTGTACCCTGAGCGCGGGGGCCGATGGCCACACCGCGCCCGACTTCGGCCTGCACTTCCCTGACCCGCAATGGGCCGTCACCCCAGGCCAAAGCGCCGTGTTGTACGACGGCGAGGTGTGCCTGGGCGGCGGCGTGATAGACGCCGCCATTCCCGTTGCCGCCTGAGCTTTGCAAGGAGCCTGCTCATGAAGATTGCTGCCATCCAGATGGTCTCCGGCCAGGACGCTACCGCCAACTTGGCACAAGCCCTGGAACTCATCGCCCAGGCCGCCGCCGCTGGCGCCGAGCTGGTGGGGCTGCCCGAATATTTTTGCCTGATCGGTCAGCACGACAGCGACAAACTCGCCATTCAGGAGCCGCTGGGCCATGGCCCGCTGCAGGACGCCCTGAGCCAGGCGGCCAGACAACACGGCGTCTGGCTGGCGGGCGGCACGCTGCCCCTCACCGCCAGCGCCCCCGACCATGTGTTCAACAGCACCCTGGTGTGGAACCCGCAGGGCGAGCGCGTGGCGCGTTACGACAAGATCCACCTGTTTGCTTTTGACAACGGGCGCGAGAGTTACGACGAATCCCGCGTGCTCGAAGCCGGGCGTACGCCCACCGTGTTTGAGCTGCCCTCGCGCGATGGCCACACCTGGCGCGTGGCCCTGTCGGTCTGCTACGACATGCGCTTTCCGGAGCTGTACCGCCAGCTGCAACCCGAGCTGATCATGGCGCCCAGCGCCTTCACCCATACGACCGGTCAGGCGCATTGGGAAGTCCTGCTGCGCGCCCGCGCGATCGAAAACCTGGCCTACCTCATGGCCCCGGCGCAAGGCGGGCTACATCCGAGCGGGCGCCGCACCTGGGGCCAGACCCTGGTCATCGACCCTTGGGGCGTGGTGCTGGCCCAGCAGGCTGAGGGCGCAGGCGTGGTGCTGGCCGATTGTGACTGGGCGCGTGTGCAGCAGGTGCGCGAGCAGCTGCCTGCGTTGCAACACCGCCGCTTTTAAGGCCCAGGCAGGATTTAAGCCTAAGACAGGCCTTCAGCGCCTGGCGTGCAAACGCGCGTGTATGCGCTGCACCGTGCTGTACACCCCCCACAGCACCAACGGAATCGACAGGCCAGCCACCATCTCGGGGTTCAGTGGCAAACCCAGCTTGTTGAGCGCTTTGGCGCCGTACAGCACCAGGCTGACCACGTAATAGCTGATGGCGGCAATCGACAGGCCCTCCACCGTGGACTGCAGCTTGAGCTGCAGGTCCTGGCCCCGGGTCAGCTTTTCCAGCAGCTGCTGGTTTTGCGTTTCGGTGGCAATGTCCACCCGCGTGCGCAGCAAGGCACTGGTGCGGGTGATGCGTTCGGACAGCGAGGCCAGGCGTTGCGCCGTTGCGGCCACGGTGGCCATGGCCGGACCCAGACGGCGCTGCATGAACTCGCCCACGGTTTGTGTGCCATGCACCGGGCGCTCGCGCAATTCCCCCAAGCGCTCACGCACCACGGCATCGTAAGCACGCGTGGCTGAAAAACGGTAACCGTGTTCGGCGGTGGTGCGTTCCACACGGGCAGCCAAGGCCACCAGGTCATCCAGCAGTTCCTGATCGCTGCCGTCTTTGGCATCCAGTCTTGCTGCAATGTCCGCCAGCTTGCCTTCGGCTTGCGCCAGTTCGTGCGAGAGCTGCTTGGCCACCGGCAAGCCCCGCAAAGCCATGAGGCGGTAGGTTTCAAACTCCAGCACGCGTTGAGAGATGCGTCCGGCGCGACCCTCG
>JBEEOS010000120.1:0-5772 GCA_041191485.1 Pseudomonadota bacterium
CTTGAGCATAATGAACCCACTTTAAACACGACTGACGAGACAAGCGCCATGAGCTCACGCTACCCCTTCCCCGATCTGAACACCCTGCCCGAAGACATCCGCGCCAAAATTCTGGAGGTGCAGGAAAAGTCCGGTTTCATCCCCAACGTGTTTCTGGCGTTTGCGCGCCGCCCGGCGGAGTGGCGTGCGTTTTTTGCGTACCACGACGCACTCATGGTGCCCGAGAGCGTGGGCCGCACCAGCCACCTGACCAAGGGCGACCGCGAGATGATCGTCACCACCACCAGCGCGGCCAACCAGTGCCTGTACTGCGTGGTGGCGCACGGCGCCATCTTGCGCATCTACGAAAAAAAACCCCTGGTGGCCGACCAGGTGGCGGTCAATTACCGCAAGGCGGACATCAGCCCGCGCCAGCGCGCCATGCTGGACTTTGCGATGAAGGTCTGCACCGCCTCGCACGAGGTTGAAGACGCCGACTTTGAAACCCTGCACGCCCATGGCTTTGATGACGAAGACATCTGGGACATCACCGCCATCACCGCGTTCTTTGGTCTGTCCAACCGCATGGCCAGCGTGACCGGCATGATGCCCAACCCGGAGTTTTACTTGCTGGGCCGGGTGCCCAAAGTCAAGGTGTGACCAAGGCACGCACCCAATCGGGCAGGTCAATCGCTTTTTGCTGAGGGAAGTCCACCCAGATGGTGGTGGCGCCGCCTTCAGCATAAATCACGCCCGGCTGATCGGTCCGCTCGAGCGTGCACCAGGTTTCAAACGTGGTGCGCGCAGGGTCGCTGACGTACATCTTAGCCAGCACGTCGCCCGGGTATTCGAGCTGACGGTAAAAGTTGCAAAACGCGTTCACGATCACCGGGCCCTGCCCCTTCGGGTTGACGCCGCAGTTGGCTTTGGCCATCCAGTCCACCCGGGTGATCTCCAGGTAGCGAAAGTAGATGGTGTTGTTGACATGGCCCATGGCGTCCATGTCACCCCATCGCATGGGAATCACGGTTTCATACACCAGCTTCTTGCGTGCCGGAATTTCGTAGCGCATACGTTGTCGTTCCTTTTAAAGTGCAAAGCCATCATCGGCAGCAATGACTGCACCGTTGATGAAGCCCGATTGGTCGCTGGCCAGCATCAGCAACACCGATTCCAGGTCCTGAGCTTGCCCCAAGCGTTTGCGGGGCAGCATCTGGATGAGTTTTTGCCCACCCTCGGTTTGCCAATGCTCGTGGTTGATTTCGGTGTCAATGTAGCCCGGGCAAATGGCGTTGACGTTGATGCCAAACTTGCCCCACTCCACCGCAAAGGCTTTGGTCATATGGATCACTGCGGCTTTGCTCATGCAATACACGCTGATTTGCGGCAGCACCTTGAGCCCCGCCATCGAGGCAATGTTGATGATTCGCCCGCCAGTAAAGCTGCCGGGCGCGGCGCCTTTGGCGCGGGCCAGCATGCGCTTGCCCACCTCTTGCGCCACAAAGAACGCTCCGCGCACGTTGGTGTCCATCACAAAGTCATAGTCTTCTTCGCTCACGTCCTGAATGCGGCGGGTAGCGCTCACGCCCGAGTTGTTGACCAGAATATCGATCGTGCCGAACTCGGTTTCGGCGTGTGCCACGGCTGCAGCAATGCTGGCGCGGTCGGTCACATCCATCTGAACCATGTGGGCGCTACCGCCTTCGGCTTCAATCTCGGCGCGAAGGTCTTTCAGGCGCTCCACACGTCGCCCGGCCAGCACCACACCTGCGCCAGCTTTGGCCAGGCTACGCGCAAATTGCGCTCCCAAGCCACTGGACGCTCCAGTGACCAACGCCACACGCCCGGACAAATCGATTTCATAACTCATGGAAAACCCTTTGCTTGGACAACATCTGTGCGATCCATTGTGCGGCGAAATGGCGCTGGAGATGCATAAAATGAGTCACAAGTCCGACAGCGCTTTCTTAAGGCCTGCTCGAGCGCATTCCCAACCCTTCCTCACGCCTGTACGTTTTATGAGCCCAGAAGAAATCCTCAGCACCTATGGCCCCCGCGAAGCGATGGAATACGACGTGGTCGTGGTCGGTGGCGGCCCCGCGGGTCTGTCGACCGCCATTCGCCTCAAGCAGCTCGCTGCTGAAAAAGGCCAGGACGTCTCGGTGGTGGTGCTCGAAAAAGGCGGTGAGCCCGGCGCGCACATCCTGTCTGGCGCCATCATGGACCCCAAGGCACTGACCGAACTCTTCCCCAACTGGAAAGAACTCGGCGCACCTCTGAACCAGCCCGTGACCGACGACGCCTGGAGCTTCCTGTCCGAGACCGGCGCCACCCGCACCCCGGGCATGTTCCTGCCCGAGTGCGCACAAAACCACGGCAACTACATCCTCAGCCTGTCCAACTTCACCCGCTGGCTGGCCCAGCAGGCCGAGAACCTGGGCGTGGAAATTTTCCCCGGCTTCACCGCTGCCGAAGTGCTCTACAACGAAGACGGCTCCGTCAAGGGCGTGGCCACCGGCAACATGGGCATCAGTAAAGAAGGCGAGCCCACCGACAGCTTTCAGCTCGGCATGGAACTGCACGCCAAGTACACCGTGTTCGCCGAAGGCGCGCGTGGCCACCTGGGCAAGCAGCTGATCGCCAAATACAAGCTCGACGAAGGCCGCGACCCGCAGACCTACGGCATCGGCATCAAGGAAGTCTGGGAAATCGACCCCAGCCGCCACACCCCCGGCTTTGTGATGCACACTGCCGGCTGGCCCATGAACAACGACACCTACGGTGGCGCCTTCATGTACCACATGGAGGACAACAAGGTCGCTGTGGGCTACGTGGTCGGCCTGGACTACGCCAACCCCTGGCTCAGCCCTTTTGAAGAATTCCAGCGCTGGAAAACCCATCCGAACATCAAGTGGTATTTCACTGACAAGGACGGCAACGTCAATGCCAAACGCATCGGCTACGGTGCCCGCGCCATCACCGCTGGCGGTCTGATGAGCCTGCCCAAGACGGTGTTCCCGGGTGGCGCCCTGGTCGGCTGCGACGCCGGTTACCTGAACGTGAGCCGTATCAAGGGCAGCCACGCCGCCATCAAGACCGGCATGCTGGCGGCCGAAGCGGCCTACGATGCCATCGTCGCAGGTCGTCAGCACGACGAGCTGCAAGCCTACCCAGAAGCTTTTGAAGCCAGCTGGCTGCACACCGAACTCAATAAGTCCCGCAACTTCAAGAGCTGGTTCAAAAAAGGCCTGACTGTCGCCACCCTGATGAACGGCTTTGAGCAATACGTGCTGCGTGGCCACATTCCGTGGACGCTGCGCCGTACCAAGCCCGACCATGTGTACCTCAAGCCCGCTGCCGAGTGCGAAAAAATCGAGTACCCCAAGCCCGATGGCAAACTGACCTTTGACCGCCTCTCGAGCGTGTTCATCAGCAACACCAACCACGAAGAAAACCAGCCCGCCCACCTCACGCTCAAGGACGCCAGCGTCCCTGTGAGCGTGAACCTGGCCAAGTTTGCGGGCCCCGAGAGCCGCTACTGCCCGGCCGGCGTGTACGAGTTTGTCAAGAACGATGACAACAGCGACCGCCTGCAAATCAACGCGCAAAACTGCGTGCACTGCAAGACCTGCGACATCAAGGACCCGACGCAAAACATCGTCTGGGTCACGCCCGAAGGCGGTGGCGGGCCGAACTATTCGGGGATGTAACACCCAACAGTCCCGAAAGGAAAAGAGGCTCCAAGGAGCCTCTTTTTCATGCTCGGCTCAAACGAATCCCTTTGAATTCATTTCAATTTCACTTACCATGTACAAAATTTTGTGCATTTAATTTACCCAAGAGGTTTTCCATGGCTTTTTCTGCTGGTGACGTGATCCCCCTGTCTCAAGCCCGAGCCAATCTGTCCGAGTTGGCAGACCAAGTCCATGCCGGGGCCGAAAAAATCATCACCAAAAATGGAGAAAGTTATGTCGCCTTGGTGGATGCCCGACGACTGGACTACTACCACCAGCTCGAACGCGAACACATCCATCTTCTGCTGATTGACGATGCGCACAAGGGCCTGCAAGACGTTGTAGCGGGCCGTGTCAAAGATGCCCGATCCAGCCTGACCGCCATCAAGCGCCGCCGTGTCGCTTAAATCGACTGTTCGCGTCACTGACTACTTCGAGCAACGCCTCGAAGACATTGCCGCTTTCCTGCAAGAAGCCGAAGCCCCTCAGGCATTTGATGCACTGCTGGACGAACTCACGGAAACCGTCATCCCCAACCTGGAGCGCTTTCCTGGCATGGGACGACCATTCCTGGTTCACCCTAGCCGATCTGTCGAAGCCCGCAATAGGCTTGAGAGCCTGCAAAATCAATTGCGATGCTTGGACCCAAAAGTCCAATTGCGTGAATACGTGCTCTCGCACTATTTGGTGCTCTACGCTGTACACGATCAAAACATAGATTTACTGTCGATTCGACACCATCGACAACTGTCGTTTGCTTTCCAAGCTATCTGGTCAGCACCGATACAAAGCAATTAATCTGAACGGATGGAGCTCAAGGAGTGTTTGTAGCGCATAGGTAACCATGCCTATAATTACGCCTTGTCAGGAGAGAGTCCAGCCAAAGGCTGAACCGCCGAAGGCGCAGGGGGTGGCAACACCGCTGAACGCTCAGGCAAAAGGACTGACAAAGCGTCTTGTTCAAGACGCTGCCTCACTGGAGAGAGGTGCCGGGTCATCGAACTGCGGTATCCACCGAAGGAGCAACCCGCAGAACGCCACCGCGTTCCCGGCGAATCTCTCAGGTAAAGCGGACAGCGAGGGCCCACCACGGCATGTGCCTTGGTGAACCGTGCCCTTGAAAGCTGCCCATGTCCGCTGACCAAAACCTGCTCACCACCCCGCTGAATGCGCTGCACCTTGAACTCGGGGCGCGCATGGTGCCGTTCGCGGGTTACAGCATGCCGGTGCAATACCCCGCCGGATTGGTGGCAGAGCACCACCACACCCGCACGGCTGCAGGTCTGTTTGACGTCTCGCACATGGGCCAGCTGCGCCTGGTCGGTCCGGATGCCGCTGCGGCCTTCGATAGCCTGATGCCCGTCGATGTGATCGGCCTGGGCCTGCACAAGCAGCGCTACGGCCTGCTGCTCAACGACGAAGGCGGCATCATCGACGATCTGATGTTCGTGAATCGAGGCGACGATATTTTTGTCATCGTCAACGGCGCCTGCAAGCACGGCGATCTGGCCCACATCCAAAGCCGCATCGCCAGCCGCTGCACCATCGAACCCCAATTTGACCGC
Source organism: Pseudomonadota bacterium (assembly GCA_041191485.1). Taxonomy (GTDB): domain Bacteria; phylum Pseudomonadota; class Gammaproteobacteria; order Burkholderiales; family Burkholderiaceae_C; genus Limnohabitans_A. The sequence continues at coordinate 5,279 of JBEEOS010000120.1, forward strand.
GCCCTGCTGGCCCTGCAAGGCCCGCAGGCTGTCACCGCCCTGGCCCGCCTGCTGCCGGGTGTCGCGCAACTCGTGTTCATGACCGGCATGGCCCAGACCTGGCAAGGCGCTGACCTGTATGTGACCCGCAGCGGCTACACCGGCGAAGACGGTTTTGAAATTTCCTTGCCCGCCGGTGCCGCCGAAGCTTTTGCCCGCGCCCTGCTGGCCCAGCCCGAGGTCAAGCCCATTGGCCTGGGTGCGCGCAACTCGCTACGCCTGGAAGCCGGGCTGTGCCTGTATGGCAACGACATCGACACCACCACCACCCCGGTTGAAGCCAACCTGAATTGGGCCATGCAAAAGGTGCGCCGCACCGGTGGCGCCCGCGCGGGCGGCTTTCCGGGCGCAGGCAAGGTGCTGGCCCAGCTGGACGGCACCCAGCCCGCACAGCGCCTGCGTGTGGGCCTGGTCGCGCTCGAACGTGTGCCCGTGCGTGAGCATGTCGAGCTGCA
>JBEEOS010000121.1:0-5488 GCA_041191485.1 Pseudomonadota bacterium
CGCAGGTAGTACAGCTTGGCACGACGCACGTCACCACGACGCTTGACTTCGATGCTGGCGATCAGGGGGCTGTAGGTCTGGAACGTACGTTCCACGCCTTCACCGCTGGAGATCTTGCGCACGGTGAAGCCGCTGTTGAGGCCACGGTTGCGCTTGGCGATCACCACACCTTCGTAAGCCTGAACGCGCTTACGGGTACCTTCAACCACGTTCACGTTCACGATCACGGTATCGCCAGGGGCGAACTCGGGGATGGTTTTGCCAAGGCGAGCAATTTCTTCTTGCTCGAGGGTCTGGATCAGGTTCATGTTGAACTCCACATTCTTCCGTTCATGCCCGCTGCACTAGGGGCGTTCCTGGCGCTCCTGTTCAAGGAGACTGTCGGCTGCAACCAATGTGCAACAAGCCGGACCGCGGCGGGTAGAGGACCGAAAAGCTTTAGATTATAGCTTTTTTCAGTCCTGACAAGAACTTGGCGAGGCCAGCCCGGCCAAAAACCGCTCATCCTCGCGACTCAAGCCCCCTTTGGCACGCGCCTGCTGCAAAAGCTCAGGGCGATGCAAGGCCGTCAGCTGCAGGCTTTGTTCACGCCGCCAGCGTTCAATCCGGGCATGGTGACCAGACAACAAAGCTTCGGGCACCGCTTCGCCCTGCCAGACCTCGGGTCGGGTGTAGTGCGGGCTGTCGAGCAGACCATTGAGCGCTGGATTGAAACTGTCAAGCTGGTGGCTGCCTTCGTCGTTAAGTACGCCGGGCTGCAATCTGGTGACGGCATCAAGCAGGGCCAAGGCTGCAATCTCTCCACCTGAGAGCACGAAGTCCCCCAGGCTGATCTGGTGCGTCACGTAACGGTCAATAAAGCGCTGATCCACCCCTTCGTAGCGGCCACACAGCAAAATGGCGCCCGGACTGTCGGCCCAGCCCTGCACAGCGGTATGGTTGAGGGTCTGACCAATCGGAGAGAACAACACCAACGCTGCGGGCTCAGCCTCAGCGCGCTCGGTGCGGATGGCCTGCAGGCACTTTTCCAGCGGCTCGGCCAACATGACCATGCCCGGTCCGCCCCCAAAGGGACGGTCGTCCACGCGGCGGTAATTGCCCTCAGCAAAGTCTCTCGGATTCCACAAGCGAACGTCCACCTGGCGGGTTTCGTAGGCGCGGCGCGTCACACCCGCCTTCCAAAACGGTTCGAACAATTCGGGAAACAAGGTGATGACGTCAAAGCGCATGGTGCGCGCCGTTCATCAATAGTCGGGCTGCCAGTCCACGGTGATGCACCGTGCAGGCAGGTCCACCTTGTCGACAAAAGCATCGACAAACGGAATCATCCGCTCGACCTTTTTGCCAGCTTCTTCTGCGTGCAGCACCAGCACCGTTTGCGGGCCTGTGGCCAGCAAATCATGCACCACGCCCAGGCTCACGCCTTGGCGATTGGTGACCTGCAGGCCCATCAAATCGACCCAGTAGTACTCGCCGTCTTCGGGTGTGGGAAAGCTTGAACGCGATACAAACACCCGCGCACCTTTGAGTGCTTCAGCTCCATTGCGGTCGACAATGTCTTGCCCGCAGGCGACGATGCTGTCGGAATGCGCTTTGACCTCTTTGAGCTTGAGCAGCAAAGGCTCGCTCCAGGGGGCTTCGTTCCCGACTGTGGCGACAGAGACCGCACGCACAGGGCGAGCCTGTTGACGCTCGGACGGCAACAAGTACCAGCGTTTGGAAGAAAAAAGCGCCTCAGGCGAGGCGCTATGGGGCAAGACCTTGAACCAGCCTTTGATGCCCCAGGCATCAAGAATGCGCCCGACCTCGACAGCGTCAGCCGGCAATTCGGCCACTTCGAGTGGTGGGCGCATCAGACGCGGACCAATCAGGCTGCAGCCTTGGCGGCTTGCTTGATCAGGCGTTCCACGGTGGGAGAAGCCTGGGCGCCAACGCTCTTCCAGTAGGTCAGACGGTCCATGGCAATGCGCAGACCTTCTTCGCCGCCTTTGGCGGTGGGGTTGTAGAAACCGAGGCGCTCGATGAAGCTGCCATCGCGACGAACGCGCTTGTCAGCCACAACGATGTTATAGAAAGGACGGGCTTTGGAGCCGCCACGGCTCATACGGATAACGACCATGATTTTGAATCCTTGGGTGGTCTGGAGCTGCTTTGAAAGATGAATGCAGCATCCAAAAAAATCTTCAGCGTTTGAGACACGCAACTGGCCACCCGGCCAGTGACACACTGAAAAGCCTTGGATTATAGCCTTTTAAGCATGGGCTCGCACCCCAAGGCGCGATAATGGGCACATGAAAAGCAAGACCCTCTCGACCTGGCTCACGTTCTTTGGCGGCCCCCTGGGCCTGCACCGGTTTTACCTCTATGGCTTTGGCGATTGGCTCGGGTGGCTGCTGCCCGTGCCCACGGCACTTGGCTTGTACGGCATTGGACGCGTCCAGGACTTTGGCGTGGACGACATGATGAGTTGGTGGCTCATTCCCTTGCTGGGCTTCAATATCGCCGCCTGCGCGCTCAATGCCATCGTCTATGGCCTCATGTCCAGCGACAAGTGGAATGCGAAATTCAATCCCCAGCACCCTCTCGACCATCCGGCGGGTCAAACCCGCTGGTTCACCATTGTGGGCGTGGCTATCTCCTTGCTGGTCGGCACCGGCATCCTGATGTCCAGCCTGGTCTTCAGCTTCCAGCGCTATTTTGAATACCAAATTGAAGCAGCAAGGCTGATCAGTCAATAAAGCAGTGGGGGCCTGCTGCCCCGATCAATCAAAGCACTCAGCTTCAGCCAGGGGTTTGCCCGCCTGGTCTTTGGCCGACAGTTGCGGCGCGAGGCCTTCGGGCCAGGTGATGCCGATGGCTGGATCGTTCCAGGCGATGCACCTCTCATGCGCGGGAGCGTAGTAGTCGGTGGTTTTGTACAGAAAGTCGGCCGTGTCGCTCAGCACCACAAAGCCGTGGGCAAAGCCGGGTGGCACCCAGAATTGTTTGTGGTTGTCTTCGGTCAGTTCCACACCGACCCATTGGCCAAAGGTGGGCGAGCTTTTGCGGATGTCCACGACCACGTCAAACACGGCGCCGCGCACCACGCGCACCAGCTTGCCCTGGGCTTGCTGCAGCTGATAGTGCAGGCCGCGCAGCACGCCTTTGGCGCTGCGGCTGTGGTTGTCCTGCACAAAGTTGACTTGTAGGCCAGTGACCTGGGCAAAGTCCTGCGCGTTGAATGATTCAAAGAAAAAGCCCCGGCTGTCGCCAAAGACCTTTGGCTCCAGAATCAACACATCGGGGATGGCGGTGGGCGTAACGGTGTAGGGCATGGTCCATTGGGCACAGAGCCCAATCCGATTATTTGAGCAGGTTCAGCAGATACTGGCCATAGCCGTTTTTTGCCAGCGGCGCTGCAAGCTTTTGGATGGCCTGGGCATCAATCCACTTCTGAGCAAAGGCAACTTCTTCAGGACAGGCGACCATCAGGCCCTGGCGCTTTTGCAGAGTGGCGATAAAGCCTGCGGCCTCTAAAAGGCTGTCGTGCGTACCGGTGTCCAGCCAGGCATAGCCGCGGCCCATGATTTCGACGTTGAGTTGCCCCATCTCCAGATAGCGCTTGTTGACGTCGGTGATTTCGAGCTCTCCTCGGGGGGAAGGCTGGATGTCCGCCGCAATGTCGCACACCTGCTGGTCGTAAAAGTACAGGCCCGTGACGGCATAGTTGCTTTTGGGTTGTGCAGGCTTTTCTTCAATGCTCAGCGCGCGTTGTTGGGCGTCAAACTCCACCACCCCGTAGCGCTCTGGGTCTTGCACATGGTAGGCAAACACGCTTGCACCGTCCGTTTTACGGTTTGCACTTTCAAGCAGTTTGACAAGGTCGTGGCCATAAAAAATGTTGTCACCCAGCACCAGTGCACTGGGTTTATTCCCGACAAAATCGCGGCCAATGATGAAGGCCTGCGCCAGCCCGTCCGGGCTGGGCTGCACGGCGTACTGGATGTTCATGCCCCACTGGCTACCGTCGCCCAGCAAATGCTCAAAACGTGGCGTGTCCTGTGGCGTGCTGATCAGCAGCACATCACGAATACCGGCCAGCATCAGCGTAGTGAGTGGGTAGTACACCATGGGTTTGTCATACACCGGCATGAGCTGCTTGCTCACCGCTTGTGTGACCGGGTACAGCCGGGTGCCGGAGCCGCCGGCCAGGATGATGCCTTTGCGTTGCGTCATATACATACTTTCTGATCACCGCGAGCATAGCGCATGAAATCACACCAGCTGCAAACAAAAGGGCCGCAATCGATGCGGCCCCTCGCTGGGTCTGGCGCGTCCGGACCGGGCGCGCTCAGAAGATGTACAGGCTCAGCCCGTAAGCCATACCGGCCACAAAGGCGCTGGCAGGAATCGTCAGGACCCAGGCCCAGATGATGTTGCCTGCCACCCCCCAGCGCACTGCACTGGCGCGCTGGGTTGAGCCCACACCCACAATGGCACCGGTGATGGTGTGCGTGGTGGACACAGGGATACCCAATGCGGTGGCCAGGAACAGCGTCATGGCGCCCCCTGTTTCGGCACAGAAACCACCCACAGGTTTGAGCTTGGTGATTTTCTGGCCCATGGTTTTGACAATGCGCCAGCCGCCGAACATGGTGCCCAGACCAATGGCCATGTAGCAACAGATGATGACCCATGTGGGTGGCGACTTGTCGGCAGCAGTGGCATAGCCAGTGGCAATCAGCATCATCCAGATGATGCCGATGGTTTTTTGAGCATCGTTGCCACCGTGGCCCAGACTGTAGGCACCGGCCGAAAGCAATTGCAAGCGACGGAACCATTTGTCCACCTTCAGTGGCCGGGTACGCCGGAAGATGTTGGCCACCAGCACCATCATGAGCGAGCCCAGCAGGTAGCCCAGCAAGGGCGAAACAAAGATAAACAGCACGGTTTTGATGATGCCCGAAGACAGCAGCGCACCTGTACCCGCCTTGGCAATGACCGCCCCCACAATGCCGCCAATCAGTGCATGCGATGAGCTGCTGGGAATGCCGTAGTACCAGGTGATCACGTTCCAGGCAATGGCACCTGTCAAGGCACCAAAGACCACGTTCACATCGACCACCCCGGGTTGGACAATGCCTTTGCCCACAGTGGCCGCCACGCTGAGGTGGAAGATGAAGATGGCTACAAAGTTGAAGAAAGCCGCAAACACCACGGCTTGAGAGGGCTTGAGCACGCCAGTGGATACGACGGTGGCAATCGAGTTGGCGGCATCATGAAACCCGTTCATGAAGTCAAAGACCAGCGCCAGCACGACCAGCAGCGAGACGATCCAGAAAGCAGATTGCACGGTTTCCATCGCGCAGCCTCGCCCGGATCAGGAATTTTCGAGGACGATGCCCTCGATCTGGTTGGCCACATCCTCGCACTTGTCGGTGATGGTTTCCAGCAATTCGTAAATGGCTTTGAGCTTGATGATTTCGCGCACATCCGGCTCATCGCGGAA
>JBEEOS010000122.1:0-5399 GCA_041191485.1 Pseudomonadota bacterium
GTGGGCAAGGTGCTGGTCAACCCGGGCTGGCAAGCCATCTGGGGCAAGGAAGCCGAAAAGGAAGGCGACGAAAACGCCAAGATGCTGGTGGCCGTCAAGCCCGGCGAGATGGTGCGCACCGAAAGCGCCGAAGCCAAGGGCCTCAAGACCCGCCCCCCGGCACGCTACTCCGAAGCCACGCTGCTGGGCGCCATGGAAGGCGCGGGCAAGCTGGTGGACGACGACGAGCTGCGCGAAGCCATGCAGGAAAAAGGCCTGGGCACACCCGCCACGCGCGCGGCCATCATCGAAGGCCTGCTGGGCGAAAAGTACATGCTGCGCGAAGGCCGCGAGTTGATCCCGACCGCCAAGGCCTTCCAGCTCATGACGCTGTTGCGCGGACTGGCGGTCGAAGAACTCTCCAAGCCTGAGCTGACCGGCGAGTGGGAATACAAGCTCGCGCAGATGGAACAGGGCAAATTGAGCCGCGCCCAGTTCATGGCCGAGATCGCCGCCATGACCGAGCGCATCGTCAAGAAGGCCAAGGAATACGACCGCGACACCGTGCCGGGCGACTACGCCACCCTGTCGGCGCCCTGCCCCAAGTGTGGCGGCGTGGTCAAGGAAAACTACCGTCGCTTTGCCTGCTGCGGTGCGGATGGCGCGAGCGACGGTTGCGGCTTTTCCTTCACCAAGTCACCCGGTGGCCGTACTTTCGAAATTGCCGAGGCCGACCAGTTCCTGCGCGACCGCAAAATTGGTCCGCTGGAGGGCTTCCGCTCCAAGGCGGGCTGGCCCTTTGTGGCCGAGCTGGCGCTGGTCTATGGCGAAGACGAAGGACAGTGGAAGCTGGAGTTCGACTTTGGTGACGACGGCAAGGACGAGGACACCGGTGAGATCGTCGATTTCTCGGCACAGCAAAGTCTGGGCAACTGCCCCAAATGCGGCAGCCCGGTGTTCGAGCACGGCAGCAACTATGTCTGCAGCAAGGCCGTGCCGACCCACGAACAAGCCACGCCCAGCTGCGACTTCAAGAGTGGGCAGATCATCCTGCAGCAGCCGATCGAGCGCGAGCAGTTTGCCAAACTGCTGGCGACCGGCAAGACCGATCTGCTCGACAAATTCGTGAGCAACCGTACACGACGCAGCTTCAAGGCCATGCTGGCCTGGAACGCGGAAGAAGGCAAGGTCGGCTTCGAGTTCGAGCAGCGCGAGAGCAAGTACCCGGCGCGCAAGGCGGCGGCGAAAAAGACTCCGTTTGGCAAGGCCGCGACACCAAAGGCTGCGGCCAAAACGGCTGCGGGCAAAGCGCCCGCCAAAAAAGTGGCCGCCAAGAAGTCGGTTACTGAGAAAGCACCGCGTAAAGCGGCGGTGGGCACGCTCAAGCCCAGCGCAGCGCTGGCTGCAGTCATTGGCGACGGCACCTATGCCCGCACTGAAGTGGTCAAGAAGATCTGGGACTACATCAAGGCCAACGGCCTGCAGGACGCCGCCAACAAGCGGGCCATCAATGCCGATGCCAAGCTGCGCGAGGTGTTCGGCAAGGACCAGATCACGATGTTCGAACTTGCGGGCATTGTGGGCAAGCACCTGAGTTGATCAGATCGCCAGCGCTTTGTCGTACAGCAGTGCGGCATTACCTTCGTGCGGGCGCTGGCGCTGCGAACATGCTCACTTGAGGCTGCCCGCCAGAAACTGCTGCAGCCGCTCGGTTTGCGGGTGTTGCAGAACTGCTTCGGGTTGGCCCTGTTCCTCCACCTGACCTTGGTGAAGAAACATCACATGGTTGGAAACCTCACGGGCAAAACCCATCTCGTGGGTGACCACGACCATGGTTCGGCCCTCCTGGGCCAAGGAACGCATGACGCGCAGCACCTCGCCCACCAATTCAGGGTCGAGCGCCGAGGTGGGCTCGTCAAAGAGCATGACTTCTGGCTCCATGGCCAATGCCCTTGCAATGGCCACCCGTTGCTGCATCCCCCCGGAGAGGTAGGACGGGAAATGACCAAAGCTCTGGATGGGCAGTCCGACGCGCGCCAGGTAATGCTGGGCCCGTTCCCGGGCCTGGGCCTTGCTCAGCCCGAGCACCTGCACGGGTGCTTCCATGACGTTTTCGAGCACCGTCATGTGGCTCCACAGGTTGAAATGCTGAAAGACCATCGCCAGCTTGGCGCGCAGTCGTTGCAGTTGACGAGTGTCTCGGGCTTGAAGTTCCCCATGGGCATCAGGGACGAGCTGCAGACTTTCGCCGGCCACGCTGATGCTGCCCTGGTTGGGGTTTTCGAGCAAATTGATGCAGCGTAAAAATGTACTTTTGCCAGAACCACTGGAGCCGATGAGGCTGATCACATCACCGGCGTGCGCCTGCATCGAAATGCCTTTGAGCACTTCATGTTGGCCGTAGCGTTTGAAGATGTGCTGAACGTCTAGCTTGAGACTCATGGATCAATGGGGGTTGAGTTCAGTCCGCCTGACGCGGACGCAAATGAGCCAGCCAACGCATCTCGGCCAGGCGAAACAGGAAAATCAGCAATGCAGTCAGACAGGCATAAATCAAGCCTGCAGTGATGAAGGCTTCAAACGGAAGATAAAACTCGGCATAGATGGATCGTGCAGCGCCAGTGATGTCGAGCAAGGCGGGCACTGCGCTGGCCAAAGAGGTGCTGTGCAGCATCATGATCACCTCATTGGAATACCCCGGCAAGCTGCGCCGCATGGCTGCTGGCAAAACGATCCGACGTAGCAGTGTGAGCCGGCTCATGCCACAGGCCTGCGCAGCCTCGATCTCTCCATGCGGCAAGTCCCTGATGGCGCCTGCCAGCAGCTCCGTGGTGTAGGCGCAGGTGTTCAAGGCAAATGCCAGTGCCGCACAAAAAAAGGGCTCCTTGAACCACTGCCAGAACAGGGAGTGGTCCCAGCGCGACTGGATGAAATCCATCTGCGCCAGGCCGTAGTAAATCAGATAGACCTGAATCAACAGGGGCGTACCCCGCATCACATAGGTAAATGCCCACACAGGGCCATGAATCCAGCGCGAACGCGCCACCCGGGCCAGACTCAAAGGCAAGGACAAGGCCCCGCCCACAACCAGTGATGAAAGCAGCAAAGCCAGGGACTGCAGTGTTCCATCCAGAAACAGCTGCAGGTTTTCCGGGCGCAGGATGACGTCAAACTCCATGGACTCAGGCCCTGCGATGACCCATGTTCAAGCGCCGTTCCAGCCATCGGAGCATCAGCATCGACAACGATGTGAAGGCAAGATAGATCAGTGCGGCAAAAGCCAGAAACAACAAGGGTGCGTTGGGGATGTCGCCGCGAGCGGCTGCGCCTGCTTGCTTGGCCAGATAGGTCATGTCCTGAAGACCCAGCAGCGAAACCAGTGCTGTGGACTTCATCAGCACCAGCCAGTTGTTGGTCAAGCCGGGTAAAGCCAGGCGAACCATTTGGGGCCACGTGATGCGTCGAAACACCAGCCATGCCGACATGCCGTAGGCGCGGCCAGCTTCGATCTGCCCGCGAGGGATCGCCAAGATCGCCCCGCGAAATGTTTCGGTCATGTAGGCGCCGTAGATGAAGCCGATGGTCAGCACACCGGCCGCGAAGGGGTCGATTTCGATGTAATCAAACTCCCCCAGACGCTCGAGCACCGCGTTCAGACCGATTTGTCCGCCGTAAAAAATCAGCAGCATCAACACCAGATCAGGGATGCCCCTGATCAGTGTTGAATAGGTGCTGGCCAAAATGACGGCCGGTTTGTGACGCGAGAGCTTGCCAATAGCCCCCATGAGCCCCAGCAGCATGGCCACGCCCAGCGATGCCAGTCCCACTTGCAGGACCAGCCATGAGCCATGGAGAATGCTCAGAAGGTAAGGCGTCATGGGGTGCGGTTGGCTTTATTCGCCCCAAAGATCAACGCCAGGCACAAACTCGTCAGCGATTTTTTTCCAGGTGCCGTCTGCACGGATATCCGTGATGGCTTTGTCCAAGGCTTTCTTGAGGTCCTTGTCGCCCTTGCGCAAGGCCACACCGATACCTTCACCAAAGTATTTTTTCATGCGCAGGGGTTGGCCCACGTAGCCATAGTTCTTGCCATCAGGTGTGCTCAGGAAGCCACCCTCCACTTCGACCACATCGGCCACCGTGCCGTCAAGACGACCTGCTTTGATGTCCAGGTAAACCTGGTCTTGGGCGTCATAGCCAATCACATTGACGCCACCTGGCGCCAATTCGCCTTTGGCATATTTTTCCTGGGTAGAGCCTTTGAGCACGCCGATTTTCTTGCCTTTGAGGCTGGCGGCTGAACCATCAGACGTGATGTCTTTGCGAACCACAACCTTGGAGGGCGTGTTGTAGTACTTGCCGGTGAAGTCGACCTGACGCAAACGCTCTTGCGTGATGGACATTGAGGAAATGATGGTGTCGTACTTTTTGGCCATCAGACCGGGGATCATGGCATCCCACTGTTGTTCCACAAAAGTGCACTTGGCTTTGATCTTGTCGCACAGCGCCTGCGCGATCTTCACGTCAAAGCCGGTGGGTTTGCCGTCGGCTGTTTTGAAGGTGAAGGGTTTGTAGGTCGGATCGATCGCAACGCGAACTTCTTTCCATTCCTTGGCATAGACAGATGCACTGGACAGGGCGGCCGCTGTTGCGAGCAGCAAAGCTTTCTTGAGCATGGATTTTCCCGAGTATGTTGCTGGGCGTGGCGCCCGTGAAAGGTGGTCAGTCGTGACCGCGAGGGTCAAAGCATAGCATCGCACGATCGTGCTTTTTGCTGGTATTTGCCCGTGTTTGGCGAAAAAAAAGGTGCGGCCTCTAGGCCGCACCCCGGGAGCAGATCGCCATCGATTCAGCGTGCAACCACCCGCGCCATTTCCAGACACTTGTTGGAGTAACCCCACTCGTTGTCGTACCAGGCCATGAGCTTGACGAAGGTGCTGTCCAGCGCCATGCCTGCTTCAGCATCGAACACGCTGGTGCAGGGCTCGCCACGGAAGTCGGTGGACACCACCTTGGCGGTGGTGAAGCCCAGTACGCCCTTGAGCGCGCCCTGGCTTTGGGCCTTCATCTCGGCGCATATCTCGGCATACGTGGCCGGGTTCTCCAGCTCGGCGGTCAGGTCTACCAGCGACACATCCGAGGTGGGCACACGCACCGAACCCCCGGTGAGCTTGCCGTTGAGGGCAGGAATCACCTTGCCCACGGCCTTGGCCGCGCCCGTGGTGCTGGGGATGATGTTTTCCAGAATGCCGCGTCCGCCGCGCCAGTCCTTGTTGCTGGGCCCGTCCACGGTTTTCTGGGTGGCGGTGGCTGCGTGCACGGTGGTCATCAGGCCGCGCTTGATGCCCCACTTGTCGTTGAGCACCTTGGCCAGCGGCGCCAGGCAGTTGGTGGTGCAGCTGGCATTGGAGATGATGGCT
>JBEEOS010000123.1:0-5324 GCA_041191485.1 Pseudomonadota bacterium
CGCAGCCCACATGACGATCAACAAGAACGCCATCCCGAACGACCCTGAAAAGCCGTTCGTGACCAGCGGCGTGCGCATCGGCACCCCGGCCATGACCACACGTGGCTTCAAGGACGAGGAAGCCCGCCAGACGGCCAACCTGATCGCCGACGTGCTGGACAATCCACGCGACGAAGCCAACATCGCGGCCGTGCGTGAGAAGGTCAATGCGCTGACGGCCCGCTTCCCTGTCTACAAGTGATTCAGGGTTAAAAAATGAAATGCCCCTTCTGCGGTCACCTCGAAACCCAAGTGGTAGAGACCCGGCTGGCCGAAGACGGGGGCTTCATCCGCAGGCGCCGCCAGTGCGGTGCCTGTGAAAAGCGCTTCACCACCTACGAAAAACCTGAAGTCACTTTTCCGGCCATCGTCAAAAAAGACGGTCGGCGCATCGAATACCAGCGCGAAAAACTGCGCGCCAGCCTGAACCTGGCCCTGCGCAAGCGCCCGGTGAGCACCGAACAGGTGGACGCCGCCATCGAGCGTATCGAAGAAAAGCTGCTGGCCCTGCCCAGCCGCGAAGTGGCCTCCAACCGCATCGGCGAGCTGGTCATGCGCGAGCTCAAAAAACTCGACAAAGTGGCCTATGTGCGCTTTGCCAGTGTGTACCGCAGCTTTGAAGACATTGACGACTTCAAGACCTTGGTCGACGAAGTTCGCTGAACATCACCCCCTGCTGTTCAAGGGCAGCTCGCCTGTTGCTCCTGATCCAGTCGCGCTTGCCCCAGGGCATTGAGAACGACCAGCCAGTGTGTCTGCACACCTGGCCAGCACCAGCGTATCGTGCCCGCCTGAAACGCGCCCGACAAAGTCTGGCCCCGCCCCTCGGCTTGATAGGACACGTAGCGCGACACCAGGCTATTGCCCGTTCCAAACCCAGCCGCAGAGCTGATGTTCACGCGTTGCAAGATGCGCTCGCCCGCATCCACGCTGGCATTGGCGTTGGCATCCTCAAACACCAGCCAGCCTTGTTGCCATCCCCCTGTATGTGCGCATGTCCGGGCATCCACGCTGGTGCACACCGTCACGCGTTGCCGCAAAACCAGCGCCTGTGATCGCGCCCACTGCAAGGTGTGCATGAACGCCTTCGCTTGGGCTTGCAGCCGCTGCTCGCGTGGCCAGCTCTGCAGCGAAGGCACGGCCAGCAGCAGCAACAGCGACAACACAGCCACCACCGCCAGCGTCTCCAGCAAAGACCACCCCTCTTGTTTTGAAAGGCTCACATCCACTCCCGTTGATCTGTACAAAAGTATGCGCTTTACGCACAATCAAAGCCATACAAAAAAAATCAGGGAGAACACCATGGATGCACACGCTCGTGCGAGCTTGCCTGCGCGTGCACAGGCTGGTTTTACATTGATTGAGTTGATGGTGGTCCTGGCCATCATGGGCATCTTGCTCAGCCTGGCTACCGCCAGCTACGGCGAGCACCAGCGCAAAACCAGACGCCTGGACGCCCAGGAGGCCTTGCAGTCACTGCAGCAAGCCCAAGCCCGCTATCGTGATCAGCACCCGGCCTACGCCGACAACCTGATTGCGCTGGGCCTGGCAGACCGATCCCCATTGGGGCATTACCAGCTGGGCATCACCCAGGCCGATGCAAACGGCTACATCCTGGTCGCCACACCGGTGGGCGTTCAATCACTGGACGATGAATGCAAGCCCATGCGACTGCAGCTCAGTGACAAAGCCACCCTCACACAAAGTGCGGGAGTCGGTACTCAGGACCCCCGAGGCTGCTGGAAACGGTAACCCGTCATGCATCGGCAACGTGGCGAAACCCTGGTCGGCCTCCTGGTCGGACTGAGTCTGGGCCTGCTGGTGGCAGCCGCAGGGCAGCGCATGTTGGCCCAACACCTGCGCCATGAACGCCAAACCCAGACACTGCTCCAGGCTCAAACGCAGTTGCGCGACGCCATCGACCTGATGCTGCACACCTTGCAAGGCGCACAAGGCGTTCCCAAGGCCTGGACCACACGTACTGGTGCCCAATGTGATGATGTGTTTTGCAATGGCCCGGAGGACTTCTCCCTCACCGGCAACCAGCTTGAATTCACCCTGGATCGCAATCACGATGGGATCCGGGACAACAACGAATGCCTGGGCTTTCGTTTAACGGCAGGTGAGATCAAGGCCAAAACGGCTTGCGATCCCGTGGTCTGGACGTCGTTGACCGGCAGTGACCACTTGAAAGTCACTGCCATGACGTGGCAACTGCGCTGCACGATTCACGGACACATGGTGCAGCGTCAACTGGACGTGACAGTACAGGCCCAATGGCCTGGGGAACCCGGCCAAAGCTTTGAGCAAGCGCAAAGCGTTTTGCTGCACAACGATGTGCCGGTGCGCAGCATGGCGGGTTTGTGCGGCATTCCGCCTGCATGAGAAGTTCACATGGAAACTGCACGCCGACCCCGGTTCAAACAAAGTGGCGCGATCACGCTGGTGTTGATCACGGCTTTGATCGTGGTCGCCATGGCGGCCACGGTGTCCGGCAGCCAGCGCGTCTGGCTCGACCGCTTGAGCACTCGCAACCTCCATGAACGCGAACAGGCGCATTGGGTGGCCGAAGCGGGCCTGCAATGGGGCGCACGCGCCTTGCAACAAATCCACGCCACCGGCCAACTGCTGTGGCCTGCAGCGCAGCAAAGCCCCTGCCCCAGCGCACTGAAGGGCCCGGGGCATGAATGCCTGCGCTGGAGCGCACCCCCTCCGGCGGGTGCCGAGCAATACACATTGACTGTTTGGGCCATGCGTGACGTGCGCGAACACCCACACGTGGCACAACTGCTGGCCCACGCCCAGGCCCCTGATGGTTACGCACACGCCTGGCTCAGCCAAAGCCTACACCTGCCCGTGCTGGGCCAGGCCGGCTCACTCGCCTTCAGCGGCACAACGCTGGACAGCTGCACGGGTACATTGCCCTCGTGGTGGACCGGTTTGCTCGGGCAATTGGATGCTTCCACGTTGCAAGCCTGGTCACAGCTGCAGCAGCAAGCAGGACTTTCCGCCACCAGCCTGCCGCCTCGTAATGTCTATTGGGTCAGCGCACCCGGCGACTGGCTCACGCCCTTGGGCACCGCCAGTCAACCAGTGTTGCTGGTTTTTGATGCTGCAGCCTGCACACCCGCTTGCCCTGCGCTGCAGGCCCCGATTCATGGCACCGTGCTCTATCTACCGCAATGTCGCAAAGAAGCCATCACCACCATGCCCCCATCCAGCGCCAGCGTGCAGGGCCAAGTGGCTGTTCAGGCTGCGCTGGTACCTCCGGGCTTGTCGGTTCAAAACGACGCCAGCGTGCGCGCGGTTTACGCATTGCCGCATGCTTCCAGCTCCTTGACTCAGGTGCAATGGATCGCAGGAAGTTGGAGCGATGCCTCACCATGAATACACCCCATCCACAGCGCGGCTGGCTCTTGATCGAGGTGCTGCTGGCCAGCGCCATCCTGGCTTTCAGCCTGGCCGCTGCCGTGCGTTGGCAGCAAAGCAGTCACCTGAGCGTAGCGGACACCCGCGAACGCAGTCAGGCCCTGCAGTGGGCCAGCTCGATTGCCCAGTGCCTCAAAGCAAACGCCAGCAACTGCCAGCCTGACAGCAGCCAGACACGCGGCAGCGTCACCTATCGGCTGCAATTGAGCAGCACCAGCGCGGGCGAAGGTCTGCGCGACTGGCATATCGCCATCACCTGGCCCGCCCGCCACGCGGACATCGGCAGCACGGTTGCAGGACAATTGCACCTGTACCTCCGCACGGGCAGCACTGTGGTTGCCGATGGCGTATCCTCTCCATGACAACTTTTATCTGAACACGTGAGCGAACACCCCACCCCTATGCACCAGGCCCTGGCGCTGGCCGAGCAAGCCTTGTGGCTGACCTCGCCCAACCCGCGCGTGGGCTGTGTCATCACGGCGTCCGACGGCACGGTGCTCGGCCAAGGCCACACCCAGCGTGCAGGCGGCCCACACGCCGAAATCATGGCCCTGCGCGACGCACAGTCCCGCGGTCACGATGTGCGAGGCGCCACCGCCTGGGTCACGCTGGAGCCTTGCGCTCACCATGGCCGCACCGGTCCTTGTGCTGATGCACTGATTCAAGCCGGCGTAGGAAAAGTGGTGGCAGCCCTGACCGATCCCAACCCTCTGGTGGCCGGGCAAGGCCTGGCCCGTTTGCAAGCGGCTGGCGTGCAGACCGAGTTGGGTCTGTGTGCTCATGAAGCCGCTGAACTCAACATCGGCTTCCTGCACCGCATGCGCCATGGTCTGCCCTGGGTGCGCATGAAAATTGCCGCCTCCCTGGACGGACAAACCGCGCTCAAAAACGGCCGGAGCCAATGGATCACCGGCCCAGAGGCCCGCACCGACGGCCACGCCTGGCGAGCCCGCGCCTGCGCCGTTTTGACCGGCATCGGCACCGTGCTCGAAGACGATCCACAGCTCAACGTGCGTGGCCTAGCTGCGCCCCGCCAACCGCATCTGGTGGTGATCGACAGCCGCCTGGACTTGCCCTTAAACGCCAAGCTGATCGACACCCAAGGCAGCGGCGATCAGGCTCGCCAGATCTGGCTCTACACCGCCACCCAGGAGCGCTGCGAACACCGCGCCGCACTGCAAGCGCGTGGCGTGCAGGTCATCGACTGCCCCGGCCCTGGCGGCAAGGTGGATTTGAAAGCCATGCTTCTGGATCTGGCAAGACGTCAGGTCAATGAACTGCACGTGGAAGCCGGCTTCAAACTCAACGGCTCCTTCATGCGCGAAGGCCTGGTCAATGAATGGCTCATTTACATAGCCCCGCAATGGCTGGGCCCGGGCCAAGGCATGGCCAACCTGCCCGAGCTGGCCGAACTGCAGCAAGCACAGCGCCTTCGCTTTGAGGCGGTAGATCGCGTGGGCGCAGACCTGCGACTTCGGCTACGCCGAGCCTGAGCCGCGTTTACTCAGAACTTCAACGTCTTCACGCCCGTGGCTGTGCCCAGCAAGCACACCTGTGCTTTTTGGTGTGCAAACACGCCCACCGTCACCACGCCCGGCCATTGACTGACCTGGGTTTCAAAGCCCAGCGGATCGCTGATCTTCAAGCCTTTGACATCGACGATGTGCTGCCCGTTGTCCGTCACCAGCGGCTGACCGTCCTTCAGGCGCACGGCAGCCGTGGCGCCCATGCCCTCAAACTGGCGGATGATGCGGGCCGTGGACATGGGAATCACTTCCACCGGCAGCGGAAACGCGCCCAAGACATCCACCAGCTTGCTTTCATCGGCAATGCAGACAAACTGTTTGGACTGAGCC
>JBEEOS010000124.1:0-5301 GCA_041191485.1 Pseudomonadota bacterium
GGAGCAGCGCGGCTTTGAAGTGTCTGCGATCGAAAAATTTGGCCACGATCCCGCCTACCCGGTCAGCGACAACTGGCCCCATCTGGTCGAGCAACTGGCCTCATTTGTCCGCACCCAAACCAGCAAGGGGTCTGCGCCCTTTCTGGTGGGTCACTCCCTGGGCGGCATCCTGAGCCTGATGTGCGCAGCCAAGCACCCAGGATTGGCACGCGGCGTTTTGCTGCTGGACTCGCCCATCCTGGCGGGCTGGAAGGCCACCACCCTGGGCCTGGCCAAACGCACGCCGCTCGTGGGCTCGCTCTCACCCGGGCGCATCAGCAGCAAGCGCCGCAACCACTGGCCCGATCGCGATGCCGCGCTCGAACACTTTCGCCACAAGAAGGCCTTCGCGCATTGGGATGCACAGGTGCTCAAGGACTACATCGAGCACGGCACCACCGAGCGTGATGGTCAAATCTACCTGAGCTTTGACCGGGATATCGAAACCCGCATCTACAACACCCTGCCCCACAACCTTGGAGCGCTGCTGCGTAAGCACCCGGTCCAGTGCCCTGTGGCTTTCGTTGGCGGCACACACTCTGTGGAAATGCGTCAGGTCGGCATGGACCTGACGCAGCGCATCACCAAAGGCCGCGTGATGATGCTCGACGGCTCCCACCTGTTTCCCATGGAGAAGCCGCTCGCCACTGCAGCGGCCATTGAGGCATCGCTTCGAAATTTGGATTAAATCCAAAATTACAAAAGACGTAGACCTCATTCACCAATCGTTTAATTTAATATAAATATTAGTACGTTTCAACTACAATCCCCCTCGCCTACATCATTCTTCACTTCAGGGGGTAGTAAATTTGAAGTCGACTCACAAGTGTCTCTTGGTCTGTGTGATGTCAGCAATGACAACAACAGCAGCGTTCGCCACAGCTTCAACCCTTGAGTCGCCGTCAATACAGGCCTTTGGGGCGTATTTTGTCGAGCCATTGGGCGCACCTTCCGAACAAGCGCGTGTTTATGCGTACCGTCCCGTCACGCAAAACATCGACAAACCCATCAACATCTATCTCGGTGGGCATTACCACGCATCGTTACTCCCTGGCGGCTATTCAGCCTTTTGCATCAATGCCAAAGAACTCAATATCCAATCGGTACTGGATGATGCAAGCCAAGCACATCTGGGCAAACTCCAACTAGGGCTGACATTCACACCCAATCTGAACAGCACCCTCTACCTCAGAGTGATCGAAGCCGGC
The DNA here is from genome assembly GCA_041191485.1 of Pseudomonadota bacterium. Taxonomy (GTDB): domain Bacteria; phylum Pseudomonadota; class Gammaproteobacteria; order Burkholderiales; family Burkholderiaceae_C; genus Limnohabitans_A. The sequence continues at coordinate 1,248 of JBEEOS010000124.1, forward strand.
AATGGTGGGTCGCGCATACAGTTTTTACCCGAGTCCACGGCAGCCAGCGAAATCCGCAAAACCCGCTTGCAGCTGCACACCATCTCCCGCGCCCCTGAGTCAGTGACCTGCAATGCCCCCGCTATCGCTCGGGCACCGGTCGCCAAAGCCACTCCCAAACCCAAACCCGCCCCTCAAGCCAAGGCGCGCCAATTCAACCTCAAAGCCGATGCACTGTTTTACTTTGGCAAAGACCAGCTCAAGCCAAGCGGGAAAAAGGCCATTGATCAACTGATCACACAAATTGAGCGGGAATACACATCCATACAGAAGATTCGAATCTTTGGATTCACAGATGCCATTGGCCCGGACAACCTGAACAAACGCCTCTCGCAACAACGCGCAGACACCGTTTCGGGAATGTTCAGAAAAGCGGCCATCAAACCCGCAATGGGCATTGATGCCATTGGCAAAGGCTCCAACCCGCTGGTTCAAACCAATTGCGGCATCAAACCCACCCCGGCAAACAAGGAATGCCAGGCACCGAATCGACGCGTGGTGATTGAGGTTGACGGCGTCACCAAGTGAAGAAGCAGGACATCATGAGCAAAAACTATCTGATCAAAACCTTTGACGCAAAAGGCAACGCCGTCAAGATTCAAGTTCAAAGCGGCAAACTCAATGCCGAGAAAATTCAGGCCCTCCATGGCGTTCGCTACGAACTTGTCGACGAACAAACAGGATTCGCGCCAGAAAACATCCGTGCGCGCCGAGTCGGCAATAGCCTGGAATTGTTTTTCGAGGGCGATCGCCAACCCAGCGTACTGATCGAAAACTACTACGTCACCGACAGCACCACCCAAAGCCAAATTGTCGGCAATGCCGAAAACGGCAGCCTGTACGAGTACATCCCGGAAACCGCCAAAGTGCAGGAAACCACCGGGCTGCTCCAGGAAACCACAACTCCATCTGGCATGGCCTTGGGGGGCGACGCCCTTGCCCCGGCGGGTGCTGCACTGGCCGCCATTCCAGTCGCAGCGGCAGGAATAGGCCCCTTGGGCTGGGCGGGCCTGGGCCTTCTGGGTGCGGCTGCAGCTGGCGGTGGCGGCGGCGGTGGTAGCAGCAGCGGCGGAGGCACCACACCGAGTGACACCAACCTGGCACTAAAACCCACCATTAAAAAGCTTGAAAATGACAGCGGGACATCGGCAAGTGACTTCATCACCAACGACACCAGCCCGACCCTGAGCGGCACCTTGGGTGGTGCGCTGGACACCAGCAAAGGAGACACCTTCAAGCTTCAAATCTTCAAGAAGGACGGCACGCTGGTTGCACAGTACGGCACCGAGATTTTGGCCAGCGACAAAAACAGTTGGACCAGCACAGAAAGTGGCTTGAATTTGACCGATGGCTTCTATTCAGCCAAAGCTGTGGTCACCACGGCTGATGGCCAGATCAAGGCCTTGGGTGAGCACAACTTCATTGTCGATACCGAGGTGGATGCGAATATCAACATCAACCTCAACACCAACACCATATTGAACGGCAATGCGGAAATCATTGCCACGGAAGCGGTCAGCTACGAAATCACCATTGATCCCACGAATAATACGAATTTAAGTAAAGGTGACTATGTCGGCTCCAAAATCGAAATCCCCATAGAAAATCCCGGAGCTGACTTTGATGTAGGTACTTTTAAAGTCACCCTTACCGATGCGGCTGGTAATACAAAGCTGACCAATGATGTCCTCTTAACTGCCCAACCTGAGTTGGAAAGTACGACGCCAAGCTACACGAATCAGTTCAGTTATGTTACTGTCGCCAATCAGAACATTGTGATCGAGTCGACGGCTAACTCTCCTTACGAGACTGCTGATGTAGCGCATGCAGGCATTGTGGGCAAATACACGCTTGTCACAAATACCTCCACACTCGACCTCTCCAGCCTGGTGCCTGCTGCGGGAACCACGCCCATCGTGGGCACCATTGTTGCCCGCAACTTGGTGGACATGAGTGCGACCGGGACGCAGGAACTGCCCCTCAAACTCAACGATGTGCTGAGCCTGGGCGTGGTCAATGCGTTTGATACAAACAACAACCGTGCGGGTCACGTGCAGTTTGCGGTCAATGGTGACAGTGCGGACAAATTGCACATCAGCGATGCAAGCCTGTGGACGAACACCAACTCCACATTCAGCATGAACGGGAACACTTACAACGTGTACACCGCTCACCTGAACAATATGGATGCCGACTTGTTTGTTCAACAAGGCATTGCCCTCAGCTGATTCGCACGCCCCAGGGGCCCCACGCGCCCCCAAAAGGGGTATTTTCAAACCGGCCGAAAGGCCGGTTTTTTCATTCCACCCAGTGCAACAGCCCCCAGTGGTTGGTGGCCAGCACCAGCAAGCCAAAGGCGATGCGGTACCAGGCAAACACTTCAAAGCTGTGGGTGGAAATAAAGCGCAGCAGCCAGCGCACGCACACCCAGGCGCTCAGGAAAGACACGACCAGGCCCACGCCAAACAGCGGCGCATCGGCCATGCTCAGCAGGGCTCGCTCTTTGTAGAGGCTATAGACGCCAGCGCCAATCAGGGTGGGAATGGCCAGGTAAAAGGAAAAGTCGGTCGCCGCCTTGCGCGACAGGCCCAGCAGCATGCCCCCGATGATGGTGGCGCCGCTGCGGCTGGTGCCCGGAATCATGGCCAGGCACTGCACCAGCCCGACCTTGAGCGCATCGCGCCCGCGCATGTCTTCGACAGCCCGAATACGAACGGTGCTGGGCGACCGACGCTCGGCCCACAAAATGATCAAGCCCCCCAATATGAAGGTGGTCGCCACCACCGCAGGCGTGAACAGATGGGCCTTGATGGCTTTGCCGAACAGCAAACCCAAAATGACGGCCGGGAAAAAAGCGATGAACACATTCAGCGCAAAGCGCTGAGCCTCTTCCTTGTAGGGCAACTGCCGCATCGTGGTGCGAATCTTGTCCCAGTACACCAGGATGACCGCAAAAATCGCTCCGGCCTGGATGGCGATTTCAAACACCTTGGCCTTTTCGTCATGAAACCCTAGCAGGCTGCCGGTGAGGATCAAATGCCCCGTGGACGAAATCGGCAAAAACTCGGTCAAACCCTCGACCACTCCCATGACCGCTGCTTTGGCCAACAACAAGGCATCCATTCAAACTCCTGCTTTAACTCAGGCAGCATTATCGCCGCCGAGCATCGAGGGGGCGGACTGGCAAGCAAAAGCGAGCTTAGCCCTTAAAAACCTTGTCCCAACGCCTAAAATCCGTGCATGAATTCCCCCGCCCACACACCTGCTGCAGCCGACAGCGGCGAGCACAAAGTCAGCAACTTCCTGCGCCAGATCATCGAAAGCGACCTGGACAAAGGCACCTATGCCAGCCGCCGCTGGGCCGGTAGCCCCGGCGACGCCGCGCACCACGCCGGTGGCGAGCCTGACCCCGCCAAGATCCGCACCCGCTTCCCGCCCGAACCCAACGGCTACTTGCACGTGGGTCACGCCAAAAGCATCTGCATCAACTTTGGTCTCGCCCAAGAGTACGGCGGCGTGTGCCACCTGCGCTTTGACGACACCAACCCCGAAAAAGAAGACACCGAATACGTCAACAGCATCATCGACGCCGTCAAATGGCTCGGTTTTGACTGGGCGCAGATCGGCCAAGCTGCAGGGTCTGCCGCGCCCTACCAGGCCAGCGACTACTTCGACTTCATGTACCGCGCTGCCGAGGCCTTGATTCAAGCCGGTCACGCCTATGTGGACGAGCAAAGCGCGGAAGACATGCGCGCCAACCGGGGCGACTTTGGCAAGCCCGGTGTGGACAGCCCCTTCCGCACCCGCACCGTCGCAGAAAACCTGACGCGATTCCGTGAAATGCGCGATGGCAAGTTGGCCGACGGCGCGGCCGTGCTGCGTGCCAAGATCGACATGGCTTCGCCCAACATCAACCTGCGCGACCCGGCCATCTACCGCATCCGCCGCGCCACCCACCACCACACGGGCGACACCTGGTGCATCTACCCGATGTACACCTTTGCCCACCCCATCG
>JBEEOS010000125.1:0-7894 GCA_041191485.1 Pseudomonadota bacterium
GAGGAAGACGGCACCATCACCATCGCCGCCACCGACGGCGCCATGGCCGACATGGCCAAGCAACGCATCGAGCAGATCACCGCCGAAGTCGAAATCGGCAAGGTCTATGAAGGCCCGGTCACCAAGATCCTGGACTTTGGTGCCCTGGTGAACCTGTTGCCTGGCAAGGATGGCCTGCTGCACATCAGCCAGATCGCCCACGAGCGCGTCGAAAAAGTGACCGACTACCTGAGCGAAGGCCAGATCGTCAAGGTCAAAGTGCTCGAGACCGACGAAAAGGGCCGCATCAAGCTGTCCATGAAAGCCTTGCTGGACCGTCCGGCTCAGGGCGCTCAGCAACAGCAACAACAGCAGTGATCTGACAGCTGCGGGCCTTCGGGCTCGCAACCGGTTTTGACATGAAGCTCATTCACATTTCCAGCTTTGGCGGTCCGGAGGTTCTGGTGCCTGCGCAAGGCCCTGACCCGGTGGCTGGGGCAGGGGAGGTGCTCATTCGCGTCAGTGCCAGCGGGGTCAATCGCCCCGATGTGCTGCAGCGAACGGGCGCTTACCCGCCTCCGGCCGGTGCGCCCGTGTGGCCGGGGCTGGAAGTGGCTGGTGTCATTGTGGCTGGCGATGCCCAGGCCATGGCGCAAGCAGGCCTGAACCTGGGTGATCGCGTTTGTGCGCTGGTGGCCGGTGGTGGCTATGCTGAGCTGTGCGTCGCTCCGGTGGCCCAGTGCCTGCCGGTGCCTGCTGGTTTGTCTGATGTCGAGGCTGCCGCTTTGCCCGAGACCTTTTTCACGGTCTGGAGCAATGTGTTTGACCGTGGCCGTCTGCAAGCGGGGGAAACCTTGCTGGTGCAGGGCGGCACCAGTGGCATTGGCGTGACCGCCATCCAGTTGGGTAAGGCTGCGGGCGCGAAAGTGATCGTAACTGCGGGCTCGGATGACAAATGTCAAGCCTGTCTGGCGCTGGGTGCGGATCATGCGATCAACTACCGTACACAGGACTTCGTGCAAGAAGCCAAGCGCCTGACCGAAGGTCGTGGCGTGGATGTGATTCTGGACATGGTCGCTGGCGACTATGTGGCGCGCGAGGTGGAGGTCTTGGCCGAAGACGGTCGCCTGGTCATCATTGCGGTGCAGGGCGGTGTCAACAGCGCGTTCAATGCTGGTGTGGTGCTGCGTCGCCGCTTGACGGTGACGGGCTCGACCTTGCGTCCGCGTCCAGTGGCCTTCAAGGCGGCCATTGCGCAAAAGCTGCGCGAAACCGTCTGGCCGTGGTTGGCGCAAGGCCGCATCAAGCCCGTGATTCACAGCGTGTTTGATGCGTGTGCACCGGTAGAGAGTTTGCCAAGTGGAGCGGCTGCAGCACATGCGCTGATGCAGTCCGGTCAGCACGTCGGCAAAATTGTTCTGACCTGGGGAGACAACACATGAATCAAAAACTGATTGTGGGCAATTGGAAGATGAATGGCGGCCTGGCTGCCAATCAGAGCTTGCTTGATGGCATCAAAACCGGGCTGGGCGCCATGCGCTGCAGGGTTGGTGTGTGTGTGCCATTTCCCTATCTCGCCCAGGTGCAGCTGCTGTTGGCCAACACTGCCGTTGAGCTGGGGGCGCAGGACGTGTCCGCTCAGGTCAGTGGCGCCTACACCGGCGAAGTGTCAGCTTTGATGCTGCGGGACTTTGGTGTGCGCTACAGCATCGTGGGCCACTCCGAGCGTCGCCAATACCATGGCGAAAGCGATGAAGTCGTGGCCCTCAAGGCCAAGCAGGCTCTGGCGCATGGCATCACACCTATCGTGTGCGTGGGAGAAACGCTGGCGCAGCGCGAAGCAGGGGAGACCGAGGCCGTGGTCAAGCGCCAGTTGGCCGCAGTGATCCATGAAAACGGTCATTGCATCAGCGAGATCGTCTTGGCTTATGAGCCTGTTTGGGCCATTGGCACAGGCCGTACGGCCACGCCCGAACAGGCGCAGGCCGTGCATGCTGTGTTGCGCGCTCAAATCAAGGCAGCAACGCCACATGCCGAACGCGTGTCGATTTTGTACGGCGGCAGCATGAATGCAGCCAACGCGTCAGAGTTGCTGGCGCAAACCGATATTGACGGTGGCTTGATTGGGGGCGCGTCTCTCAAAGCCGCCGATTTCCTGACGATTTTGCAAGCTGCGCACCGCTGCGCGGCATGAAGTTTTTATTGAATTGGAGAATGTAATGAGCATCGTGATGACTTTGATTTTGGTGGTGCAGATCCTCTCGGCCCTGGCCATGATTGGCCTGATTCTGGTGCAGCACGGCAAGGGTGCTGACATGGGCGCTGCTTTTGGCAGCGGCGGCTCTGGCAGCTTGTTTGGTGCCACGGGTGGTGCCAACTTCCTGTCGCGCACCACGGCTGTGCTGGCGGCGGTGTTTTTTGTGTGTACTCTGCTGCTGGCCTACATTGGCAACGCTGGTCGCAACGTGTCCTCGGGCAGTGTGCTTGAGGGTTCCGTGGCGCCCGTTTCTGCACCCGTGACGGCTCCTGCGGACACCAGCGCAGCCGCTCAAATTCCGGCTGCCGGCGGTGTAAATACCACGCAGGGTATTCCTGCGAAGTAAGTATTAAACGAAGCTTACTAAGGACTTCAGCAAGACTGAATTTTTTCCTGATTTTTATCAGGCTGAGCCTAGGTTTCAGAGTAGAATCAGGGATTGTCCGGAGAGCGATAAACAGCCGACGAGCTGTACCTCAAGCGATCTGGAAAAACATTCCCGCCGTCGTGGTGAAATTGGTAGACACGCTATCTTGAGGGGGTAGTGGCGAAAGCTGTGCGAGTTCGAGTCTCGCCGACGGCACCAGACTCCTCCTGTTCATTCTGGTCGGCATCGCTGTCGGCATCCTTCCCCAGGTCATTGGCTACATTCTTGGCCCCAACCGACCTGATGCGGAAAAAAACTCCCCTTATGAGTGCGGTTTCGAGGCCTTCGAAGACGCCCGCATGAAATTCGATGTGCGCTATTACCTGGTTGCCATCCTGTTCATTCTGTTCGATCTGGAAATCGCATTCCTCTTCCCCTGGGCGGTGGCCCTGAAGGAAGTGGGCATTGCCGGCTTTGCGGCTGTGTGCGTTTTCCTGGCCATTCTGGTCGTGGGCTTTGTCTACGAGTGGAAAAAAGGCGCGCTCGACTGGGAATGACCCATCCCCGCTCATCCTTTTGAGGACAACACGATGATTGAAGGCGTGATGAAGGAAGGCTTCATCACCACCAGTTACGACTCGGTGGTGAATTGGGCCAAGACTGGATCGCTGTGGCCCATGACCTTTGGTCTGGCCTGCTGCGCGGTCGAGATGATGCATGCGGCTACGGCGCGCTACGACCTGGCGCGTTTTGGTGCCGAGGTGTTCCGTGCCAGTCCGCGCCAGTCGGATTTGATGATTGTGGCGGGCACGCTGTGCAACAAGATGGCGCCTGCGCTGCGCAAGGTCTATGACCAGATGTCCGAGCCGCGCTGGGTGATTTCCATGGGCTCTTGTGCCAATGGTGGCGGCTACTACCACTACAGCTACTCGGTGGTGCGTGGTTGCGATCGCGTGGTGCCGGTGGATGTGTATGTGCCTGGCTGCCCGCCTACAGCCGAAGCGCTGATCTACGGCATCATGCAGCTGCAGCAAAAAATTCGTCGTGAACACACGATCGCTCGTGTTTAAGGAGGCATGCAGATGACTGACTTTGCCATCCGTGCTGAAGACCTGCAAGACAAACTGGCGGCTGCACTTGAAGACCATGTCTGCAAGATCACAGTGGCCCTGGGTGAAGTGACGGTGCACGTCACCGCAGAACAATACCCGGGCGTGATGAAAACATTGCGTGACGCCGAAGACTGCAAGTTCGAGCAACTCATTGACCTGTGCGGCGTGGACTACAGCGCTTATCGCGAGGTGGGTACTGACGGGCCGCGTTTTGGTGTCGTGGTACACCTGCTGTCGGTGAGCCTGAACCAGCGTGTGCGCGTCAAGGTGCTGTGCCCCAACGACGACCTGCCCAAAGTGGATTCGGTCAACGAACTGTGGAACTCGGCCAACTGGTACGAGCGCGAAGCGTTTGACCTGTACGGCATCGTCTTCGAAGGCCATGCGGACCTGCGTCGCATCCTGACGGACTACGGTTTCATCGGTCACCCCTTCCGCAAGGACTTCCCCTTGTCGGGCCACGTGGAGATGCGCTATGACGCCGAGCGTCAGCGCGTGGTCTATGAGCCTGTGACGATCGAGCCGCGCGAGATCACGCCACGTGTGATCCGCGAAGAACATTACGGAGGCCTGAACTGATATGGCCGAGATCAAAAATTACACGCTGAACTTCGGTCCCCAGCACCCGGCCGCGCACGGCGTGCTGCGTCTGGTGCTGGAGCTCGATGGTGAAGTGGTGCAACGCGCTGACCCGCACATTGGCCTGCTGCACCGTGCCACCGAAAAACTGGCCGAACACAAGACCTACATCCAGGCGCTGCCCTATATGGACCGTCTGGACTACGTGTCGATGATGTGCAACGAGCATGCCTACTGCCTGGCCATCGAAAAAATGCTGGGCATCGAGGTGCCGTTGCGTGCGCAGTACATCCGCGTGATGTTCTCCGAAATCACCCGCATCCTGAACCACCTGATGTGGCTCGGTTCGCACGGCAACGATTGCGGCAGCTCCACCATCCTGATTTACACCTTCCGCGAGCGTGAAGACCTGTTTGACATGTACGAGGCCGTCTCTGGCGCGCGCATGCATGCGGCTTACTTCCGTCCAGGTGGTGTGTACCGCGACCTGCCTGACAGCATGCCGCAGCACAAGGTGACCAAGGTACGTAACGCTCGAGCCATCGCGCGCTTCAATGAAAACCGCAAGGGCTCCTTGCTGGACTTCATTGATGACTTTACCCAGCGTTTCCCCAAGTGCGTGGACGAGTACGAAACGCTGCTGACCGACAACCGCATCTGGAAGCAGCGCACAGTGGGTATCGGCGTGGTGCCGCCCGAGCGCGCCCTGAACCTGGGCATGACAGGGCCCATGATCCGCGGCTCCGGCTTTGCCTGGGACCTGCGCAAGAAGCAGCCCTACGACGCTTACGACAAGGTCGAGTTCGACGTGCCCGTGGGCAAGACCGGCGACAGCTACGACCGTTACCTGGTGCGCGTGCAGGAAATGCGCGAGTCCAACAAGATCATCCAGCAGTGCGTGGCCTGGCTGCGTGCCAACCCGGGTCCGGTCATCAATGACACCGCCAAGGTGGCTGCGCCCAAGCGCGAGGACATGAAGTCCAACATGGAAGCGCTGATCCACCACTTCAAGCTCTTCTCTGAAGGCTTCAAGGTGCCCGAGGGCGAGGCGTATGCCGCCGTCGAGCATCCGAAGGGTGAGTTCGGCATCTACATGGTCAGCGATGGCGCCAACAAGCCCTACCGCATGAAGATCCGCGCCCCGGGCTTTGCCCACCTTGCAACCCTTGATGAAATGGCCCGAGGCCACATGCTGGCCGACGCTGTGGCCATCATTGGCACCATGGACATTGTGTTTGGAGAGATTGATCGATGATCTCTGAAGCCACCAAAGCGCGCTTCGCCCGCGAAGTCGCCAAATTCCCTGCCGATCAAAAGCAGTCCGCCGTGATGCCGATCCTCTCGATCGTGCAGCAAGAGCAGGGCTGGGTCAGCCCCGAAAGCGAGCAGGAAGTCGCTGACTATCTGGGCATGCCTGTGATGGCCGTGCACGAAGTCACGACCTTCTACAACATGTACAACCAAAAGCCGGTGGGCAAGTTCAAGCTCAACGTCTGCACCAACCTGCCGTGCCAGTTGCGTGGTGGTCTGCAGGCCTTGCAACACCTCGAAGCCAAGCTGTGCGTGCACGCAGGTGAAACCACCGCCGATGGGGTGTTCACGCTGCAACCCAGCGAATGTCAGGGCGCCTGCGCCGACGCGCCGGTGATGTTGGTCAATGATCGCCACATGTGCAGCTTCATGAGCCACGACAAGCTCGACCAGCTGATCGACAGCCTGACTGCGGCTGCCAAGGCTTGAGGAACGAGAAGATGAACATCGAACAAATCCTCACGCAATTCCAGGCCACCGGCGTGGAAACCTGCTTCCATGGTCGCCACATCAACCCGCAGATCTACGCTGACATCAACGGCAGCAACTGGCGTCTGAAGGACTACGAAGCCCGTGGGGGCTACGCCGCCCTACGCAAGATCCTGGGCAAGGACGGCACTGCACCGAACAGCGACACCGGTGTCGCGGGCCTGACGCAGGACCAGGTGATCGCCACCGTCAAGGAGTCCGGTCTGCGCGGTCGCGGCGGCGCTGGCTTCCCCACCGGTCTGAAGTGGAGCTTCATGCCCCGCCAGTTCCCTGGTCAGAAATACCTCGTCTGCAACTCGGACGAGGGCGAGCCCGGCACCTGCAAGGACCGGGACATCATGATGTACAACCCGCACACCGTGATCGAAGGCATGGCCATTGCCGCCTACGCCATGGGCATCAGTGTGGGCTACAACTACATCCACGGTGAAATCTTCCAGGTCTACGAGCGCTTCCAGGAAGCCCTCGAAGAAGCGCGCGCTGCGGGCTATCTGGGCGACAACATCATGGGCAGCAACTTCAGCTTCCAGCTGCATGCTTCCCACGGTTTCGGCGCCTACATCTGCGGCGAAGAAACCGCGCTGCTCGAATCGCTCGAAGGCAAAAAAGGCCAGCCCCGCTTCAAGCCGCCGTTCCCGGCCAGCTTTGGTCTGTACGGCAAGCCCACCACCATCAACAACACCGAGACTTTCGCGGCCGTGCCCTGGATCATCCGCAATGGCGGCCAGGCCTACCTTGAGGCGGGCAAGCCCAACAACGGCGGCACCAAGATCTTCTCGGTCAGCGGTGACGTTGAGCGCCCTGGCAACTACGAAGTGCCCATGGGCACGCCCTTTGCCAAGCTGCTCGAATTGGCCGGTGGCGTGCGCGCCGGTCGCCAGCTCAAGGCCGTGATTCCTGGTGGTTCTTCTTCCCCGGTCATTCCGGGTAAGCTGATGATGGACCTGACCATGGACTATGACAGCATCGCCAAGGAAGGCGGCTCCATGCTGGGTTCGGGCGCCGTGATCGTGATGGACGACACCCGCTGCATGGTCAAGTCGCTGCAACGCCTGTCCTACTTCTACATGCACGAGTCCTGCGGTCAGTGCACCCCTTGCCGCGAAGGCACGGGATGGTTGTCCCGCGTGGTCGATCGCATTGAAAACGGGCAGGGCCGTCCCTCGGACATGGATCTTCTTGACAGCGTGGCTGGCAACATCATGGGGCGCACCATCTGCGCCTTGGGTGATGCAGCGGCCATGCCGGTGCGCGGCATGCTCAAGCACTACCGCCACGAATTTGAACACCACATCGCGCACAAGACCTGTGTGGTCGGTGCTTACGCTTGAGGTTGAACCGACATGGTTGAAATCGAACTCGACGGCAAGAAAGTGGAAGTGGCTGAAGGCAGCATGGTGATGCATGCGGCCGAGAAAGCCGGCAACTACATTCCGCATTTCTGCTATCACAAGAAACTTTCCATCGCCGCCAACTGCCGCATGTGCCTGGTGGATGTGGAAAAAGCCCCCAAACCCATGCCTGCCTGCGCCACGCCGGTGACGCAGGGCATGATCGTGCGCACCCGCTCCGACAAGGCTGTTTCGGCCCAGAAGTCGGTGATGGAATTCCTGCTCATCAACCACCCGCTGGACTGCCCTATCTGTGACCAGGGTGGCGAATGCCAGTTGCAGGATCTGGCGGTAGGCTACGGCGGCACGAAGTCGCGCTACGAAGAAGAAAAGCGCGTCGTCTTCCACAAGGAAGTCGGTCCGCTGATCTCCATGGAAGAGATGAGCCGTTGCATCCAGTGCACCCGTT
>JBEEOS010000126.1:0-5189 GCA_041191485.1 Pseudomonadota bacterium
TGCGGCGACGGCGTCCTGGTCGGGGTAGCTTTGCAGCGTGTTGCCACTCTTTTGGTGGGTTTGCAGCTCGTCCAGCCATTTGGCGATTCGGTTGGGGGCTTGCGCTGGGCGTGTGGTCGCCATGCCAAAGCCTTCCACATTGACCACACGGCGTACGCGATGGGGGCGTGCAGCTGCGTACAGCATGACCACATTGCCGCCCATGCTATGGCCCACCAGGTCCACCTGTTGGCCGGGGTAGAGGCGCTCGAGCAGGGCGTCCAGATCACCCAGGTAGTCCGGGAACCAGAAAGCGTCGGTCTCGGGGCCGGTGGTCAGGCCATAACCCCGCCAGTCTGGAGCAATGATGCTGTGCTGGTCAGCAAAGTCTTGCGGCAAGGCATCCACCAAAAACTGCCAGGAGGCGGACACGTCCATCCAGCCATGCAAAAGCACCAGGGGTGTGGAATCAGCTCCGACAGCGTCAGACCACTGTCGCACGTGGTACTGATGGTGGCGTATGGGCAGGAATCGGGAGGTGGAAGGACGCTGGACTTGGTACATACTTTGCGATCATAAGGAGACACGGCATGAAGCGCATGCGCAAACACGACAAGCCCGAGGACCACTATGCGCAGTTGCATGGGCAGTTTGGCTGGAAGGTGCCCCAAAACCTGAACATGGCTCGCGAATGCTGCGGCCGCTGGGCGGCCTCCAAAAGCCAGGCCGGGCAAGTTGCCTTGATCGAGCACGACAGCTCGGGGCAGCACCGCAGCTACACCTACGCGCAACTCCAGAGCCAGGCCCATCGGCTCAGCCAGGTGCTGCAAGGGCAGGGCGTGCGCGCGGGCGACCGCGTGGCGATTGTGATGCCGCAGCGCTTTGAAACAGCTGTGGCCTACATGGCGGTGTTGCAGATGGGTGCGGTGGCGATGCCGCTGTCCATGTTGTTTGGGCCGGAGGCTTTGTCCTTTCGCATCAACGACAGCCAGGCGGCGGTGGCGATTTGCGATGAAGCAGCGATTGCGGCCATGGTGCAGGCTCGCCAGGATTGCCCTGGCCTGAAAACCTTGATGGGTGTGGGGCAGGCTGCTGCGCAGGCAGACCTGGATTACGCCCAAGCGATCGCTCAAGCACCGGACTGGTTTGAACCGGCGGTCACCCGCGCCGATGACCCGGCGGTGTTGATCTATACCAGCGGCACCACCGGCAACCCCAAGGGCGCATTGATCCCGCAGCGTGCCCTGATCGGCAACCTGACGGGTTTTGTCTGCAGTCAGAACTGGTTTGGTTTTGACCCGGCGGATGCGCGCAAGCCTTCGCAAGCGGTGTTCTGGTCGCCCGCAGACTGGGCCTGGACGGGCGGCTTGATGGATGCCTTGTTGCCCAGCTTGTATTTTGGTCGCCCCATTGTGGCGTTCAATGGCCGCTTCTCGCCCGAGACGGCTTTCGAGATTCTGGACGCGCACGCGGTCACGCACACCTTTTTGTTTCCCACGGCGCTCAAGGCCATGATGAAGGCTGTGCCTGAGCCCCGCAAGCGTTACCGGCTTCAGTTGCAAGCCATCATGAGCGCGGGCGAGGCAGTGGGCGATGCGGTGTTTGCTTATTGCGAACAGCAGTTGGGCGTGACGGTCAATGAGATGTTTGGTCAGACCGAGATCAACTATGTGGTGGGCAACTGCGTGCGCTTTTGGCCGCCCAAGGCAGGCAGCATGGGCAAGGGCTACCCGGGGCACCAGGTGGCCGTGATCGATGATGCTGGACAGGTGTGCGCCACGGGCGTGCCTGGCGAGGTGGCGGTCAACCGTTTTGATGTGCACGGTGAACCCGACCCGGTGTTCTTTCTGGGCTACTGGAACAACGAAGAAGCGACACGCAAAAAATACACGGGCGACTGGTGCCGTACCGGTGACATGGCGGTGCGTGATGAAGACGGTTATTTCTGGTACCAGGGCCGCACGGACGACATGTTCAAGGCCGCGGGCTACCGCATTGGTCCGGGCGAAATTGAAAACTGCCTGGTCAAACATGCGGCGGTGGCCAACGCAGCGGTGGTGCCCAAGCCGGATGCCGAGCGCGGTGCGCTGGTCAAGGCTTATGTGGTGCTCTCGCCGGACTTTGCCGCAAAGCGTGGGCAACATGCCGATGCGCAGGCCTTCGAAGAAGATGTGCGCCGTGCATTGCAATCACATGTGCGTGGCTTGCTGGCGCCTTATGAATACCCCAAGGAAATTGAATTCATTGACCAGCTGCCCATGACCACCACCGGCAAAGTGCAGCGACGGGTGTTGCGTCTGCAGGAAGAAGAGCGCGCAAGAACAACAGGCGTCTTGCGTGCATGACAAAATCACCACTTTGCCAGCTTTTGATATCCACAAAACATGAAAAAAGTCCAACTCGGTACCAGTGACCTGCATGTCACGCCCATTTGCCTGGGCACCATGACCTTTGGTGAACAGGTGGGTGAGGCTGATGCGCACGCCATCCTCAGCCAGAGCGTGAACGCTGGCATCAATTTCATCGACACCGCCGAGATGTACGCCGTCCCGGCCAAGGCCGAGACCTGCGGCGCCACCGAAACCATCATCGGTAACTGGTTCGAAAAGAACCCTGGTATGCGTCAGCAGGTGGTCCTGGCGACCAAGGTGGCTGGCCCTTCGCGCGGCATGCCCTGGATTCGAGAGGGCAGCGGCATGACGGCGCAGGACATCCTGAACTCCTGCGAAGGCAGCCTCAAGCGTTTGAAAACCGATGTGATCGACCTCTACCAGATCCATTGGCCCGAGCGTCATGTGCCGGTGTTCGGCATGAGCTACTTTGACCCGTCCAAGGACAAGTCAGTCACCTCCATTCACGAACAACTTGAGGCAATGGCCCAGCTCGTCAAGGCGGGTAAGGTACGCTACATCGGCCTGTCCAACGAGACGCCTTATGGCGTGCACGAGTTCATTCGGCTGGCCGAGCAGCATGGCTTGCCGCGTGCGATGACGGTGCAGAACCCCTATGCGCTGACCAGTCGTTTTTATGACAACGGCCTGGACGAAACCTGCCACCGCCTGAAGGTTTCCATGCTGGCGTACTCGCCCTTGGCCTTTGGCGCCTTGACGGGCAAGTATGACCAAAGCGGTTTTGAGGGGGATGCTGTGCCCAATGCACGCATTGCCAACTACGAATCCATGCGCAAGCAGCGCTGGGGCCGCCCTGAGGCCCTGGCCGCCGCACGCCGCTACAACCAGCTGGCGCGTGACAATGGCTTGACGCCCACACAAATGGCGCTGGCGTTTTGCTACCACCGCTGGAGTGTGGCCAGCACCATCATTGGTGTGACCTCGCAGCACCAGCTGCAGGAAAACCTCCAGGCTTGGGACGTCCAACTCAGCGCGGAGTTGTTGCAGCAGATTGACGCCATCCGTTGGGACATGCGTGACCCGGCCCTGTAACCTGAACTGAAAGCCTTGTGATGGAAACTCTTTTCCCCTTGCTCGCGGTCGTGGGTGGTTACCTGGTGGGCTCGTTGAGCTTTGCGGTCATCGTCAGCCGCATGATGGGCTTGAGCGATCCGCGGACCTACGGCAGCAAAAATCCTGGCGCCACCAATGTGCTGCGCTCGGGCAATAAAAAAGCGGCGGTACTGACCTTGCTGTTTGACGCCTTCAAGGGCTGGTTGCCCGTCTGGGTGGTGACGATGCTGGGGGGCGACCCCTCGGCCGCTGCACTGGCTGGGCTTGCCGCCTTTGTGGGGCATCTGTACCCGGTGTTTTTCCGTTTCCAGGGTGGCAAAGGGGTGGCTACGGCTTTGGGCGTTGTGCTGGGGGTGAACCCCTTGCTGGCGCTGGCCACCGTGCTGACCTTCGCCATCGTGGTGTACTTCAGCCGATTTGTTTCGCTGGCGTCCATGGTGGCGGCTGTGTTTGCGCCGGTGTACATGGTGTTTGGCCATGGCGTGGCCTGGCAGGCGCAAGGCGCCCAAGTGCTCAGCCTGAGCATCATGGCGCTGCTGCTGGTGTGGCGTCACCGCGAGAACATCAACCGCCTGTTTGCCGGGACCGAGTCCAAGGTTGGAGCCAAAAAACCATGAGCGATATTCAACGTCTGCATGTGGCCGCGCGCTACAGCGAAGCGGCTGTGTTCAACGGTGTGGTCCATCTGGCCGGGATGGTGCCCGAGTGCGAGGCCAACGACATTCGCAGCCAGACGGCCGATGTGCTGCGCCAGATTGATGTGCGTCTGGCTGAATGCAACAGTGACAAAAGTCGCATCTTGCGCACGCAGATTTACCTGCGCGATATCGCCGATATCGCGGCCATGAACGAGGTCTGGGACGCCTGGGTGGCCGTAGGCCACGCACCCCCACGAGCCACGGTGCAGGCCGCACTGGCTGATCCGACCTGGCGCATTGAAGTGGTGGTGACTGCCGCTGTGCGTGCTTGAGTCATGCCGCCATCAGCGGCATGAGGTGGGTCAGTCGCGGAAATTGTTGAAGGACAGGGGCAGATCTGCCATGTCCTTGCGCAGCAAAGCCATGGCGGCTTGCAGGTCATCCCGCTTGGCGCCCGTCACGCGCACGGCGTCCCCCTGGATGGAGGCTTGTACCTTCATCTTGGAGTCCTTGATGATGCGGGTGATCTTCTTGGCGTCTTCGGTGGCAATGCCTTCGCGCACCTTGACGACTTGCTTGACCTTGTCGCCACCGATCTTTTCGACTTTGCCAATGTCCAGGTAGCGGACATCCACATTGCGCTTGGTCAGTTTGTTGCGCAAGATGTCTTCCACCTGCTGGAGTTGGAAGTCGGCATCGCCGTACATCGTGATTTCCTTGTCCTTGAGTTCAATGGCTGCTGAAGTGCCTTTGAAGTCAAAGCGGGTGCCAATTTCCTTGGCGCAGGTGTCCACAGCGTTGCGGACTTCGACCATATTGGGTTCGCAAACAGTGTCAAAAGAAGGCATGGCTATCTCGTCAAGCGAAGTTCGGGAATGCGACAATTGTCCCATGATCCTGGAGCAAAACGTCCCCCTGCAGCCCTACAACACCTTTGGCATCGCCGCCCGTGCCGAGGCCCTGGTGCGGGTGCGCTGCGAAGACGATTTGCGTGCCGTCTTGCAGGACGCGCGCTTGAGCCATTTGCCGCGAACCGTCCTGGGCGGGGGCAGCAATGTGGTGTTGACGGGCGACGTCAAGGGCCTGGTGCTCAAGGTCGAGGTGCCAG
>JBEEOS010000127.1:0-5173 GCA_041191485.1 Pseudomonadota bacterium
ACCCAGGCCGTCAGCACAAACCTGGGCCATCTTGGTGTTCAGGCCCTGGCCCATTTCGGTACCGCCGTGGTTGCAGCTGACCGAGCCGTCCATGTAGACCACCAGCAGCGCGCCCCCCTGGTTCAGGTGCGTGGCGGTGAAGCTGATGCCGAACTTGAGCGGCACCAAGGCGATGCCGCGCTTGCGGGTTTTGCTCTTGGCGTTGAAGGCCTGCACCGCGGCGCGGCGCTCGGCGTACTTCGATTCCTGCTCGACCTGCGCGATCACTTTGTCACCCACCCAGTCTTCGATCAGCTGGTTGTACTGGGTGGTCATGGTGTCGGGCGTGCCGCTGACGGCCGGGTCCTTGTAGAGGTTGAGCTTGCGCACCTCCAGCGGGTCCTTGCCCAGCGTGGCGGCGATTTCGTCGATCACCGTCTCGATGCCGAACATGCCCTGCGGACCGCCAAAGCCGCGGAAGGCGGTGGCGCTTTGGGTGTTGGTCTTGCAGCGGTGGCTGACCAGCTTGAGTGCGGGGATGTGGTACGCGTTGTCGATGTGCAGACAGGCGCGGTCGTTGACGGGGCCGGAGTAGTCCACGCTGTAGCCGCAGCGCGAGGCCAGCATGATGTCGGCGCCCAGGATGCGGCCGGTGTCGTCGAAGCCCACTTCGTAGTCGATGCGGAAGTCGTGGCGCTTGCCTGTGATGGTCATGTCGTCGTCGCGGTTGACGCGCAGCTTGACCGGCTTTTGCAGCAGATGAGCGGCCAGCGCAGCGCTCTGGCTGAAGATGCTGGCGTTGCCTTCCTTGCCGCCAAAACCACCGCCCATGCGGCGGCAAATCACTTCCACATCGTTGGTCGTGAGGTTGAGCGCTGCAGCGGCTTCGCGCTGGTTGCCGTCGGGGTGCTGGGTGGAACAGTAGAGCGTGAGCTGACCGTCTTCCTTGGGCACCGCGTAGGTGATCTGGCCTTCCAGATAGAACTGTTCCTGCTGGCCGGTGCGGGTCGTGCCCTTGATCTTGTGCGGGGCAGCGGCAATCGCAGCTGCGGCATCACCACGCACGATGCCCTTTGCGGGCATCACGAAACTCTGGGCTTCCAGCGCTTCTTCAACCGTCAAGATGGGTTTGAGTTCCTTGACCAGGACCTTGGCCTTGGCCGCGGCTTCGCGGGCGTAGAGCATTTCACGCGCCACCACCACCGCGACCGCCTGACCGACAAACTCGACCTTGCCATCGGCCAGGAAGGGGTCGTCGTGGATGATGGGGCCGCAGTTGTTTTCGCCAGGAATGTCCTTGGCGGTGAACACCGCCACCACGCCGTGCTGGGCGAGGATGGATTCGCGGTCGATGCCGTCGCCGATCAGCTCGCCATGCGCTACGGGCGACTTGATGAGGGCTGCGTACAGCGTGCCCGCCACTTCGGGGATGTCGTCAATGTAAGTGGCACCACCCGTCACATGCAGGTGGGCCGACTCGTGCACGATGTCCGTGCCCTGCTGCACGCCTGTGGTGGGCAACAGGTTCTTGAGGTTGATGGACGCGTTCATTTAGGCCACCTCTTTCTGTTCTTCGATGAACTCAAGGACTAGGTTACGTGCGACCAGTGAGCGGTACGCCCAGGTGGCGCGCAGACCGTCGCGGGCGGTGAAGCTGGAGGCAATCGCGGCGTCCAGATCAGCTGCCTGCACATCGGCAGGCGCTTTGCCTTCAAGTACGGCTTCGAGCTTGGGCGCACGGCATGGCGCTGGCGCCAGACCGTTGTAAGCCAGTTTCACGCCGCTGAGCTTGCCGCCCTGGAGCGTGTAGCTGATGGCCGCGCAGGTGGCAGAAATGTCCTGCTCGAAACGCTTGCTCACCTTGTGGGCACGGAAGACCTGACCCGCCACCGGCTTGGGCAGCTCGATGGCTTCGATGAATTCGCCGGCCTGCAGCACATTGCTTTTCTGGCCGGTGTAGAACTGGTCCAGCGCCACAGCGCGGGTCTTGTCGCCGCGGCGCAGCACCAGTGTGGCGCCCAGCGCCATCAGGCAAGGCATGGAGTCGCCAATGGGCGAGCCATTGGCGATGTTGCCCGCCAGCGTGGCGGTCGAGCGGATGGGGGGCGAACCAAAGCGGCGCAGCACCTCGGCAAAGTCGGGGTAAGCCTCGGCCACCAGGGCCTCGACTTCGGTGATCGAGACCACAGCACCGATGCGCCAGGCTTTGGCGCCGTCTTCAATCTTGCGCAGCTCAGCCACGTTGCCCAGGTACATGATGTGATCGGGGCGGCTGAACTGCTTGTTGACCTGCAGACCGATTTCGGTGCTGCCGGCGAGCAAGGTGGTGGTTGGGTGCTTGACCAGATAGTTGGCCACTTCGGCAATGGTGGCGGGCGACACAAACTCGTTGCCCTTGCGGGTGCGCACCACGGGCTGCACGATGATGTCGCCGTCCAGGCTGAGCGTGGGCGTCTTGCTGCGGGCAATTTCCTTGAGAAGCGGCACGTCGGCGCTGTCGTCGATCTTGAGCTCAGTCTGACGCTCGCAGGCTTTCGAAGCCGCATCAATGATCGGCTTGTAACCGGTGCAGCGGCACAGGTTGCCCGAGAGCGAATCGGTGATCTGCTGGCGGCTGGGCTGGGGCAGCACCTGCACCAGGTTGACCAGGCTCATGACAATGCCCGGCGTGCAAAAGCCGCATTGCGAGCCGTGGCACTTGACCATTTCGTCCTGCACCGGGTGCAAGGTGCCATCGGCTTTTTTCAGGCTCTCCACGGTCTTGACCGATTTGCCGTCCAGCGAAGGCAGCAACTGAATGCAAGCGTTGACCGGTTTGTAGTCGATGGCTGTTCCTGCCCCGTTGAGTTCGCCAACCATGACCACGCAGGCGCCGCAATCGCCTTCAGCACAGCCCTCCTTGGTGCCGGTGCGGTGCAACTGCTCGCGCAGGTAGTCCAGAACGGTGGTGGTTCGACGCTCGCCTTGGGCCTCAACGATCTTGCCGTCAAGCACAAAACGCACGGTGTTGGTGACTTGGGTCATGGTGCGCAGGAATTAATAAACGGTAGATCGTGATTTTACGGACTCAGGAGCCGCGATAGGTGGAATAACTCCACGGGCTGACCAATAAAGGCACGTGGTAATGCTGATCTTCGTGGGCCACGCCAAAGTCCAGCGCCACGCGGTTCAGGAAGTTCGGCTCGGGCAACTGAACGCCTTTGGCCTTGAAGTACCCGCTCACATCAAAAACCAGCCGGTACGTTCCTGCGCGCAGACTGGCGTGGTCGTAGAGCGGGCCATCCGGATTGCGGCCATCGCTGTTGAGAACGAAGGATTTCACCAGCGTGGCTTTTTCGCCTTCGGTGGTGAACAGGGAAACCGCCATACCGGCAGCAGGACAGCCATGCATCGTGTCCAGAACGTGTGTACTCAGTCCCATGGTGTGCTCGCTTTCAAAATTGTTTCGACAATTGGTTTACGCAAGTGTATACAGTTTTGGTTTTTGTGGCTATCATCGCTGGCAGGAAGGAACCGGTATGGAAAACACCGCCACCCACACCATTGTTGAAGCCCTGACCCGCGCCATTGTGGAGCACCGTCTGTTGCCCGGCGCCAAGCTGGCCGAGCAGAAACTGGCGGACCTGTTTGGCGTTTCGCGCACATTGGTGCGGCAAGCCCTGTTCCAGCTGTCTCAGCATCGACTGATCAAGCTTGAGCCCGCACGCGGAGCGTTTGTGGCAGCCCCGTCGGTCGAAGAAGCCAAACAGGTGTTTGCCGTGCGGCGCATGCTCGAGCTGGAAATGACGCGCACCTTCATCGCGCAGTGCACCCCTGAGCAAATTGCCGCCTTGCGCGAACACGTGAAGCAGGAGCAGCAAGCCCTGGCGTCCGAAGACGTGCCTGGCCGCACCGAACTGCTGGGCGACTTTCATGTGCAAATGGCCAAACTCATGGGCAACGATGTGCTGGCCCAGGTGCTGGGCGAGCTGATTTCGCGCTGCGCCCTGATCACGCTGATGTACCAGACCCGCAACGAAGCCCAGCACTCCACACAAGAACACGTTGGACTGATTGACGCGTTTGAGCGCAAGAATGTGTCCCTGGCCACACGCCTGATGCAGGAGCACCTGGACCACGTGGAAGAGAGCCTGACTTTTGACCGCAAGATTCCGTCGCACGACGTCTCCATCGCTTTGTCCTGATTCACCATGAGCACCTACGACTCCACCCTCCCCTACCCCCGCGATTTGGTCGGCTACGGCCGCGACGTGCCGCATGCGCAATGGCCAGGCGGCGCGCGCGTAGCAGTGCAGTTCGTGCTGAACTACGAAGAGGGCGGCGAAAACTCGGTGCTGCACGGCGATGCGGGTTCTGAGCAGTTTTTGTCCGAAATGTTCAACCCCGCGTCCTTCCCCGATCGCCACATCAGCATGGAGGGCATTTACGAATACGGCTCGCGGGCAGGCGTGTGGCGCCTGTTGCGCGAATTTGAAAAGCGTGGCCTGCCGCTCACCGTGTTTGGCGTGGCAACCGCACTGCAAAAGCACAGCGATGTGACCGCTGCCTTCCAGGAACTGGGCTACGACATCGCCTGCCACGGCCTCAAGTGGATCCACTACCAGAACGTGGACGAAGCCACTGAGCGTGCCCACATGGCCGAGGCGATGGAGATCATCAAGAAGCTGACCGGCGAGCGGCCGCTGGGCTGGTACACCGGCCGCGACAGCCCCAACACCCGCCGTCTGGTGGCCGACTACGGCGGCTTTGAATACGACAGCGACTATTACGGCGACGACCTGCCCTTCTGGATGAAGGTGCGCAAGACAGACGGCACCGACGCCCACCAGCTCATCGTGCCCTACACCCTGGACTGCAACGACATGCGCTTTGCGCTGCCGCAGGGCTACTCACACGCCGACCCGTTCTTTCAGTACATGAAAGACACGTTTGACGCGCTGTACGCTGAAGGTGACCCCAACGGCCTGAACCGCCCAAAGATGATGAGCATCGGCATGCACTGCCGCCTGCTCGGCCGGCCGGGTCGCATCACCGCGCTGCAGCGCTTTCTGGACCACATCCAGTCGCATGACAAGGTGTGGGTGGCGCGGCGCATCGACATCGCACGGCACTGGAAAGCCACGCACCCCGTGAAAGCTTGAGCATGAAAATCACCCTCGAACAACTCAACAGTGCCAGCCGCGAAGACGCGGCG
>JBEEOS010000128.1:0-5046 GCA_041191485.1 Pseudomonadota bacterium
CTTGTAGCCAGCGGCTTCTTGCTTGGCGCCCATGTCCAGCCAGTGCTGGAAGTAGTCGCTCATGTTGTAGCCGCAGAAGGGCAACATGGCGAAGGGGTCGCGGCGCACCACGCCTTGCGCGCCAAAGGCTGCAGCGGTGGTTTCGGAGCCCATGGTCGCGGCCATGTACACGCCTTCGGTCCAGCTGCGCGCTTCAGTCACCAGCGGCACGGTGGTCGAGCGGCGGCCGCCGAAGAGCATGGCGTCGATCGCCACGCCGTTGGCGTCGTCCCACTGATGATCCAGCGCAGGGTTGTTGGTGGCAGCCACGGTGAAACGCGCGTTGGGGTGAGCCGCTTTGGCGCCAGTTTCCTTGGCGATTTGCGGTGTCCAGTCCTTGCCTTGCCAGTCGATCAAGTGGTCGGGCAGCTTGCCGGTGTCCTTTTCCATGCCTTCCCACCACACGTCGCCATCGTCGGTGAGTGCGACGTTGGTGAAGATCACGTCCTTGTGCAGGCTGAGCATGCAGTTGGGGTTGGTCTTCATGTTGGTGCCGGGGGCGACGCCAAAGTAGCCAGCTTCAGGGTTGATGGCGTACATCTTGCCGTCTGCATGGGGCTTGATCCAGGCAATGTCGTCACCGATGGTGGTGACTTTCCAACCGTTGAAAGCTGCGGGTGGCACCAGCATCGAGAAGTTGGTTTTGCCGCAAGCGCTGGGGAATGCAGCTGCCACGTGGTACTTTTTGCCTTCGGGCGAAGTCACGCCCAGGATGAGCATGTGCTCAGCCAACCAACCTTGGTCGCGGCCCATGTTGGACGCAATGCGCAAGGCAAAGCACTTCTTGCCCAACAACGCGTTGCCGCCGTAGCCTGAGCCGTAAGACCAGATTTCGCGGGTCTCTGGGTAGTGCACGATGTACTTGGTGTTGGGGTTGCAAGGCCAAGAGGTTTTGTCTTTTTCGCCAGCAGCCAAAGGTGCGCCCACGGTGTGCACGCAAGGTACGAAGGGGCCGTCGGTGCCGATGACGTCGTACACGGCTTTGCCCATGCGGGTCATGAGTTTTTGGTTCACCACCACGTAGGCGCTGTCAGACAGCTCGATGCCGACGTGGGCAATGTGTGAACCCAAGGGGCCCATGCTGAAAGGAATCACATACATGGTGCGACCCTTCATGCAACCGTCGAACAAGGGGTTCAACGTGGCGCGCATCTCGGCAGGAGCCATCCAGTTGTTGGTGGGGCCGGCGTCTTCTTTCTTTTCAGAACAGATGTATGTGCGGTCTTCCACGCGAGCCACGTCGGAGGGGTCGGTGATGGCGAGGAAGGAGTTGACGCGCTTGGCGGGGTTGAGCTTTTTGAAGGTGCCAGCGTCGACCAGTTCTTGGCACAGACGGTCGTACTCTTCTTGAGAGCCGTCGCACCAGTACACGGTGTCGGGCTTGCACAAAGCGGCCATTTCGGCCACCCAAGCCACCAGCTTGGGGTTTTTGACATAGGCCGGGGTGTTGAGGGCCAGGCCCTGCATCACGGGTGCGTTCATGGGAAGAGCTCCAAAGTTTAAAAACGTCTTTCCAAAGACCCAGGACAAGGCCTTTGGAAAAACGTCACACGCCGGTCACATCCAGGGCGTAACGCCGATGTAACTGACTGGAGCCCGAATTTTAGAAACAGCGGTCCAGCGGAGGCTGACAAAATCCCGGAAAATTATGCAAAAAACGCATAACCCTATGCAGGTCCGTGAATCAGGCAAGAAAAAACCCGCCAGCGGCGGGTCGCTTGTGGTCTGCAGGAAGACCTCAGGCCATGAACACGGCGATGAAGGCCAGCAGGAAAATCAGCAAGGCGCCGGCAGCAGGAATCACATAGTGAATGTGCTTGACCACGGCCTCGACCGGGTCTTCAGATGCAGGGGTATCGTGGTGAGCAGACATGAGAACCTCAAATAAGGGGAATGGGGCTATTGTAGCTAAGCTTGAGAAAAATCAAACCACACGATAAAAGCTCAGAAACACCCCATCAGGCGCGCGGCGACCACTGCCAATGAATTGGCTTTCGCTCAGCCAGGCCCACTTTTCGCCTGCAGCTTCCAGCTTGGGCTGGCAGCGAAAGTAAATCTCCTGAGGGTTGACGGGCTCGCCGCGCATGATGCGTTGCGAATTTTCCAGCGAAGCCACGCGCAGCGCGGTGTTCTGAACGAACACCCGGGTGCCGTCGTCGAGCTCGATCACATAACGCGCATCCAGATGTGCCTGCGTGCCGCCCCCCAGGATCAACTGGAAATCGGCACCGCTGGCCAGCACCTTGCCGTTCAGCCTGGGGCCGCTGACCACGCCACCGGTGATGGGAATCACGCGGCGAAGACCGGCGGGGGTGTGGCCAACTTCGACGGGCGCCGCAATCGTGACGGCCAGATCGCACACGTGTTCAAGTTCGGGTGGGGGCAGGGTTTCAGTCATGAGGGGCCTTTACACTTCGTTCAGTTTATCCGGGAAGCTCCATGTTATCGACCCAAGACAAAACCCGCATCGACGACACCCGCATCGCGTCGGTGCGTCCGCTCATGACCCCTGCGCTTCTTGAAGAGCGTCTGCCCGCCACACCGAAGCATTTGGCCTTGGTCGAGGCATCCCGACAAGCCATCTCGAAGGTGTTGCAAGGCCAGGACGACCGCCTGGTGGTGGTGGTCGGGCCGTGCTCGATTCATGACCACGACCAGGCGCTGGACTATGCCCGCAAACTGAAAGCGGAGGCGGAAAAATACGCCCAGGACCTGATCGTCGTGATGCGTGTGTACTTCGAAAAACCACGCACCACCGTGGGCTGGAAAGGCTACATCAACGACCCGCACCTGGACGGCAGCTATGCCATGAACGAGGGTCTGGAGATGGCGCGCAAACTGCTGCTCGATGTGCTGGACATCGGCCTGCCGGTGGCCACCGAGTTTCTGGACCTGCTCAGCCCGCAGTTCATCAGCGACCTGGTCACCTGGGGCGCGATTGGTGCGCGCACGACCGAGAGCCAGAGCCATCGGCAGCTGGCCAGCGGGCTGTCATGCCCGGTGGGCTTCAAGAACGGCACCGATGGTGGCGTCAAGGTCGCGGCCGACGCGGTGGTGGCGTCCAAAGCGCCGCACGCCTTCATGGGCATGACCAAGATGGGCCAGGCCGCGATTTTCGAGACACGGGGCAACCAGGACGTGCACATCATCCTGCGCGGCGGCAAGGCGCCCAACTACGCTGCGGCCGATGTGGACGCCGCCTGCAAGGTGCTGCAGGCTTCGGGTCTGGTGCCCAAAGTCATGGTGGACGTGTCGCACGCCAACAGCAGCAAACAGCACGCCAGACAAATCGAGGTGGCGCAGGATGTGGCCGGGCAAGTGGCTGCGGGCGACCAGCGCATCATGGGCCTGATGATCGAAAGCCACTTACACGAAGGCCGCCAGGACCAAAAGCCTGGACAGCCCCTGCAATACGGCGTGTCCATCACCGACGCCTGCATCAGTTTTGAGCAAACCGTGCCGGTGCTCCAGGCGCTGGCGCAGGCGGTGCAAAAGCGTCGTCAGGCCTGACACAAGCGCAGGACATCGGCGCCGTAGGCCTCCAGCTTTTTGGTGCCCAGGCCGCTGATGCCCTGTAGGTCGGTCAGGCTTTGCGGCGCGGCTTGCGCAATGGCGGCCAGCGTGGCGTCGTGGAAGATCACGTAAGCGGGCAGGTTGTGTTCGCGTGCGACTTCGGCGCGCCAGGCCTTGAGGTTGATGAAGCGCACCATGGCCTCGGGGTCCAGGTGGGTGGCTGCAGCGCTGGGCGCGTTGCGTGTTTTGCTGCGTGAACCCCGGGCGGGTTTGTCGGCGGCCACCGATTCACGCAGCATCACGGCTTGTTCTCCGCGCAAGACCGGGCGGGAGCCTTCGGTCAGCTCCAGGGTGTTGAAGCCGTCTTCGCTGCGCACATTGAGCGCGCCCATGGCGATCAGCTGGCGCAGCACAGCGCGCAACTGCTGCTCGCTGTAGTCAGCGCCCACGCCAAAGGTGCTGAGCGTGTCGTGGCCGCGCTGCTGAACTTTGTCGGTCAGCTTGCCGCGCACGATGTCCATGGTGTGCGCCGCGCCAAAGCCGCTGCGGCTGACTTGCTGACAGCGGTACACGGTGGACAGCAGTTTGCGCGCAGCATCGGTGCCGTCCCAGATCTCGGGGGGCTGAAGACAGTTGTCGCAGTTGCCGCAGTACGGCATGTACACGCCGCCACCTGCGTCTTGCTGGCCGCTGTAGGCTTCGCCAAAGTAGCCCAGCAAGCGCGCGCGTCGGCAATCGGTGGCTTCGGCCAGGGCCAGCAGCGCGTCGAGCTTGCCGCGCATGACTTGCTTGAATTCTTCGGCAGCCGGGCTCTCGTCGATCATGCGGCGCTGGTTGACCACGTCCTGCAGGCCATAAGCCATCCACGCGTTGGACGGCAGGCCGTCGCGCCCGGCGCGGCCGGTTTCCTGGTAGTAGCCCTCGATGTTCTTGGGCATGTCCAGATGCGCGACAAAGCGCACATCGGGCTTGTCAATGCCCATGCCAAAGGCAATGGTGGCGACCATGACCACACCCTCCTCGCGCAGGAAGGTGTTCTGGTTGCTTTGGCGTGTTTCAGCCGGCAGACCCGCGTGGTAAGGCAGCGCGCGGATACCCGCCTGCACCAGCTGTTCGGCCACCTCTTCAACGCGCTTGCGAGACTGGCAATACACCACACCGGCCTCGTCGGCATGTTCGCGCTCAATGAAGCGCAGCAGCTGGGTGCTGGCGTCTTTTTTCTCGACGATGGTGTAACGGATGTTGGGTCGGTCAAAACTGCTGACGAACTGGCGCGCCTGCTGCAATTGCAGCCGCTCAACGATGTCGGCCCGCGTGAGCGCATCGGCCGTGGCGGTGAGGGCCACGCGCGGCACATCGGCAAAGCGCTCGTGCAGCACGGCCAGGCCGCGGTACTCGGGCCGGAAGTCGTGGCCCCATTGGCTCACGCAATGCGCCTCGTCGATGGCAAACAGGCTGAGCAGCCCGCGCTCGCGCAGCGACTCGAGCTGACCG
>JBEEOS010000129.1:0-4996 GCA_041191485.1 Pseudomonadota bacterium
CGAGCTGGCGCAAATGGCCGACCGCGTGGCAGTGGGCTTGACGCGACTGGGCGTGCAAAAGAACGACATCGTGGCCTGCCAGTTGCCCAACTGGTGGCAATTCACCGTGACCTATCTGGCCTGCTCGCGCATCGGTGCGGTCATCAACCCGTTGATGCACATCTTCCGTGAGCGCGAACTGAACTTCATGCTCAAACACGGCGAGGCCAAGGTCATCATCGCGCCCAAGACTTTCCGGGGTTTTGACTTCGAACAGATGATCACCGCCATTCAGCCAGGCTTGCCCGAGCTGAAGCACATCGTGGCGGTGGACGGGCAAGGCGCCAACAGCTTTGAAGCGCTCCTGAGCGGCCCCAAATGGGAAAAGCAAGCCGATGCGGCGGCCATTTTGAACGCGCACCGCCCCGGCCCCGACGACATCACCCAGCTCATCTATACCTCGGGCACCACCGGCGAGCCCAAAGGCGTGATGCACTCGGCCAACACGGTGATGGCCAACATCATCCCCTACGCCGAGCGTCTGCAACTCGACGCCGAAGACGTGGTGCTGATGGCCTCGCCCATGGCACACCAGACTGGCTTCATGTACGGCCTGATGATGCCGATCATGCTCAAGGCCAGCGCCGTGCTGCAAGACATCTGGGAGCCCAAAAAGGCAGTGGAGGTCATCAACACCGAAAAAGCCAGCTTCACCATGGCCTCGACACCTTTCCTCACGGACCTGACGCGTGCGGTCACCGAGAACAAAACGCCCGTGCCCACGCTCAAAACCTTCCTGTGCGCCGGTGCCCCCATCCCCGGCCCGCTGGTGGAGCAGGCCCGCGCTGCGCTGGGCACCAAGATCGTGTCCGCCTGGGGCATGAGCGAAAACGGTGCTGTCACGCTCATCCAGCTGGACGACCCGGACGAGCGTGCTTTCACCACCGACGGTGTGGCCCTGCCTGGCGTTGAGCTCAAAGTGGTGGAATCGGATGCCTCCGGCCCAGCCCTGCCTGCCGGTTCGCCTGGCAAGTTGTATGTGCGTGCGTGCTCCAACTTTGGCGGCTACCTCAAGCGCGCACATCTGAACGGCACCGATGCCGAGGGCTGGTTCGACACCGGCGACCTGGCCAGCATGGATGCACAAGGCTACATCCGCATCACCGGCCGCAGCAAGGACGTGATCATCCGGGGCGGCGAAAACATACCGGTGGTCGAGATCGAATCCTTGCTTTACCGCCACCCTGCCGTGGCACTGGCGGCCATCGTGGCCTACCCCGACGATCGCCTGGGCGAGCGCGCCTGCGCCGTGGTGGTGACCAAGCCCGGCCAAATCTTTGACATGGCCACCATGGTGGCCTACCTCAAAGAGCAGAAGGTCGCGATCCAGTACATCCCCGAACGCCTGGAAGTGCGCGAAGCCATGCCTTCCACCCCTTCAGGAAAGATTCAGAAATTCAAGCTGCGCGAGGATTTGCGCAACAGTGCAGCTTAAGTTCAAGCGCTCAACTTTTCATCAAACCCAACAGGAGACAAACCATGAAAACCTCGACACATTCAAGACTTCGTCGCAGCATGACGATGGCCGCAATTTCAGTGCTGGGCTTGAGCGCCAGCCTGAGCAGCCAGGCCCAGTCCTGGCCGAGCAAGCCCGTACGCATCGTCGTGGGATTTGCGCCCGGTGGCACCACCGACGCCATGGCGCGACTGGTCGCGCAAGGCTTGGCTGAAAGCCTGGGTCAATCGGTGGTCGTTGACAACAAACCCGGAGCCAGCGGCAACATTGCTGCGGCTGAGGTGTCTCGCGCCACCCCCGATGGTTACACCTTGTTCATCTCGCCCACCTCGGTGGAAACCGTCAACCCGCACTTGATCAAATCCACCCTGCTTCCTTCTCGGGACCTCACGCCCGTCGCCGGCGTTGGCAAATCGCAAATGTATTTGGTCACCAAACCCCAAAGCACCGCCAAGGATGTGCGCGAACTGGTTGCACAGGCCAAGGCCGGAAAAATGGCCTACGCCTCGGCTGGCGCAGGCACGCCGCCCCACCTCGCTTGCGAGCTCTTCAAGCAAGCCACAGGCACCAACATCCTGCATGTGCCCTACAAAGGCGCAGCGCCAGCCTTGCAAGATGTTCTGGCAGGACAAGCCGACATGGTGTGCGACCCCGGCATTGCCTTTCCTCACATCCGCACAGGCAAGGTCAAATTGCTGGCTGTGGTGAGTGAGAAGCGCTCGCCCTTCTTTCCTGATGTGCCCACCGTGGCGGAGCAAGGCTTCAAAGGGGCCAATCTGGACATCTGGTTCGGCATGTGGGCGCCCAATGGCACACCGGCGGAGGTCATCGCCCGTTTGAACCGCGAAGTTGGCAAAGCATTGGCCTCCCCCACGCTCAAGGCCCGCTACGCCGACCTGGGTGGTGAAAACGTCGCGTTGGATACGGCCGAATTCAAGGCCCTGCTGGCCAACGAAGGCAAGGTGCTGGGCAATCTGATCCGCGACCAGAAAATCACCGTCGAGTGAGCAGGAAGGCACCATGTCCGAGTCCCCCATCCTGACCGCACGGCACGGCCGTGTCGGGCTCATCACCCTCAATCGCCCGGCGCAACTCAATGCCCTCAACGACGCCCTGATGGACGCGCTGGGTGAGGCTCTGCTGAGCCTGGACCAGGACCCGGACATCGGTGCCATCGTCATCACCGGCAGCGAGAAGGCTTTTGCCGCCGGTGCCGACATCGCCGTGATGGCCGACTGGACCTACATGGATGTGTACCAGGGCGGCTTCATCACCCGCAACTGGGAAACCATCCGCAAGGTGCGCAAGCCTGTGATCGCAGCCGTAGCGGGTTACGCCATGGGCGGCGGCTGCGAGCTGGCCCTGGCCTGCGACATCATCGTGGCGGCAGAGTCTGCGCAATTCGCATTGCCTGAAATCAAGCTCGCCATGCTGCCCGGCGCAGGGGGCACGCAGCGCCTGCCTCGCGCCATTGGCAAAGCCAAGGCCATGGACATGTGCCTCTCAGCCCGCATGTTGTCGGCACAAGAAGCCGACCGCTATGGCCTGGTCTCGCGCGTGGCGGCTGACGCAGACCTGCAAACCACCACCCTGAAACTGGCCACACAAATTGCGGGCTACTCATTGCCCGCCCTCATGGCGATCAAGGAATCCGTCAACCGCGCCCACGAGAGCAGCCTGAGCGAAGGCATCCTGTTCGAGCGGCGTGAGCTGCATGCCCGCTTTGCCAGCGACGACGCGCACGAAGGCATGCACGCCTTCCTGGGCAAACGCAAACCTGTTTTCCAACACCGCTGAACCGACTTTGACCATGGCCCTCGACACCGAATCCTTTGAACTCCTGCTGCCCACCCTCCAGCGCTTCATCCAGGAGCGCCTGATCCCTGCCGAAGACCACCTTGAAGAGCACGACGATGTGCCGCTGGACATCGTGCAGGACATGAAGGACATGGGCCTGTTTGGCCTGACGGTGCCCGAAGAATTTGGCGGCATTGGCCTGTCGGTCAGCCAGGAAGTACGGGTCAATTACGAGCTGGGCCGCACCGCGCCCGCCTTCCGCTCTGTCTTTGGCACCAACATCGGCATCGGCTCGCAAGGCATCCTGATGGACGGCACGTCCGAGCAAAAAGCCGCGTATTTGCCCAGCGTGGCCAGCGGTGAGCTGATCATGTCCTTCGCACTGACAGAGCCCGATGTCGGCACCGACGCTGCTTCACTCAAGACGCGTGCGGTGCTGGACGGTGAGCATTACGTGCTCAATGGCACCAAGCGCTACATCACCAACGCACCCCGAGCCGGGGCCTTCACGCTGATGGCGCGCACCGGCGGCGCGGGTGCGGGGGGTGTGTCGGCCTTCATCGTCCCAGCTAATTTGCCAGGCATCACCTTGGGCAAGCCCGACAAGAAAATGGGCCAGCGCGGCACCAAGACCTGCGATGTGATTCTGGAAAACGTGCGTGTGCCCGCCGCCAACATCATCGGTGGCGTGCCCGGGCAAGGCTTCAAAACCGCCATGAAGGTGCTTGACCGTGGCCGCCTGAACATCTCGGCTGTTTCTTGCGGCCTGGCCTCGCGCATCCTCGATGAGGCCCGCCGCTACGCCCGCGACCGCAAACAGTTCGGCAAACCGATCGGCGAGTTCCAGCTGATCCAGGCCATGCTGGCCGACAGCCAGGCCGAATTGCTGGCCGCCTGGTCACTGGTCAAGGACGTGGCGCACCGCTTTGACGGCAAGCCTGCGCATGTGTCCGACCCTGAAATTTCCATGCAAGTGTCTTGCGCGAAATTGTTCTCCACCGAGATGGTGGGCCGCGTGGCCGACCGGGGCGTGCAGATCCACGGCGGTGCAGGCTACATCAACGAATACCCGGTCGAGCGCTTTTACCGCGACGCCCGCTTGCTGCGCTTGTACGAAGGCACCACACAAGTGCAGCAAATCATCATCGGCCGCGAGCTGATGCGCACAGCGTGAACGCAGGCTTCACACACATTTTTAAATCGGAGTGAGCTCATGAAAATTCTGGTTCCCGTGAAGCGGGTGGTGGACTACAACGTCAAAGTGCGCGTCAAGTCCGACGGCTCGGGCGTGGACATCGCCAACGTCAAGATGAGCATGAACCCCTTTGACGAAATCGCTGTCGAAGAGGCCGTGCGCCTGAAAGAAAAAGGCCTGGCCACCGAAGTGATCGCTGTCTCTTGCGGTGTGGCCCAGTGCCAGGAAACCCTGCGCACCGCCATGGCCATCGGTGCCGATCGTGGCATTCTGGTCGAGACCCCAGCCGATCTGGACCTGCAACCCCTGGCCGTGGCCAAGCTGCTCAAGGCTTTGGTCGACAAAGAGCAACCTGGCCTGATCATTTTGGGCAAGCAAGCGATTGACGACGACTGCAACCAAACAGGCCAGATGCTGGCTGCGCTGGCTGACCTGCCTCAAGCGACGTTTGCCTCCAAGGTCGAGATCGTGGACGGCAAAGCCCAAGTGACCCGCGAAATCGACGGCGG
>JBEEOS010000130.1:0-4935 GCA_041191485.1 Pseudomonadota bacterium
ACTCATCAACAACATCGCCAAGGCGCACAGCGGCTTGTCCGTGTTCGCTGGTGTGGGTGAGCGTACCCGTGAAGGTAACGACTTCTACCACGAGATGGCGGACTCCGGTGTGGTGAACCTGGAGAACCTGGCCGAGTCCAAAGTGGCCATGGTGTACGGCCAGATGAACGAGCCCCCAGGCAACCGTCTGCGCGTGGCCCTGACCGGTCTGACCATTGCTGAATCCTTCCGTGACGAAGGCCGTGACGTGCTGTTCTTCGTGGACAACATCTACCGTTACACCCTGGCCGGTACCGAAGTGTCCGCTCTGCTGGGCCGTATGCCTTCCGCAGTGGGCTACCAGCCGACGCTGGCCGAAGAAATGGGCCGTCTGCAGGAACGTATCACGTCGACCAAAGTCGGCTCCATCACGTCCATCCAGGCCGTGTACGTGCCTGCTGACGACTTGACCGACCCGTCGCCTGCCACCACCTTCGCCCACTTGGACTCCACCGTGGTGCTGTCGCGTGACATCGCTGCTCTGGGTATCTACCCCGCTGTGGATCCCCTGGACTCCACCAGCCGTCAGCTGGACCCTCACGTGGTCGGCGAAGAGCACTATGGCACCGCCCGCGCTGTGCAGGGTACCCTGCAGCGTTACAAGGAACTGCGCGACATCATCGCCATTCTGGGTATGGACGAATTGGCCCCTGAAGACAAGCTGGTCGTGGCACGCGCTCGTAAGATGCAGCGTTTCCTGTCGCAGCCCTTCCACGTGGCCGAAGTGTTCACCGGTTCGCCCGGCAAGTACGTGCCCCTGTCCGAAACCATCCGTGGTTTCAAGATGATCGTCAATGGTGAGTGCGATCATCTGCCCGAGCAGGCTTTCTACATGGTCGGTACCATCGACGAAGCCTTCGAAAAGGCCAAAAAGGTGGCGTAAAGCATCGCTTTCGGGCGCCTGGCGTTGTTGCCGTGCTCGCCGTACCCTCTATACGGCTGCGCACGGTGTCTAGCCAGACACCCGAATGCTCGCTTTCCACTCACCTTTTTCAACAGGAGCAAACATGAACACCATCCACGTTGATGTGGTCAGTGCAGAAGAGTCCATCTACTCGGGCGAAGCCCGGTTTGTGGCCCTGCCGGGTGAGGCTGGCGAACTGGGAATCTACCCCCGCCACACGCCCCTGATCACCCGCATCAAGGCCGGCTCGGTTCGCATCGAAACGGCTGACGGCGGCGAAGAATTTGTCTTCGTGGCCGGCGGTATTCTGGAAGTTCAACCTGACTGCGTGACGGTGCTCTCTGACACCGCCATCCGCGGCAAGGACCTGGACGAAGAGAAGGCCAACGAGGCCAAGCGTGCTGCAGAAGAAGCCGTCCGTAACGCCAAAAGCGAAGTGGATCTGGCCACGGCACAAGCCGAGTTGGCTGTGCTGGCTGCGCAATTGGCAGCCTTGCGCAAATACCGCAAGCACTGAATTGGCGTGCACATTGCAGTGCCAAATCCTCTCAAGAACCCCGGCTTGCCGGGGTTTTTTGCTTGTTGGACACGAAGGGACTGAACATGCCTAAAGCCAAGCTTCGCCACGCCACCCTCGGTGGCTCACCCGATGATGTCGAGCACAGCTTTTATGAAGCCTTGCAAAAGGGCGACTTGTCGCAGCTGATGCAGTGTTGGGCCGATGAGGAAGAGATTGTGTGCGTGCATCCGGGCGGACCGCGCCTGATTGGCTCGGGCGCCATTCGCTCGGCCTTTGAAGCCCTGTTTGCACGTGGGCCGGTACTGGCGCACCCCGAGCAAGTCCACAAGATTGAATCGCTGGCGAGTGCGGTGCATCATCTCGTCGAACGCATTGACATCATGACGCCCGCTGGTCCCCAAAAGGCCTGGGTTGTCGTGACCAATGTATTCCACAAGACCCCGCAGGGCTGGCGCATGGTGGCTCACCATGCCAGCCCAGGTACCGCCAGCGATGTTGCAGGTACGGTGTCCGCGCCGGCCGTTCTGCATTGATGCGACAAGCCTTGTGGTTGCCTGGCGGGCACGTGCAAACCATTTGGGGAGCCAAGCTGGCCCGAACGCATGAAGGGCGTCTTGCCCCTTTGCTGCGGCAACGCTGGAGCACGCCGGATGGGGACTGGATCGATGTGGACATCCAGTACGCAGGCGATGAAAGCCGCCGTCACCTGGTCCTGTTTCATGGTCTGGAGGGCTCGTCGCAAAGTCACTATGCCCAGGCTTTCAGACGCTGGGCTCATCAGGCCCAAGTTCATTTGTGGTTGCCACACTTTCGCGGCTGCAGTGGGCAGGACAACGATCTCCCGCGCGCATACCACAGCGGCGACCATCAGGAAATTGACTGGATTCTGGGGCAGGTCGTGCAGCACGCCAAAGGCGAAAAAATCCATGCGGCTGGGGTGTCGTTGGGCGGTAATGCGCTGATGCTCTGGGCAGGCTTACAGGGCCAGCATGCCGACAGCAAGGTCAGATCGGTGGCTTCGATCAGCTCCCCGCTTGACTTGATGGGCAGTGGTTTGGCCCTGGGTCAGGGGCTCAACCGCTGGTTGTACACCCCCATGTTTCTCAAAACCATGAAGGCCAAGGCCAAGCGCAAAGCCATCAGGTTTGGCCATGCCTTTGATGTGAAGCGAGCTATGCAGGCCAAAGACTTGTATGGGTTTGACGATGCCTTTACCGCCCCCCTGCACGGCTTTACCGATGTGCGTGACTATTGGAGCCGGGCATCTGCCAAGCCACATCTCAAAGGAATAGCAGTACCTGCCCTGGTGCTCAACGCACGCAACGATCCGTTTGTGCCCGACTGGAGTTTGCCTCTTGCTGAGGATGTGTCCGCCAAGGTCAGGCTATGGCAGCCCGCGCGAGGTGGGCATGTGGGATTTGTACAAGGACAATTCCCGGGACAGGTCTGGGGCCTGGCCCAAGAGGTGGGGCAATGGTTGTTGCAAGCTGGAGCAACACAGGAGGCGCTGCATGGATGATCTCGTACTTCAAGCCATGGCCAAGTGGCCAAATGTCCCCGACTGTTACGGCTGGTTGGGGCTGGATGTGCGCGGGAACTGGTACATGCGCAACGACGCCGCTCAACAGTCAGGCGCATTCCAGTCCGGATTGCCTCAGGCCAAAGGCTCACGCGTCGATCACGAAAAACTCAAGGCTTTCATTGAACGCAACTACGCCAGCGATGAGCGCGGTTGCTGGTACTTTCAGAACGGCCCACAGCGTGTGTTCATCGAGCTGGAAAGCACACCCTGGATTTACCGTGTGAACGGCAACGCCCAAGTGCAAACACACACGGGCTTATCCGCAAAGGTGCAAGCGGTGTGGCAGGACGATATGGGCATGGTTTATTTGCAAACGCCGCTCGGTCTGGGCCTTGTCCACACGCAAGATGTGGTGTGCCTGGCGCAGTTGCTGGAGCAGCAGGACTGGCCGCTGCATGAGTGCATGCAGGCTGAACTGGACGCGCGCTTTGGATTTGTGCCTAGTCCGTCTGCCCTGCAAAATCGGCAGACATGAAAAAGCCGGCTGATGCCGGCTTTTCACACACGGAGCAAGCGCTGCTTATTTGGCTGCTTCGGCAGCAGGAGCCTTGGGCTCTTCAAACTTGCCACCAGACTGGTTGGCCATGTAGGCGACGCCACGAGCGATTTCGATGTCGTTGAAGTCGCCACCACCTTGCGCCCCCATGGCGCCTTTGCCCTTGAGGGCGGACTGCACAAGTGCATCAAAGCCTTGCTTGAGACGGGTGCCCCAGGCACCGGCGTCACCCAACTTGGGGGCGCCAGCAGCGCCAGTGGCGTGGCAAGCAGCACATTGACCCTTGAACACTTCTTCGCCAGAGCGCAGAGGGCGGTTGGCATCGCGAATCTCAACCGTGCCGACCTTCTGGATACGCTCGGCCACGGCACGCTCGGCGTCCGTGCTGCCAGGGGCAGTCTTGTTGCCAGAAGTCACGTAGAACACCAGCCCGATGATGATGAACACCGGAATCACGAAGGCGGCAATGCTGGACCAGAGCAATTGGTTGCCGGTTTTGATGGGGCCGGTGTGGGCTTCGTGGGCGTGATCTTGATGGTTATCGCTCATGACATCCTCTGTGGACGGGTACAAAATAATGGGCGGACAATGTCCGAAACAGCCGCGAATTATAGCCGTCATGCCTTTTCGCAGGCTTGCAGGAAAGACGCCGTGAGATAATTCCGAACCGCACGCGGCTGTAGCTCAGTGGATAGAGTATTGGCCTCCGAAGGCGATATAGTGATGGATTTGGCGTGTGATTTTCGTTGTAAATCAAATATTTAGATCAATTTTGATCCATTGGAATCCACTGAAATCTACCCAAATCTTGGTAGAAAATTGGTAGAAATTCCCAGCTCTTTTGGCAAAAGTTACAGCCGTTTTCAGTCGTGCGCGCCAGCAGCTAGTTGGCAAATTTCAGAGCAAAAAAAAGCCACCGCATGGTGGCTTTTTGATTGGTCCGCCCGTCAGGAATTGAACCTGAAACCCGGCCTTCGGAGGACCGTATGATATCCATTTCACCACGGGCAGAAGCCCTCCATTCTAGACCACGATAAGGGCAGCCCTGTGCGAAGAGAAGAATTGGTAGCTCATCTGCAGACCATGGCCGGGGGGGCTGTGGTGTTGACTACAGAGCAACTGTCACGCTGCTTGTCAATGAATCCGAAGGTCATAAGTCGGATGCGACAAGAGGGGCGTTTCCCAATTCCGCACAAGACAGTTGGCGCGCG
Organism: Pseudomonadota bacterium; assembly: GCA_041191485.1. Lineage (GTDB taxonomy): Bacteria > Pseudomonadota > Gammaproteobacteria > Burkholderiales > Burkholderiaceae_C > Limnohabitans_A. The sequence goes on from JBEEOS010000130.1 coordinate 4,753, forward strand.
CAAGATCATCTACCCGATTGGAATGGTTGCTGACTACCTTTCGGAAACTCAGCCAGTGACTGAGGTCAAACCAACAAGGATCTCCGTAAAACGGGATGAAACACCGAAACGGAGATCAATTGTTCAAAAAGCCATGTTGCCAGACCTGTCGCGACAGATGCTTTTGCGGGGCTTCTTGGAGGC
>JBEEOS010000131.1:0-4930 GCA_041191485.1 Pseudomonadota bacterium
GAGCTGACCAGACGCACCATTTCCATGGAGGGCACGTGCTTCAAGATTTCTTCGGCCAGTTCGATTTCGCGCTCGGTGGGCGCGCCAAAAGAGAAGCCGTCGAGGGCGGCTTTTTGCACCGCTTCAAGCACGGCAGGGTGGCCGTGGCCCAGGATCATGGGGCCCCAGGAGCCGATGTAGTCGATGTACTTCTGGCCGTTGGCGTCCCAGAAGTAGGCGCCTTGGGCGCGTTGCACAAAGCGGGGGGTGCCGCCCACAGCGCGGAAGGCGCGCACGGGTGAGTTCACGCCGCCGGGAATGACGTTGGCGGCGCGGTCAAAAAGTTGTTGGTTGCGGTCGTTCATGACACTTGGGAATCAATGTTTGGTTTCGTTGAAAGGGACTTCGAAGAAGTGATCGCCAGGGGCCAGCGGCTTGCTGGGTTCGGACGCTTCGTCTTCGGTTTCGTCATCGGGTTGTGCCCAGAACAGGCGGTCAGGCACCACCTGGCCCATGCCGGGGCGAAAGCCGTCGTCCAGGCAATGGTCCAGATAGGTCAGTGCTTCGCGTGTGGCTTCTGGCAGTTCCATCCCGGTGGCCAACAGTCCGGCCAGGGCCGCAGACAAAGTGTCGCCCGTGCCGGTGAACAAGGCTTCGATGCGTTCGAACTTTTCGTGGGCAATCACGGTCTCGGGGGTGGCTAGCACGTTGTCAATGTGTTGCTCGGGCAAGGGCAAGCCGGTGACCAGCACATAGGGCACGCCCATGTCGCTGGCGGCCTTGGCAATGTCGCGGGGGCTGGGGTTGCGATCGCCCTCCCAGTCCGGCAGCAGCCAGCGGCGCAGGGTACTGTGGTGGCCCACCAGCACGCTGGTTTGCGGCAGCATCAGCTCGCGAAAGGCGTCCAGGTAGTCGTCAATTTTTTCATCCTCCCACCACGACAGGTTGGGCATGTAGGCCACGACCGGCACGCCGTCGTAGTCGTCGGCAATGCCGGCCACCAGGGCGATGATTTCCGGAGAGCCCAGAAAGCCCACCTTGATGACGCGCACCGGAATGTCTTCGGCCGCGGTGCGAGCCTGTTCACTGATGGCGTCTTCGTCAAACGCGTAGAAGTCGTGGGTCGCGCTGGTGTCCCGGATATAGGTTCCGGTCACCACGGGCAAGGTGTGCGCGCCCACCGAGCCTGCGGCCAGCACATCACCCGACACGCCGCCTGCGCCGCTGGGGTCATTGGCGTTGAAGGTCAGCAAGCAGGCCACACCATCCTCGAGTTCTGACTCGTCCGGGGCGTTGGGGTCGGCTTCAAAAAGAGAGGTATCGGTCATGTCGGCAAAGGCGGGCAGGGGTTCACGGTGGCTTCATCTGGCGCATGGGGCACCCGATACAATCAAAATCATTCTATTCGACGAATTTTCAAGAGGATGGCATGGAATACAAGACGTGGATGTGTTTGATTTGTGGCTGGATTTATGACGAGGAGCAGGGCGATCCTGAGCACGGTATTGCGCCGGGCACCAAGTGGGAGGATGTGCCGATGAACTGGACGTGTCCGGAGTGTGCGGCGCGCAAGGAAGATTTCGAGATGGTGGCCATCTAAAGCTATGTTGCCGTGAGTTCCGCACGAGGGGCAGGCAGTCCGTCCAGCTCCTCATGCTGCGGGGGGTACGCAGAAATCGTCGCCGCACGCACAGCCTGCCCCTCGTGCTGCGTTGTCAGCGACACAAGCCGCCTGTTTCAGGCGGCTTTCTTTTTCACCACGGCGTAGCGTTCCAGCGTTTTTTCGCGGGCTTCGGCATGATCTACGATGGGACGCGGGTAGGTCTTGCCCAATTCCACGCCAGCGGACTGAAGCTCTAGCGCCCCAGCCAGCCAGGGGGCGTGGATGGCCTTGACCGACAGGGCGGCCAGTTCGGGGATGTAGCGGCGAATGAATTTGCCTTCGGGGTCAAATTTCTCGCTTTGGCTGACGGGGTTGAAGATGCGAAAGTAAGGCTGTGCATCGCAGCCGCTTGAGCTGGCCCATTGCCAGCCGCCGTTGTTGGCTGAGAGGTCAAAGTCGTTGAGGTGGGTGGCGAAGTATTTTTCGCCCCAGCGCCAGTCCACGCCCAGGTCTTTGCACAAAAAGCTGGCCACCACCATGCGCAGGCGGTTGTGCATGTAGCCGGTCTGGTTGAGCTGGCGCATGGCCGCATCCACCAGGGGGTAGCCTGTGCGGGCCTGACACCAGACTTCGAACAGTTTGTGGCCGTGGGGTCCGTGGTCCCAGTGGATGGCGTCGTATTCGCGTTTGAAGCTCTCGCCCGCGCCCACATGCGCGAAGTTGGCCAGTACCTGCACGTAAAAGTCGCGCCAGATCAGCTCGGACAACCACACCGTTGCGCCCGCGCTGCCGGCGAGCATGCGCTCGTGGGCCATGCGGGCGAGTTGGCGGATGGACACCGTGCCAAAGCGCAGGTGGGTGCTCAGGTAGCTGGGGCCTTTGAGGCTGGGGTAGTCGCGTGTGCGGTCGTAGGCGTCGATGCGGGCGGCAAAGTCCTGCAACAAGGTTTGTCCGCCGCTTTCGCCGCAGGGCAGCTGCAGGCTGTGCAGGTTGCTGGGTTCAAAGTCCAGATCGCTCAGGCTGGGCAGGGTGTGTGGCCACTTTGCGGGGCGGGGAGCCAGTCGGTGCAGGTCGCGTTCGCTGGGGTAGGCCTTGAGGTAGAAGTCGTTGACCTTTTTCAGCCACGCGTTTTTATAGGGCGTGAACACCGAAAACGCCGTGCCTGCCTGGGTCATGATTTCCTGGCGCTCGAAAATCACATGGTCTTTGCAGGTGTGCAGCGAAATGCCTTGGTCGGCCAGGTGCCCGCGCACCTTGTGGTCGCGAGCCTGGGCCTGGGGCTCGTCGTCGTGGGCGCAGAAGACGGCTTGCACGCCCAGTTGCCCCGCCAGCGCTGGCAAGGCCTTGCCGGCCGGGCCGTGCACCATCAGCAGCCCGGTGTCTTCGCGCTGGCTGTGCTGGCGCAGCTGCGTGTCCAGCTCTGTGACTGCGGCATGGATGAAGTCCACCCGCCGGTCCTGGCGGGGCAGACTGTCCAGAATCTCGGTGTCAAACACAAAAGCGATGTGCACTCGCTGGCAATGGCGCAAGGCCAGGTACAGCGCAGCGTTGTCGTGCAGGCGCAAATCGCGCCTGAGCCAGACCAGTCCCGAGGTGTAGTGGGCTTCCATTGACGAGGAGGGCTCCCGTTAAAATCCGTGTATGACCGCTGATTCTGCCTCCATTGACCTGACGCATCATTTCCTGATCGCCATGCCCACATTGGAGGACTCGCTTTTTGCACGGTCGGTGGTTTACCTGTGCGAGCATAGCCCTCGGGGGGCCATGGGGCTGGTCATCAACAAACCCACCGAGCTGAATTTGGCGCAATTGTTTGCCAAGCTGGACCTGCCCCTGCACCGCGAAGACCTGCTCGACGCGCCGGTGCTTCATGGCGGCCCTTTGCAGCCTGAACGCGGTTTTGTGCTGCATGAGCCCATGGCCATTCCGGTCTCTGAAGACGAACAAGCCCCGCTGTATGCCTCGACCCTGAAGGTCAAGAACGGGCTGGAGTTGACCACCTCGCGCGATGTGCTTGAAGCCCTCAGTGGCGGTGGTGGTCCCCGTCAGGTGATGATGACGCTGGGCTACGCTTCCTGGGGCGAGGGGCAGCTGGAGTCCGAACTGGCGGAAAACGCCTGGCTGACCGTACAGGCCGACCCGGCGACTGTGTTTGATGTGCCGCTGGCGCAGCGCTATGAATTCGCGCTGGGTTTGCTGGGGCTCCAATCCTGGATGTTGTCGCCCGAAGCGGGGCACGCATGATGGATGTGCCCGCCACCCAACAAATGTTCCTGTCGCTAGACTATGGGCTCAAGCGCACAGGTGTTGCGGTGGGTAACCGCATGTTGCGCACGGCCACACCGCAGGGCACGATTGCGGCAGAAGGCGATGCGCGCTTTGCCAAAATTGCCGAACGTCTGAAAGAGTGGCAGCCAGACGCGCTGGTGGTGGGGGTGCCCACACACCCGGATGGCGGCGAGCACGAAAACACCTTGCGCGCGCGCAAATTTGCCCGTCAGTTGCGCGGGCGGTTTGGCTTGCAGGTCTACGAAGTTGATGAGCGCTACACCACCACCGAGGCGCATGCCTTGGGCGCGCGTGATGCCGATGCCGCAGCGGCGGCCATCATTCTTGAACAGTTTCTAAGGAGTTTGCCGTGAGTGCTTTGGCCCTGAACGCAGAAGCGTTGTACCAGGAGTTGTTGGCCGGTGTACGGCGCATCAGCCATGCGAACACCCGCCTGGTGGGCATCACCTCCGGTGGCGCCTGGCTGGCCGAGCGTCTGCAGCGCGACCTGGCGCTGGAGGGTGAGCCCGGGCAGGTGTCGTCGGTCATGCACCGCGACGATTTCGCCCAGCGCGGCCTGTCTGCAGGAGGGCAGACCCATTTGCCCTTTGAGGTCGATGGCGCCGATATTCTGGTGCTCGACGATGTGCTCTACACAGGCCGCACCCTGCGCGCCGTGCTCAACGAGATTTTTGACTACGGTCGCCCGGCGCGCGTGCAATTGGCGGTGCTGGTCGATCGCGGCGGTCGCCAGCTGCCGGTACAAGCCGATTTTGCAGCCGCCCGCGTCAGCCTGCCGGACAGCCAAACCCTGTCTCTGGCCCGCGACGAGGCGGGTGCTTTCAGTTTCCAGGTGCAACCCCGATGACGGCCACGGCCTGAGGTGAACATGCTCTACAAACACAACAATCCTCAACTCAACAAGAACGGCGAGCTGATTCACCTGCTCTCCACGGAAGGGCTGTCCAAGGACATCCTGACCCATATTCTGGACACGGCGACCAACTTCGTCAGCGTCAACGACCGCGAGGTCAAGAAAGTGCCTTTGCTGCGCGGCAAGAGCGTGTTCAACCTGTTCTT
>JBEEOS010000132.1:0-4881 GCA_041191485.1 Pseudomonadota bacterium
GTAGATCATGGCCACGCGGGCATCGCGGATGTGTTGCTCAATGCCCCACTCGCGCACATAGCCGTGGCCACCAAAGACCTGCAGGCAGTCGCTGCCGCCGTGGAAAGCCTGATGGGTGAAGACCGATTTCATGATCGGTGTGACCAGGGCACACCAGCGCTGCGCAAAGGCCTGCGCCTCGGGCGTGCCGTGCTTGATCTGGTCGAGTTCGATGGCCGTCTTGTAGGCCAGCACGCGGCCCCCATCGATCCAGGCGCGTTGGGTGTCGAGGATGCGGCGCATGGCCGGGTGTTCGGCAATCAGGTCGGCTTCGCCAGCACCCCGACCCTTGCCTGGCGCGCGCATCTGCCGGCGCTCCTGCGAATAGGCATCAGCCTTTTGCCAGGCCGCATCCAAGAGGCCAATACCTTGCAAGGCCACGTGCAGGCGCGCAGCGTTCATCATCACGAACATGGCGTTCAGGCCTTTGCCCGGCTCGCCCACGATCTGGCTGACGGCTTCGTCAAAGCGCATCACGCAGGTGGGGCTGCCGTGCAGGCCCATTTTTTCTTCGATGCGCTCGCAATGCACGGCGCTGCGCGAACCGTCCGCATAAAACTTGGGCACCAGAAACAGCGACAGGCCTTTGGGGCCGGGCGGCGCATCGGGCAGGCGCGCCAGCACCAGGTGCACGATGTTGTCGGTCAGGTCGTGTTCGCCGCCCGAGATGAAGATCTTGGTGCCCGTCAGCAGGTAGCTGCCGTCGGCCTGCGGGACTGCCTTGGTGCGGCACAGGCCCAGATCCGAGCCGGCGTGCGGCTCGGTCAGGCACATGGTGGCCAACCATTCGCCAGTAGCCACCTTTTCCAGATATTGCGCTTTCAGCTCGTCGCTGGCGTGGTGCTTGATGCACTCATACGCCCCGTGCAACAGGCCCGGCGCCATGGTCCAGCCGTGGTTGGCGGCAGACAGCATTTCGTAGAGCATGGCTTCGAGCACGCTGGGCAGGCCTTGGCCACCGTCGTCGGCGCTGGCCGAGAGTGCGGGCCAGCCCGATTGCCAAAAGGTCTGATAGGCCTGCTTGAAGCCTGGTGGCATGGTGACTGCGCCGTCTTTCCATTGCGCGCCGATTTCGTCGCCGTCGCGGTTGAGTGGGGCGATCACTTCACCGACAAACTTGCCTGCTTCGTCAAGCACTTGTTGCATCAAGTCCGGATCCACTTCGCTGAAAGCGGGTAGGGCTTGGAGTTGGGCGGGGGCGCCCAGAACGTTGGAGAGCACAAAGTGCATCTCGTCGGTGCGGGGGATGTAGGCGTTCATGTCAATCTCAAATTACTTCTTGGCGGCGCCAAGGTAGGTGTCGATCACGCGCGGGTCCTGGGCCAGCTCGGCTGCCGGTCCGCTCAGACCGATCTCACCCATCTCCAGCACATAGCCCTGGTCAGCCACGGCCAGCGCAGCGCGGGCGTTTTGCTCGACCAGCACGATCGTCACGCCAGTCTGGCGCAAGGTATCGATGATGTTGAAGATGTCCTTGACGATCAGCGGGGCCAGGCCAAGGCTGGGTTCGTCGAGCATCAGCACCGAGGGCCGCGACATCAGGGCACGGCCCACGGCCAGCATCTGGCGCTCGCCACCGGACAGCGTGCCAGCTTCCTGCTGGCGGCGCTCCTTGAGGCGCGGGAAGAGGTCAAACACATCGTCCATGCGGCTTTGCCACTGGCTGTTGCCCAGGCGCATCTGACGGTAGCCACCCAGCACCAGGTTGTCTTGAACACTCATGGTACCGAACAGTTCACGTTTTTCGGGCACCAGGGCGATGCCCAGCATGACGCGTTCTTCGAGCGTCAGGTTCTCGATGGACTGACCTTCGAATTCGATGCTCCCCTTGCCGGGCAGGATACCCATCAGGGTGTTCAAAAATGTGGACTTGCCAGCACCGTTGGGGCCGATGACGGTGATCACGCTGCCTCGTTGAGCTTCGATGTTCAGCCCATGCAGCACCTCGGCCTTGCCATAACCGGCTCGCAGGTCGGTGACTTTGAGGAGGGGGGTAGACATATCAGTGTTCCGTTCCGAGGTAAGCGGCGCGCACGGCCGGGTTGGCTTGCACCTCGGCGGGTGTGCCACGCGTGAGCAGGGTGCCGAACTCCATCACCACCAGCTGGTCACACACATCCATCACCAGGTCCATGTCGTGCTCGACCAGCAAGATGCTCATGCCTTCGCTTTGTAGCTGGCGCAGCACAGCGATCAGCGCCTGCTTTTCCTTGTGGCGCAGACCTGCGGCAGGCTCGTCCAGCAGCAGCAAGGCCGGATCGCAACAGAGTGCTCGAGCGATTTCCATCAGGCGTTGCGGCCCCATGGCCAGGTTGCCCGCCTGCTCGTGCAGATAGGCGCCCATGCCGATGCGTTCGAGCTGGCGCTGGGCTTCCTTCATCAGGCGTTGCTCTTCGCCTTGATTGGTGCGCAGCATGGACGACAGGACGCCGCTCTTGCCGCGGGTGTAGGCGCCCATGGCCACGTTTTCGAGCACCGTCATGTCGGGGATCATCTTGACGTGCTGGAAGGTGCGGGCCATGCCCTTGCGCGAGATGTCGCGCGAAGGCAGGGCACTCACGTCCTCGCCGCAGAACGTCACTTGGCCGCTGGTCTTGGACAGCACGCCCGTGATCAGGTTGAAGGTGGTGGACTTGCCTGCCCCATTCGGGCCAATCAGGCCGACGATCTGGCCCGCGGCAATGTCAAAGCTGATGTCATTCACAGCCACCAGACCGCCAAACTGTTTGCGGATCTTGTCGACCACCAACACCGGCTCGCCCATGGCGGGTTTGCTGCGCACCGGCAAGTCAGCCGCATTTGCCCAGTTGACTTCGCGTTGAGGTTTGGGCAGCCAACGTGCCACCACTGACCACAGGCCATCGGGCAAGTACTTGAGCACCAGTACCAGAGCCACGCCAAACACAATGACCTCATAGCTGCCGCTGGTGCCGATCAAGGCAGGCAGGGCCACCTGCAGGTAGTCGTCGAGCAGCTTGACCAAGCCTGCGCCCACGATGGCGCCCCAGACGTGACCGACCCCGCCGACCACGGCCATGAACAGATATTCAATGCCCATTTTCAGGCCGAACGCGGACGGGTTCACGGTGCGCTGAAAGTGCGCCAGCAGCCAGCCTGCCACAGCGGCAAACAAGGCCGCAATCACGAAGATGGTGACCTTGTAGCGGAAGGTGCTGATACCCATGGCTTCGGCCATTTGCGTGCCGCCTTTGAGCGAACGGATGGCGCGGCCAGGGCGCGAATCGAGCAGGTTGATCAAGGCAACTGCGCCAGCCAGAAGAAAGGCCCAGCACAGGACAAAGAACACACGGCCCTGGCCGATGTCGATGCTGCCCAGAGACAAGCTCTCCAGCCCTTGCAGACCGTCGTACTTGCCCAAGGCCTCCAGGTTGCCCATCAGGTAGTACAGGGACAGGCCCCAGGCGATGGTCGCCAGCGGCAGGTAGTGGCCAGACATGCGCAAGGTGATCACGCCCACGATCAATGCACTGATGGCTGTGAGCCCCAGACCGATGAACAGGTTCAGCCAGGGCGAGAGGTCCAGATTGAGCGTGAGGTAGGCCGTGGTGTAGGCACCAATGCCGACAAAAGCCGCTTGGCCGAAAGAGGTCAGGCCTGCCACACCGGTCAGCAGCACCAGACCCAGCGAGACCAGGGCGTACAGGCCAATGTAGTTGAGCTGGGCAATCCAGAAGTCAGGCAGCGGCAACAGAGCGACGACGGGGACGGCTGCCACCAGAGCGAGCACAGGGAGATTTTTTTTCGAAAACATGATCAATGCTCCTCGTCAGAATGGCCGCTGCGCAGGGAGCGGGCGAGGAGAACAGGCAAGATGATGGTGAAGACAATCACTTCCTTGAAGGCGCTGGCCCAGAAGGCGCCAAAGGCCTCCACGATGCCGACAAAGAGTGCACCGACCAGGGCGCCAGGGTAGCTTGACAGACCGGCAATCACGGCGGCCACAAAGCCTTTGAGGCCGATCAGGAACCCCGAGTCGTAGAACACCGTGGTGGTCGGGCCGATCAGCAAGCCGGAAAGCGCGCCGATCAGGGCGGCCACGAGAAAGGTGAGTTGTCCGGAGGCGTGGGTCGAGATACCCATCAAACGGGCGCCCGTGCGGTTGACTGCGGTGGCGCGCAGGGCCTTGCCGCGCAGCGATTTTTCAAAATAAAGCCACAACAGCACGATCAGCGCCAGCGACACGCCGAAGATGATGGCCGCTTGGCCCGAAATGGTGACAGGGCCGAGGTTGAAACGTTCGTCCCAGAACGGCGGGTTGCGAAAACCCTCGGCACCAAAAAACAGAAGACCCAGTCCGGTCATGGCAAAGTGCACGCCAACAGAGACGATCAGCAGCACCAGAGGCGTTGCGGCCTCCAGCGATTGGTAAGCCACACGGTACACCAGCGGGCCAAAAGCCGTCACGATGGCCACGCTCAAACCAGCCTGCACCCACAGTGAAAACTGCAGCGGTGCCGCCCAGATGGACACCAGGACAGTGAGCAAGGGAAAAGCCAGCAAACGTGCTGTGCCGCGCAAGGCGCGCGACACGCTGCCTTGGTGACGCCAGCGCGTGAAAAACTCCATGACGCCTGCAATGCCCGCCAAGATCAACAGCAGCCAAACTGTGCCCGGCACCTTGCCCGTTTGCAGCATGGCCAGCGTGAGCGCGCCGTAAGCGACAAATTCGCCTTGAGGGATGAAGATGATCCGTGTCACGGTGAACACCAGTACGGTGGCCAGCCCTAAGAGGGCATACACCGCACCGTTGGTCACGCCGTCGAGCATCAGGATGCTGGCGATGGAGAAGTCCATGGAGAGCCTTGGAAATACAGAACAAAC
>JBEEOS010000133.1:0-4800 GCA_041191485.1 Pseudomonadota bacterium
TCTGCTCGTCGGTAAATCGTGTGGTCTTCATACCCGCCATTCTCCAAAATTAGCGGACTTTGTTCCATCGATTTGGTACGGCTCAGAGGGGGCAGGTCAGGATGAAGTCCTGTGTGGTTACCTTTTTGGACATCCGTCAGCCGTAGCCGCATTTACAAATTTACTTAAGCGAATAATTTTCCGAATTCAGTCGCTTTGCTTCCGGCAAGTCAATCCTGAATGCATAACCATACTTCTGCAAGAGACCAAGAAGCTCTTCGCCATTGAGTAGTGTGATTGGCTTGTCCTTGGCAAACGCATATGCATCTGGACCGTAGTGACTTGTGGTGACCAAGATGCCCTTGGTTGCACCTTCATTGATGATCGCGCCATACAAATCGCGAACTGCTGAAACGTCAACCGTATTGGTGTATCGCTTTGCTTGAACGACTATCTTTCCGCCACGGAGTACATCTGGATCAAAAATCACCGCATCAACACCTTGATCCCTGCTGGCTTGAGTTACCTTGACCTCGGCGCCAGACCCAGCAAAAGCTTTTTCAAACAGCTGCCTACACAGATGCTCGAAGTCTTCCCAGTCCATAGCTGCAAGGTTCTCACCTTGCGCCATGTTCCCAAGTACTTCCTTAGCGTCAACAAATCGTTTGTCTTCAGTGTTCAACCGAAGAATTGGCGCAATAGGAGTTAGCTCAAGACTTCTGGCGGCAACCCCTTTCAGAGCGGCAAAAGCTGAGAGCGGATCAGCAGCAGATAAATTAAGGTTTAGTAGCTGCGCCTTAGTTGCGAACAGACTTGAACAATAAGCTCGTTTAACTTGCCCAGTGCTTTTTTCGATGTAGTTAGACCATCCATTGACAACTACTGCCTCTAGCAAGTGAGAGTGGTCAAGTCGTGCAATCTCACATGCCAGTCGAAGACTGAGAGCGGGATACAACAGAGTCGCAGCTTCTTTAATTTCTTTCTGGTTTGCAGGCTTTAATGTCATGCCGGTTTTGAGGCTCACATGCTTGATCCACTGAAAGCCGCCCACATCAGGATACTCATGCTCAAGGATCAGAATTTTCGAGACTTCGTCTAGGCGGATTGCGAAATCACCTGGAACGAAATCAGGGAAATTTTCCAGCTGCAAGCTTTGTTCAATTCGTGCAACAAGGCCGTCAGAGGCATCTGACTTTGCAACACTCACCAACCGTTCCAACTCGTGCTTTTCCTTTGTATAGGCTTCAAAGAAATCGTTTACTCGCTGCTTGTCTCTAACTTGTATCGCTGTCCAAATTTCTTGTTGTCTTCGTTGCGCTAGCTCATGCTTGACCAATGCCTCCTCATAAAGCTTTTTTATATGACTATTTCGCAAATTTGCTTTTTCAATTGCTAATGCTTGTCTAGAACGAAGGTCATGAATTTGCTCGACCGCACTTTTGAAGCTTCTTTCAACAAAATAGTTCAAGGGCTTCAAGGGTCCTCTGTACAGCGGCAACGTCAGGTCATATGTTGACTCATTGCAACTCCACTCCGTCCATTCACAAGGTGGAGATATAGGTCGTGGTGTAGCGAGAGGGGGAAACGGAAATTTCGGAGGCGGCTCTGCATTGGCAACACTCAGTAACTCATATGCAAAAGTCGGGCTAAGTGCAGTAAGACCCCGAACATCTTCAATGTTGATGTACGACGCTATTGAGATCCCCGATCTCTTGAACAACTTTGGCAGTAGGCTTTCGTACTTACCCTCCTCCAGTGGCCCAGGGGAGTAGATGTGCGGTTGGTACTCCGCAAGATTAGACTTTTCGAAGTCTTCGGCATTAAGTTTGGCCTCCAATTCAAGCAAGTCCTTTGGAGCCTCATAAAGCGGCATCAACCGCTTTTTACCCAGGATATCCCGTACGCTAGTTGCCCCTAGTTCGGCTTTGTCAGTTGCACTCTTAGCTACGATGCCAAGCACACCCAAGAGCCCCCCAACGGCAACGGATGCAAGCCAGACAACTCCAACGACCAAAACCAGCCATCCAATTACATTCATTCGTATTCTTTACTGTGTTCCACGCTAATTGCCGACAACCACTTTGACGATCATAATTATTTCTACACTCTTGTAAATCTTATGCTTGAATCGATCATATTAATCTCTGCCCGACTGGTTCACTGGTTTACATGTAAATCACCAGTTCACCATCTCGCAGGCTGACGGTCTGTGGTTGCGTGTTGGGAGCAGCCCCAGAAGCCGCCTTTAGTATTGGCAGGGGAATGGCGTTGCTCGTGACGCAAAGTACTCAAGGCGCTTATCGATTAGCGCAGCTTGATGCACTGAATGCGGCCCTCAAACGACGCCTGCTTAAAATCTGACCCACTGCACAGCCCGGGACGCGCGGCAACGTGGTGCTCGCCCTCCCCCGCCCACGCGGGGCCAGGGGATTCGGCCGCGACTTGTTTCACACCTTGCCAGGACAAGTCCATGACCACGCTGCTCATCCACCGCGCCCGCTGCATCGCCACACAAGACGATGACAACACCGAACTCAAAGACGCCTCGCTCTTGATCCGCGATGGCCGCATCGAGCGGATCATCCCTGCGACAGAAAACACCGACGAGCTGGTCAAGCAGGTGGATGAGGTGATCGACGCCCGCCGCCATGTGGTGGTGCCGGGCCTGATCAACACGCATCACCACATGTACCAGTCGCTCACGCGGGCGATTCCGGGCGTGCAAAACGCCGAGCTGTTCAGTTGGTTGCAAGGCCTGTACCCGATCTGGGTGGGCCTCACGCCCGAGATGGTGCGTGTCTCAGGCCAGGTGGCCATGGCCGAGTTGCTGCTGAGCGGCTGCACCACCAGCAGTGACCACCTCTACATCTACCCCAACGGCGTGCGGCTGGACGACAGCATCGAAGCGGCGCACACCATGGGCATGCGCTTCACGGCCACACGCGGCAGCATGAGCGTGGGCCAGTCGCAAGGCGGCCTGCCGCCCGACAGCGTGGTCGAAAAAGAACCCGCCATCTTGAAAGAAACCCAGCGCCTGATCGAGACCTGGCATGACGGCAGTTACGGCGCGATGACGCATGTGGCCGTGGCGCCCTGCTCGCCTTTCAGCGTGAGCCAAGACCTGATGCGCGAAGCTGCCAAATTGGCCCGCGCACACGGCGTGCGCCTGCACACGCACTTGGCCGAAAACGACCACGACATCGCTTACACCCGCGAAAAGTTCAACTGCACCCCTGCGCAATACGCCGAGGACCTGGGCTGGGTGGGCCACGACGTGTGGCACGCGCACGGCGTGAAGCTGGACGACGAAGGCACCTATTTGTTTGCCCGCACGCGCACCGGCATTGCCCACTGCCCGTGCAGCAACATGCGCCTGGCCAGCGGCATCTTGCCCCTGCGAAAAATGCTCGACGCCGGTGTGCCCATTGGACTGGGCGTGGACGGCAGCGCCAGCAACGACGCGGCGCACCTGCTGAACGAAGCCCGACAGGCCATGCTGCTGGCGCGTGTGGGCAGGGCAATAGAGCCACCGCGCGTCGAAGACGGGCGCACCGTGTACGGTTGTGACCGAGGCCCCGCCGAGATGACGCCCCGCGACGCGCTGCGCCTGGCCACACGCGGCGGCGCCGAAGTGCTGGGCCGCGCCCACGAGCTGGGGCAGATCAAAGAGGGTTGTTGCGCCGACATCGCCATGTTCCGCACCGACACGCTCAGCATGGCGGGCGGCGCGGTGCACGACCCGGTGGGTGCGCTGCTGCTGTGCGCCAGCGACAACGCGGACTACACCATCGTCAATGGGCGTGTGGTGGTGCGCCAGGGCGAGATCACGACGGTGGACATGGGGCCGCTGATCGAGCGGCACAATCAGCTGGCGATGCAGTTGGCGTTGGGGGCAAAGTAATTACCTTGATGCGCGTCACAACTGTTGAAACTCGCCATCCTTTAGCGCCCTTCATACACTGAGGCCATGATCCAAGGCCTCGTTCAACTCTTCATCTTCCAAGCCCTGGGCGAGCTGCTCTCCAAGTTCGCCCTGCCCTTCATCCCCGGCCCGGTGCTGGGCCTGGTGTTGTTGCTGGCGTTTTTGGCGCTGCGCGGGCGTGTCCCGGCGTCCATGGACTTGGTGGGCAGCAGCATCTTGCAGCACTTGGGGCTGCTGTTCATTCCGGCGTCGGTGGGCGTGGTGCTTTATTTGCCAGTGTTGCGGGCCAATGCCTGGGCCATCAGCGCGGCGCTGATGATCAGCGTGCTGGCCACGGTTGCGGTGACAGCACTTGTGCTCAAGCTGCTGGCCCCCAAGGACTGAAGCCATGAACCCCATGACACGCGCCGACCTGCCCGCCATCTCCGAGATTTGGGTCTACCTCTCAGGCAGCCCGCTCCTGGCTTTGGTGCTCACGCTCAGCGCTTACCTGATCGGCCTGACGCTGTACGAGCGCAGCCAGCGCAACCCGCTGGCCAACCCGGTGCTGATCGCGGTGGTGCTGGTGTGCCTGAGCATCGGCGTGCTCGATATGCCCTATGCCCAGTATTTCGAAGGCGCGCAGTTTGTGCACTTTTTGCTGGGCACGGCCACAGTGTCGCTGGCCATTCCCATCTACAAAGGTTTTGCCTCGCTCAAAGGGCGCATGGGGGTGTTGATGCTGTCGCTGGTGGCAGGCGGCGTGACCTCGGTGCTCACGGCCGTGGGCGTGGCGCGCTGGCTGGGGGTGGACGAATCGCTGGTGCGCGGTCTGGTGGCCAAGTCGGTCACCGCGCCGATTGCCATGGGCATTGCCGAACGCGTGCAGGCCTCACCCACCTTGACCGCCATCTTTGCGG
>JBEEOS010000134.1:0-7770 GCA_041191485.1 Pseudomonadota bacterium
GTGTCCATGGACGACATGGCCAAGCGCTATTGAGTATTTGATTGTTGTTTAATTGCAACTTTCAAATATAAGCAATGATGGATATAATTCGCGCCATGAGGTACGGGAATGCGTTTGGTACTCGCATATCCCTTTGACAGAGCCTCCCGCGAGGGAGGCTCTTTTTTTCTTGGTGATAATCCCGATACGTGAAGTTACAGGCTGGCCTTGTGCTCAAGACAACTTCGGTTAAATTCGCAACTGGTTATATTTACCCAACCCTGAGGAGATCTCATGAAACTCGTGACTGCTGCAATCGCTTTGTCCGCCCTGGTCGCTGGCCCCGCCTTCGCCAGCAAGGAACTGGCTCAGAAAAACAACTGCCTGGCTTGCCACGCAGTGGACAAGAAACTGGTGGGCCCCTCCTACCAGGAAGTCGCCAAAAAAGGCAAGAGCGTTGCCGAACTGGCCAAGAGCATCAAGGCCGGTGGTTCAGGCAAATACGGCCCGATCCCCATGCCCCCACAGCCTCAGCTGAGCGACGCAGACGCGACCGCCTTGGCCACCTGGATCAACGCCGGCGCCAAGTAAACCTGGCCCGCTGTACAAAAAAGCCGCTTTCGGGGAAACTCGAAGCGGCTTTTTATTTACCCGGAGGAGTACACATGAAAACGAAGCACATCATGCTCGGCGCCCTGGTTTGCACAAGCACCTTGTGGGCGCAGGCGCAACCAGCCATCTTCAAGGAAGCCGACCTCAAGCTGGGCGAAAAACTGATCGCAGAGCACAACTGCACCACTTGCCATGCCAAGAAGGTGGGGGGCAATGGCAGCGCCATCTACAAACCCCAGGGCCGCATCAACAACGCTGGTCTCTTGCGCGGGATGGTCGAGCAGTGCAACACCGAACTTAACCTGGGCATGTTCCCTGAAGAGGTCAGCTCGGTGGCTGCCGTGCTCAACCGGGACCACTACAAGTTCAAGAACTGAACACGGGAAAGCCCGCAACTGACGGGTGGCTTACTGTACTGTATAGGGTATCTTCGGATACCCTTTTTTTTCATTTCTGGAATGATTTATATCAACCGGGAAAAGTCTTTTTTCGCTTTTCTCGCCTTCAAACTGCATGCTGTAAGGAGTTGAACATGCGCAAGAGCTTGGTGAAATGGGTTTTGGTTCTGGCCGGTGTGGCCGCGATGACGGGTTGCGGCACGATCAGCACTTTGGGCAAGCTCGAAAACGGCGCCGGCTCTGAAGCCATGCGCATGTGGGACCGCTGGGTTGAAGGCAATGGCGACATCGCCGTGGCCACCACCTGGGAGCGTAAAGTTGCCAAAGGCGTCACCGTCGAAGACATCGAAGGCATCCTGCGCACCGTGGCCGTAGAGCGAAACATGAAAGACGTGGGCACGCTGCCTCTGTCCAAAGAGCTGGCGGCACGTACCGGCAAGCCTGAAAAATTCCTGCAGGTGTACTCCTTCTGCACCCCCACCACCGCCCGCAAGATGGTGGACTTCAGCCCCCACATGTCGGCCTTCCTGCCTTGCCGCATCACCGTGGTTGAAAAAGAAGACGGCCTGTGGCTCTACACCCTCAACATGGACATGATGGTCAAGATGGGCCGCAAGCTGCCCTCGCCGCTGAAAGAAGAAGCCAAGGCTGTGCGCGACACCATCTGGGAAATGATGGAGCGTGCCTCCAAGGGTGAAATCTGATCATTGGCTTTGAACAACAACCGGAGACAAACATGAAAAAAATCTCTCTTCGCGCCACCGCGGTGGCAGTGGCGGCACTGGCAACTACCAGCGCCTTTGCAACCGATGGGTACTTCCCGCATGGCTACGGCATGAAAGCCTTGGGCATGGGTGGCGCGTCTGTAGCCATGACGGACAACGCGTTTGCTGGGGCTAACAATCCTGCTACTGCTGTCTTCTCTGGTGGTCGTATTGATTTGGGTGGAACTCTGTTCATGCCTAAGCGTGGAGCGAGCAGGACAGGTGGCGGTGGAATGAATGGTGCGGTTGAGAGTGATAAGCCAAATTTTGTGATTCCAGAGTTCGGTTACGTTCGCCAAATTTCTGGCGATACGGCGGTTGGTTTGACTGTTTATGGCAATGGTGGAATGAATACTGATTACAAGGGTACGGGCACTGACTGTACGCCGGGTAGTCCAAACGCCAACTTTCTTTGTGGAACGGGACGATTGGGGGTGAACTTGGAGCAGCTGGTGATTGCTCCGGTTTATGCGAAAAAACTATCTGAGCAAGCTTCTTTTGGTGTTTCCCCGCTTTTGGTGTATCAAACATTTGAAGCCAAAGGTCTTGACGGTTTTACTGGCTGGACAAACACTGCTCGAAATCCAATGATCCCTGCTACTGGGTTGACTGGTAATGGTAAGGATACAAGCACGGGAGTTGGTATTCGAGTTGGCTTTTTAACTAAATTGGATGCAAAAACGGACCTGGGGGTTTCTTACTCACCCAAGGTCAATATGAGTCGGTTAGATAAGTACAACCAACTTTTTGCTGATCGTGGGGATTTCGATATTCCTGCAAACTTTACATTTGGCATCGCCTCGCAGGTGACGCCTGCTGTAAAAATTGCAGTCGACTATCAGCAAATCAACTACAGCGATGTCCATTCAGTAGGTAATCCCCAAGCTCAGCCAAACACTGCGGTATTGGGCGATAGTGATGGATCTGGTTTTGGGTGGCGAAATGCGAAAGTCTTGAAGGTCGGTGCCGAGTGGAAGTACAACGAAAAATTGACGCTGCGTGCGGGCTACAACCACACAAACAATCCTGTAACCTCTCCAAACGTTACATTCAACATCATTGCCCCCGGGGTAATTACCAACCATTACACAGTTGGTGCAACGATGAATATGGATAAAAATTCTGAAGTTACTTTTGCATACATGTACGCTCCTAAAGTCACTCTGTCTGGCCCCTCTGGTTTGGCTGGCACAGATACGATCCACATGTCTCAGCAATCTCTTGGCGCTCAATACAGCTGGAAGTTCTGATAGCTGGCTCAGGGTGTTGGTTGCGTCGTGGCAACGAGCCAACACCCGTGTAATCCCTGATTCAGTTCCATCTTTTATCGTTTATATTCGCACATCCGAATATAAGAACTCACTTGCATGGAAGCACTTGAAGATGAGCGCGAAGCTGTTTGGTGTCCTTTCCACGCCGGTTCGCTTGCGCATCCTGAGTGTGCTGTGTTCGGGGGAGAAGAACGTCGGACAGCTGCTCGAGTCCATCGACATCGCCCAGCCCAATATGTCCCAGCACTTGAACATCATGTACAGGTCTGGCATTGTGGCCAAGCGGCGTCAGGGTGCGCAGGTGTTCTACCGGATCGCGGATGAGACTGCGGTGAATGTTTGTCGTGCGGTGTGCACGCAGGTTGCTGATGAAGTGACCACCCTTTAAAAGAAACTCAAGACGAGGAGTTTGTGTGAAAGACGAAAGCATCAATTCGGGAAGGGTGCAAAAAGCACCAGAAAACTTCCTGACCCAAGAGGGCATTCGTACTGTTTTTGCCGAGGGCAAGAAAGGTCGTCGCGACTTCATTCGCAACGCTTTCGCCGCGGCAGCAGCAGGCGCGGCTGCACCCATGGCCATGGCCCAGGGCAACCCGGTGCCGACCGAAGGTGGTGACCCTAACATCCTCAACCTGCCCGAGCATGCAACGGGTCTGGGCCAGGGCGTTGCCTCCAACAACGGCTATGGCGTGCCCTCCAAGTACGAGTCCAACATCCAGCGCCGACAGAGCCCGGGTCTGACGCAGACCACGCAGGCTTCGGTGTCGTTTGCGCCTCTGCAGTCGCTGTTCGGCATCGTGACGCCCAGCGGTCTGCACTTCGAGCGTCACCACCAGGGCTGGTGGGACATCGATCCTTCCAAGCACCGTTTGATGATCAACGGTATGGTCAAGGCCTCCAAGGTCTTCACCATGGACGAGATCATGCGTTTGCCGTCTGTGTCGCGTTTCCACTTCATCGAGTGTGGCGCCAACACCGCGGTGGACTGGGGCAACGTGGCTGTGCCTACGGTGCAGTACACCCACGGTATGGTGTCTTGCAGCGAGTTCACCGGCGTGCCGCTGATCACCCTGCTGGAGCTGGCTGGTGCTGACCTGAAAAACGGCAAATTCGTGCTGGCCGAAGGCGGCGACGGTTCTGCCATGACCCGCACCATCCCCATGAGCCTGATCACTTCTGGCGAAGTGCTGGTGGCCTACGGGCAGAACGGCGAAATGCTGCGTCCGGAAAACGGCTACCCCCTGCGCTTGATCGTGCCGGGCGTGCAGGGTGTGAGCTGGGTCAAGTACCTGCGCCGCATCGAAGTGGGTGACAAGCCCTACGCAGCCAAAGACGAAGCAGTTCACTACATCGATCTGCAACCTGGTGGTCTGCATCGCCAGTATACCAACGTGCAAGAGGTCAAGAGCGTGGTGACCACGCCTTCCGGCGGCCAGGTGCTGCTGGACAAGGGCTTCTACAACATCACTGGCCTGGCCTGGTCGGGCAAGGGCAAGATCAAGCGCGTTGACGTCTCTGTGGACGGCGGCCGCAATTGGCGCCAGGCCCGTCTGGAAACGCCGGTACTGTCCAAGGCGCTGACGCGCTTCAACCTGGATTGGGTGTGGGACGGCAAGCCGACCATCATCCAAAGTCGTGCGCAAGACGACACTGGCCATGTGCAGCCGACCTACCAGCAGCTGCGTGCTGTGCGTGGTACGCGCTCCATCTATCACAACAATGCCATCCAGTCGTGGTTGGTGCAGGAAAACGGCGAGGTGAAAAATGTCCAGATTTCGTAAAGTGCTCTTGACGGCCGCTTTGCTGGCGGTGGCCGGTGTGGCTGCTGCACAAAGCACCAAATACCCTGGGCTTGGCCGCAACGCCACGCCCAAGGAAGTGGCGGCCTGGGACATTGATGTGCGCCCTGACTTCAAGGGCCTGCCCGCAGGTTCAGGTTCTGTCTCTATGGGGCAAGACGTTTGGGAAGCCAAGTGCGCACACTGTCACGGTGTGTTCGGTGAGTCCAACGAGGTGTTCAGTCCCCTGATTGGCGGTACCACGGCTGAAGACGTGAAAACCGGTCGTGTGGCGAACCTGTCGCGCACCGACTTCCCAGGCCGTACCACCATCATGAAGGTGGCAACGGTGTCTACGCTGTGGGATTACATCAACCGCGCCATGCCCTGGACCAACCCCAAGACGCTCAAGCCCGATGAGGTCTATGGCGTTCTGGCTTACCTGCTCAGCCTGGCCAATGTGGTGCCCGACGACTATGTTCTGTCTGACAAGAACATCGCCGAAGTGCAAAACCGCATGCCCAACCGTAACGGCATGACGACCAAGCACGCCATGTGGCCTGGCAAGGAGTTTGGCGGCGATTACAGCAAGCCTGACACCAACAACAAGATCTGCATGACCAATTGCACGCCCGAGCCGAAGCTGGCGTCCATCTTGCCGGACTATGCGCGTAATGCCCACGGCAACCTGGCCGAGCAGAACCGTCTGGTGGGGCAGCAAAAAGGTGCCGACACCACAGCGCCTGAGCGCAAGGCTGGCGAAGCCCCCGCGCCTGCAGCCAAGCCTGCAGCGCCCAAGGCTGAAGCCAACAACGAAGCCAAGGCTGCAATTGCTTTGCTCAACAAGCACAGCTGCACGGCTTGCCACGGTGTGGACAAGAAAGTGGTGGGCCCAGGTTTTAACGAAATCGCGAAAAAGCATGCCGGCAAGGTGGATTACCTGGTCGGTAAGATCAAGGCCGGTGGTCAAGGTGTTTGGGGTGCGATTCCCATGCCGCCACAGACCTTGCCTGACGCTGACGCCAAGGCGATTGCCGAATGGATTTCCAAGGGAGCCAGCAAGTAATTTGGGGTCATCCCCAATGACAAGCTGAACCTGTTTTAATAGCATCACTAGATCACAAGGAGATTTCAGATGCAAAACCGTCGCGAGACACTCAAGCAAAGCGCAGTTGTTGCCGGTCTGCTGGCTACCGCTGGTTTCCCTCAGTTTGCCCAGGCATACAACAACGCAGCCTTCCAGGCCAAGAACGCGCAAGACGTGATCAAGGCCATGGGTGCATCCTCCCTGGCTGAAAGCAAGGACGTGACCATCTCCGGTCCGGACATCGCTGAAAACGGCGCCGTGGTGCCGCTCAAGGCCGCCAGTACCCTCGCTGGCGTCAAGCACGTTCTG
The DNA here is from genome assembly GCA_041191485.1 of Pseudomonadota bacterium. GTDB lineage: Bacteria > Pseudomonadota > Gammaproteobacteria > Burkholderiales > Burkholderiaceae_C > Limnohabitans_A. The sequence goes on from JBEEOS010000134.1 coordinate 6,199, forward strand.
GTGCTGGTCGAGAAGAACCCCGCTGCCATGGTGGGCTTCTTCAACGTGACCGATGCCGTTGAAGCCAACTTCGCGCTGCGCGCCAAGATGGGCCAGTCTTCTGACGTGTACGCCGTGGCCATCACCAACGATGGCAAGGCTTTCTACGCCAAGAAAGAAGTCAAGGTGACTCTGGGTGGTTGCGGCGGTTAATTCGCCCCTCAACGCATTCTCAGTTTTCAACCGATTTATTTGAAAGATTCAGGAGTTCAAAATGGCAGATCCGATGCGCATTCGTGCAAAAGCCTCTGGCAACATCGCCAACGTTCGTGTGCTGATGAGCCACGAAATGGAATCCGGCCAGCGTAAAGACGCTGCTGGCAACCTGGTGCCCGCCCACTTCATTCAAGACCTGAGCGCCAGCCTCAACGGCAAGGTGGTCATGACTGGCGAATGGGGTCCTTCCGTGTCCAAAAACCCCTTCCTGGAATTCAACATCAAGGGTGCCAAGGCCGGTGACAAAGTCGCCATCACTTGGAAAGACAACAAGGGCGACACCCGCACCGACGAAACAACCGTCGCTTAATACGGCGTTTGTTTGCAAGGGTGAAGTCCACACGCTTCACCCTTTTTTGTTTCTTGATACAACACCAGAGGTGACAATGAAAAAACTTTCCACCCTAACCATTGCAGCGTCCCTGGCGCTGGCTGTGGCTCCGGTCTGGGCCCAGAAGTCGGCCAGCCAGAGCATTGACGAGTACCGTGAGATGCTTCAGGACGGCAACCCCGCTGACCTGTTCGTCGCCAAAGGTGAAGATGTCTGGAAACAAAAGCGTGGCCCCAAAGGCGCTACGCTTGAAAAGTGTGATCTGGGCAAAGGCCCAGGCGTGGTCAAAGGCGTGTTTGCCGAACTGCCACGTTTCTTTGCCGATACCGGCCGTGTGCAGGATCTGGAGTCCCGCCTGCTGACCTGTATGGAAACCCTGCAAGGCTTCAATGGCGCTGAAATTGCCAAAACCGGCTTCGGCAAGGGCGAGCAAAAAACCCTGACGGCCTTGGCCGCCTGGATTTCTTCCGAGTCGCAAGGCATGCGATTCAACCTGCCGCAGTCGCACGCGCAGGAAAAAATGTTCTTCGAAGTGGGCAAACGCCTGTTCTTCCAGCGTGGTGGCCCGCATGACTTCTCTTGCGCCTCTTGCCACGGCGAAGACGGCAAGCGTATTCGCCTGCAAGACCTGCCCAACCTGACCAAGAACCCCGGTGACGGCATCGGCTTTGCGGCATGGCCCGCATACCGCGTGTCCAACGGCAGCATGTGGGGCATGCAGCAGCGTTTGAACGACTGCTACCGCCAGCAGCGTTTCCCTGAGCCGGCTTTTGGCAGTGATGCCACCATCGCTCTGGGCGTGTACCTGGGCGTGAACGCCAAGGGTGCCAAGTCGATCGCCCCCGCCATCAAGCGCTGAACCAGGAGACACTCACATGAAATTCAACACCAAATGGACGCTGGGTGCCCTGACTGTGGCGGCTTTGCTGGCTGGCTGTGCAGCTGCACCCGATATGGCTGAAGTCAAGGCCCTGACCGACAAGATT
>JBEEOS010000135.1:0-4957 GCA_041191485.1 Pseudomonadota bacterium
CGCCGACGTGATCGCTGGACAAGCCGAGCCTCTGTGTAGCGCACTCGACGGTCTGCGCACCCTGCAAGCCACACTGGCGGTACACGACGCGGCGGTCAGTGGCCACAGCGTCCGATTGGAGAACTGACATGAACGGCGTCCTTGAACGAACCCTGGGCATTCTCGAACTGCTATCACAGCACGGCGAAGGCATGGAGCTGGCCGCCATCGCTGACACACTGGAGATTCCGCGCAGTGCCGTGCACCGCCTGTTGGCCGACCTGGTCCGGCTGGGCTATGTGCGCCAGGCGCGCGGCCACGGCGACTACCTGCTCAGCACCAAGCTGGTGTCGATGGGGCTGTCCTACCTGAGCAACACCGGCATCGTGGACATCGCGCAACCGCTGCTCAACCGCCTGGCCGAAGTCTCGGGCGAGCTGGTGCGACTGTCGGTGGTCGACGGCGAACGCCTGACCTGGGTGGCTCGCGCACAAGGTGCGCGCCAGGGCCTGCGCTACGACCCGGACATGGGCAGCGATGCGCGACTGTCGTGCTCGTCGTCGGGCTGGGCATGGCTGTCCACCCTGAGCGACGACGAAGCGCTGGCTTTACTGGTCAAACAGGGCCTGGGGAGCGCCGACCAATTCGGACCGGCTGCCCCCACCTCGCTGCAAGAGGTGCTGTCGGCGGTACAAGCCACACGCCAGCAAGGCTTCAGCATGACCACCGACACCTACACGGCGGGACTGTCGGCCATGTCAGCCCCGGTGCGTTTTGCAGGGCAGCCCGCTTTCGGCGTGTTGACCATTGCGGGCCCCACCGTGCGCTTCACGCCTGAGCGTATGCAGTCGCTGTCTGCAGAACTGGTGTCCACCGCCCACCAGCTGGCCACCCTGAGCGGTGCATCACCGTTCTTCCAACTGACCACCGAAACGACAGGCGAAGCCAGCAGCAATGGCCGCACCCCCATCTACGCCGAATGAAGAACAACGCTGCGACCGCCGTGATGGACTGCGATGTGCTGGTGATCGGTTCGGGCGCGGGTGGGCTGTCTGCTGCCGTGACAGCAGCCCACCTGGGCATGCGTGTCATCGTGGCCGAAAAAGACCCGCAGTACGGTGGAACCACCGCCTGGTCGGGCGGCTGGATGTGGATTCCGCGCAACCCGCTGGCCGTGGAAGCAGGCATTGAAGAAGACATAGACAAACCGCTGTCCTACCTTAGGCGCGAACTCGGCGAGCGATTTGATGAAGCGCGCGCCCGCACTTTTCTGGACAACGGCCCACGCATGGTGGACTTCTTTCGCCGCAAAACGGCGCTGCAGTTCATCGACGGCAACCTGATCCCCGACTTTCACGGCCACACCCCAGACGCCGCCACCGGTGGCCGCTCAGTCTGCGCCGCGCCGTTCGACGGCCGCCGCCTGGGCGAGCGCCTGCACGACCTCAAGCCCCCGTTGCACGAGACAACGCTATGGGGCATGGGCATCGCCTCGGGCGCAGAACTGCGCCACTTTCTGAACGCGCTGCGCCAGCCTGCTTCGTTCTGGTACGTCACGAAGAAGGTGCTGCGCCATTGGCGTGACTGGCTGGTACACCGGCGTGGCACGCAGCTGGTCAACGGCAATGCACTGGTGGCTGGGCTGGCCCGCGCCTTGTTCGATCAGGGTGGGCAGATCCTCACCAGCAGCCCGGCCACGCGCCTGCTCAAGGAAGCAGGCCGCGTGACCGGTGCGGTGCTGCACACACCGCAAGGCGCCCTGCATATACATGCACGCCGTGGTGTGGTACTGGCCTGCGGGGGATTCCCGCACGACACACTACGCAAACAGGAACTGCTGCCCCACGCTCCCACCGGCAAGGAGCATTGGTCAGCAGGCAACCGCAGCAACACCGGCGACGGCCTGCGCCTGGGCGAAAGCGCAGGCGGCCAGGTGGCGCGCGATCTGCTGCAGGCGGCAGCGCTGGCGCCGGTGTCGCTGGTGCCACGCGCCGACGGCAGCACGGCACATTTCCCGCACCTGATCGAACGCGCGAAGCCCGGCCTGATCGCTGTGACCGCCCATGGTGTGCGATTTGGCAACGAGGCTAATTCGTACCACGACTTCATGCAGGCCCTGCTCGTGGCCACGCCGGCAGGCGAGACACCCGAGGCCTGGCTGGTCTGTGACCACGCCTTCATCCGCTACTACGGTTTGGGCGCCGTCAAACCCGCCCCCATGCCGCTCACACCCTGGCTGGGCAACGGTTATCTGAAACGTGGCGACACCCTGGCCGAACTGGCCGATGCCTGCGGCATCAACGGCGAACGCCTGCAGGCCACTGTGCAACGCTACAACGGCCTGTGCAAAAGCGGCAAGGACCTGGACTTTGGCAAGGGAGAGACGCCCTACAACCGCATCCAGGGCGACGCCATCAACGCCACAGCGCGTGGCCTGCCCAACCCCTGCATGGGCCCCATCGAGCGCGGCCCTTTTTATGCCGTGAAGATCGTGATGGGCAGCCTGGGAACCTTTGCCGGTCTACGCACCAATGCGCAGGCCCAAGTGCTCGATGCACACCAGCAGCCCATTACAGGCCTGTACGCCGGCGGCAACGACATGAACAGCCTGATGGGTGGGAACTACCCCGCGGGCGGTATCACGCTCGGCCCGGCCATGACCTTCGGATTTATTGCCGCACACCACATGGCGGACATCGAGCCGGCCAACAGCCCCTTGAACTGATTTTTTGACAGGAACACACCATGTACTACGAACTCGCCACCATGACCCTGCCCTTCGGCACCACAGGCCAGGCCGCCACCAATGTGCAGGCCTACACCACCAGCCAGGAGGCCCAGGGCGAACTGCTGGGCTGCTGGTTCACCGACATCGGCCAGCTCAACCAGATGATCGTGCTGCGCGGCTTTGCCACACTCGACGCCCTGCAAGCCGAGCGCGAGCGCACGCAACAGCACGCCAGCCCCTTTGGCTGCGGTGACATTTTTCAAAGCCTGGACCAGCACAGCTACAAAGGCTTTGGCTGGATGAAGCCCGTGCGCCCCAGCGCCGAATCCGGTATCACTGGCCCCGTGTACGAAATCCGCACCTATGGCATCAAGACCGGCGGCGTACAGCCCACCATCGACCTGTGGGAACAGTACGTCCCCGCCCGCCACAAGCTCTCGCCCTGCGTGATCGCCATGGTCGCGCTCGACGGCCCGCTGCGCTTCACCAACATCTGGGCCTACGAAAGCCTGAATACCCGCAGTCAGATCCGCGGTGAAGCCGTGGCCCAGGGCATCTGGCCCCCCAAAGGCGGTCCAGCCCACCTGACCACGAACATGGTTTCGACCATCGCCATGCCCACCGCTGTCTCTCCGCTCAAGTGAGGCGACATGAACCGCGTCTATTCCCTCTCGTACCTGAGTTCGCACCGCTGCACACCTGCTGAGGCGATCCACATCGCTACACAAACAGGCTACCAGTTTGTCGGTCTGCGCCTGTGGCCCAACGCGCCCGGTGCGCCGCAGCAGCACGTGCTGGACCAGCCTGCGGCGTTGCGCGAAACGCTGGCCGCGCAAAAAGACACTGGCGTGGGCGTTTTCGATCTGGAAATCATCCGCATCAACGAACAGTTTGACCCGCACACCTGGGATGCGCTGTACGACGTGGGCGCACAGCTGCAGGCCAAGGCCATCCTCGTGGCTGGAGACGATCCGAATGAAACCCGTCTGACTGAAAACTACGCACGCCTGTGCGAAGTGATGAAGCCTTATGGCATGACCGCCGATCTGGAATTCATGCCCTGGACGGAAGTGAAAGACGCCAAGTCGGCGCTGCGCATTGTGCAAAACGCGGGCATGCCCGCCAACGCTGGCATCCTGGTGGATGCGCTGCATTTTGGCCGCTCGACGACCACGCTCGACGACATCCGGGCCATCCCACGCCAGCTGCTGCACTATGCGCAAATCTGCGATGCTCAGGCCGGGCTGAACTTCAGCACCGAAGACATGATCCACACCGCCCGCTGCGAACGCCTGCTACCAGGCGACGGCACGATCAACATCCCGGGTCTGTTTGCAGCTCTTCCTGCTGATCTGCCCATCAGCGTTGAGGTCGTCAACTTCCCCCGCGAAGCCCACACCCCGCCTGCCGACTGGGCGGCCGAATGCCTGGCGCGCAGCCGGCCCTTTTTTGAATCTACCCATCAGGAATGACCATGGACTTTTCCCTCAACGACGAACAAAAAATGTTGATCGAAACGGTACGCCGTTTCATCGCCGAAGAATGCCAGCCGCTGGAAGACGAGATCGAGCAAACCGGTGTCTTTGACACCGCCAAAGCCCAGGCCTTGCACGACAAAGCCAAAGCGCTGGGCCTCTACGGTATGAACATGCCTGAAGAGCTTGGCGGTGGCGGCCTGTCCAACATGGACCGCATCCTGTGCGAAGAGCAGTTCGGCCACACCACCGACATCATCATCCGCCGCGCCTTTGGCAACGTATACGAACCCTTGCTGCACTGCAAAGGGGAGCAGATCGAACGCTGGCTCAAGCCCTCGGTTGAAGGCTCGCGCACCTGCGCCATCACCATCACCGAGCCGGGTGCAGGCTCGGATGCCGCAGGCATCAAAACCACCGCCGTGAAAAACGGCAAGGGCTGGGTGCTCAACGGTGGCAAACACTTCATCAGCGATGGCGAGTGGAGCGACTTTTTCCTGGTCTCGGCCAAGACGGGCGAGAAGGAAATTTCCATGTTCATGGTGGAGGCAAGGACCAGAAGATGATGGGCCTGCGCGGCACGCCACACCTGGAACTGTTCTTCGACAACGTACAGCTCGAAGACGCTGCCCTGCTGGGCGACGTCGGCCAAGGTTTCAAGCTGGCCATGGGCGCGCTCAATGTGGTGCGCCTGGCCCAGGTGGGCGCGCGCGCCGTGGGCAAGGCCAGCCATGTTTGCGAAATCATGGTGGGCTGGGCCAACGAGCGCAAGCAG
>JBEEOS010000136.1:0-7653 GCA_041191485.1 Pseudomonadota bacterium
CATCGGCGTGGGCGGCATCCTCAGTGGGCACGACGCCATCGAAAAAATCCGCGCCGGTGCCGATGTGGTGCAACTCTACAGCGGCCTGATCTACAAAGGGCCTGAACTCGTCACCGAAGCTGCCAGCGCCTTGCAGCAGATGAAACGTTAAAGCGCCAGACGCTGACACACCTCGTCGGCCAGCGCCAACGCGCTGGTCAAGCCCGGGGACTCGATGCCCAGCAGGTTGACCAAGCCCTGCACGCCGTGCTCGGACGGCCCTTGGACCATGAAATCGGCCGCCGCCTCGTTCGGGCCATTGATCTTGGGGCGCATGCCTGCGTAACCGGGCTGCAAAGCCCCATCGGCCAACTCGGGCCAGTACTTGCGCACCTCGGCATAAAAAGCATCGCCCCGACGCGGGTCCACCAGCAAGTCGGTCGGGTCATCGACCCATTGCACATCCGGGCCGAACTTGGCCTGTCCGCCTAAGTCCAGCGTGAGGTGTACGCCCAGCCCGGCGTGTTCAGGCACGGGATAGATCAAGCGTGAAAACGGGGCTTTTCCCGCCAAGGTGAAGTAGTTGCCTTTGGCGTAATGCGCTGTGGGCAGCAGGCTCTTGTCCAGACCGTTCATTCCTTGGGCCAGCGCTACGGCATTGAGGCCCGCCGCATTGACCAGCACCTTGCAGGCCAGCTCGGTGCCATCCTGCGTGCTGATGCGGATGGGGTGTGTGACCGTGCCCTGCTGCAGTCCGACACTCTGCACGGGCGACACCAGCGCCAGCATTCCCCCGGCGTTTTCCATATCGCCTTGCAGGGCCAGCATCAGGGCGTGGCTGTCGACAATGCCCGTGCTCGGCGACAGCAGCGCCGCCTGGCAAGCCAGCTCGGGCTCCAGGGCCTGGGCCTCGGATGCCGTGAGCATCTGCAGATCGTGCACACCATTGGCGACGGCCTTGGCCACGATGCCGTCCAGCGCCTGGACCTGTTGCTCGCTGGTGGCCACGATCAATTTACCCAGTCGCTGGTGCGCCACGCCGCGCTCGGCGCAGTAGGCATACAGCTGTTCTTTGCCTTGCACGCACAAGCGGGCCTTGAGAGATCCTGCAGGGTAATAAATGCCTGCGTGAATCACCTCACTGTTGCGCGAACTGGTGCCGGTACCGATGGCGTTTTCCGCCTCCAGCACCATCACCTCGCGCCCGGTCAATGCAAGCGCGCGCGCCACGGCCAGGCCGACCACGCCCGCACCGATCACCACGGCATCGATTTGCTCCATCACTGCTCCCAAAGACAAAGGCCCGGACAGTGCCGGGCCTTCAAGCTTATTCGCGCGACGAAAATCAGGCGAAGTTGGCTTCAGCGAAGGACCAGTTCACCAGCTTGTCCAGGAAAGTCTCGACAAACTTGGGACGCAGGTTGCGGTAGTCGATGTAGTAGGCGTGCTCCCACACGTCCACGGTCAGCAAGGCCTTATCGGCGGTGGTCAGAGGGGTGCCAGCGGCGCCCATGTTGACGATGTCCACGCTGCCGTCAGCCTTCTTGACCAGCCAGGTCCAGCCAGAGCCGAAGTTGCCCACGGCGCTCTTGACAAAAGCTTCCTTGAAGGCAGCGTAGCTGCCCCACTTGGCGTTGATGGCTGCAGCCAGGGCGCCGGTGGGTTCGCCACCGCCGTTGGGCTTCATGCAGTTCCAGAAAAAGGTGTGGTTCCAGATCTGGGCGGCGTTGTTGTAGATACCGCCGCTGGACTTCTTGACGATCTCCTCGAGGCCCATGCTCTCGAATTCGGTGCCCTTTTGCAGGTTGTTGAGGTTGACCACGTAGGCGTTGTGGTGCTTGCCGTGGTGGAACTCCAGGGTTTCCTGGCTGTAGTGGGGAGCCAGAGCGTCAATCGCGTAAGGCAGTGCGGGCAAGGTATGTTCCATGGTGTCCTCTTGAGGGGGTCAGTTGGGTTTCGAAAAACACATTTTAGGGGCAGCACACTGCCCCTGAGCAACGCAGGGGTTTCAAGGCTTGGGCAAAACCTGCAAAGGCACTTGTCCATCGACCAGCGTAGCCTGCACCGTATGGCCCACCTGCAGCTGCTGGGCGCTGCTGATGGCCCGTCCTGCATCGTCGCTGAGCCAGGCGTAGCCGCGCTCCAGAACCTGATGCGGGTCCAGCGCCTGCAATCGCCAGGCCAGGCGATCGAGCCGCTGTTGATGGTGCTGGTGTTGTCCGCTGACTGCCGCAGCCAGCCGGTCTTGCCAGCGCGCCAGGCGGTGATGCTCCTGCATCACACGCGTGCTGCGGCTCGTATTCATGCGTTCGCTCAGGCGGTCAAGCCAGCGCTGCTGCTGCATCAGGGCGGTTTGCGGACGGCTCAACCGCACAGCCAAGCCATCCAAAAACTGGGCTTGGCGCTCCGCCAGACGATGCGTGGCGCGCTGCAGGCGGTGCTGCAGCGCCTGCAACTGCTCCAAACTTTGCGTGCGCGCGCCTGCCACCAGCTCAGCCGCTGCAGTAGGCGTGGGGGCACGCAAGTCGGCCACAAAGTCCACCATGGTGAAATCGGTTTCGTGTCCCACCCCCGCCACCACGGGCACGGGACTTTGCGCGACGCAATGGGCCAGCGCCTCGTCATTGAAAGCCCACAAATCCTCCAGCGAACCGCCCCCGCGCACCAGCAAAATGGCTTGCAGCGGGACCGCGTCATCGGCCAAAGGCCAAAGGCTGCGCAGCGCCTGCACCAGGCTGGCCGGGGCTGCAGCCCCCTGCACCAAAGCGGGTGCGACAGTCACGCGCACATGAGGGGCGCGCCGACGCAAGGCGGTCACCACATCATGCAATGCCGCCGCCCCCAACGATGTCACCACCCCCACGTGCCGCACAAAACCCGGCAAGGGCCGTTTGCGCTCGGGCTCGAACAAGCCCTGGGCCTGCAATTTGGCTTTGAGGCGCAAGAACTGCTCGTACAGTGCCCCTTGCCCGGCCTGGCGCATGCCCTCGGCCACCAGCTGCAGATCCCCACGGGCCTCGTACACACCCAAACGGCCCGTGACCTCCACCACCACCCCATCCCGTGGCTCAAAGTCCAGTTGCTGGGCTGCGCGCCGGAACATGGCGCAGCGCAGCTGTCCGCCCTCATCCTTGAGCGAGAAATAGCAGTGTCCACTGGCCGCACGCGTGAAGCCCGACAACTCGCCCCGCACCGTGACCGGATTGAAACGGGCATCGAGCTGGTCAGCCACCGCCCGACACAGGGCAGCCACCGTCCACGCACGGCTCGGGGAATCGTCTGAAAAGGAGGAAAAAGACATGATTGATCAGTGTTTCACGGTGTTTTCATGCGGCATGCCGCGCCGTGTCTGGCCAGAGTGTTCCACAGATCGGCCCATCCAGCTTGTAAGTGCTTGATTTTTCGTGAAACACATTTTGAAACAAGTTATGTTGTTGATTTTAAATGACATTTTTCAATTATGAAAACCAATGTGATCAATTCAACAAGTAAAAGGCCTCAGCAAAAATGGGCACACACGTCAGTTTTGCACAAAGTTATCCACAGGCCAGCTCGGCACATGTGGACATCCCGAAGACAAGGCCATCGGCCATAATGCAGGGCAAAGCTAAAACACTGCGATTTCAGGAAGGAAACGGATTTTGCTGTCCATCATTGCCGCCGCTGGCTGGCCCATCTGGCCCCTCATTGCCTGCTCGATCCTGGCTTTGGCCTTGATCATCGAACGTGCGCTGCAACTGCGCGAAGAACGCGTTTTGCCCCCAGCTCTGCTGCAGCAAACCATGGACATGACCCGAAAAGGGTTCCCCGCAGTGGACGCCATTCAGAAAATTGGTCAATCGAGCCCCTTGGGCCAGGTTCTGGCCAGCGCCTTGCAGTGCCTGCATGAAGAGCCGCGCGCCACAGAAGAGCGCATTCGCGAGCGCATGGAACTGCAAGGTCGCCAGACCACCATGCAGCTCGAACGATTCCTGCCGGCACTGGCCACCATCGCTTCTGTCGCCCCCTTGCTGGGCCTGTTGGGCACCGTGGTGGGCATGATCGAAATCTTTGGCGCCGACCAGGCCGTTGGCGGCAACCAGCCCGTTCAATTGGCCCACGGCATTTCCGTGGCCCTGTACAACACGGCTTTTGGCCTGATCGTGGCCATTCCCTCGCTGATGGCCTGGCGCTATTTCCGCGCCACTGTGGACCGACAGATTCTGTCGCTGGAGTCAGCCTCCGAGCGGTTTGTCCGCCACCTGCGTCAGCTGCGCGGTTAAGGAAGCCAGGCCATGCGATTTCATTCGCGCACAACACCAGAGCCCGAGATCAACCTGATTGCGTTCATTGACGTGCTGCTGGTGATCGTGATTTTTCTCATGCTCACCACAACCTGGTCGCGCATGACCGAAATCAACCTCACGCTGCCTTCGGCCGATGTGCAAAAAGAAACGCCCCGCACCCAGCTGGTGGTGTTGTCCATCACAGCCAAAGGCGCGTACCTGATCAACAAAACCCCCGTCCCCTCCACGGGCGTGGCTGCGCTCGCTCGCGCCCTGACGCCGATGGCCCAACCCGAGACCACGCTGGTCATCAGCGCCGATGCCATGGCCTCTCACCAGGCCGTCATTTCCGCCATGGAAGCGGCACGCCAGAGCGGGCTTAGCCGCATCACCTTTGCCACCCAGACTGGCGAGGGCAAGGGGCAATAACAGTATGAGCGGCGCACCCCGTCATTCGCCGAATGCTGGGCTGCACCCGCCCTGGTGCGCTTGAGACAACTGGCCTACCGCTGGCATTGGACCAAGTCTGAGCGCCTGCCCGTGCGTGTGATCGTGGTGGGCAATGTCGTTGCAGGCGGTGCCGGCAAGACACCTGTCACACAAGCCATCGTCAAACACCTTGTGCAAGGCCAGCACCGCGTAGGCATTGTCTCGCGCGGACATGGCCGCCACAGCAAGGAGGTGCTCTCCGTACGCACAGACAGCCTGGCCAGCGAAGTTGGCGACGAGCCCTTGCTGCTGGCGCGCAGCACAGGTGTCCCGGTGTTTGTCGGCGCCAGGCGAGCCCAGGCAGCGCAGGCTTTGCTGGCGCAACACCCCGACACCGACATCATTGTTTGCGACGATGGCCTGCAACATCTGGCACTGTCGCGTGACCTGGAGGTACTGGTCATGGACGAGCGCGGCATAGGTAACGGTTGGCTGCTGCCCGCCGGCCCCTTGCGCGAGCCTTGGCCATGCAAGGCAGATCTGCTGCTGCACAGCGGCCCTTGCCCTGCGCAGGCACAGTCGCCGTGTTTTGCCGTGACACGCCAACTGGCTAGCTACGCCGTCAATGCATCCGGGCAACGTACCGACTTATCCACCCTTAAAGGTCGACCTGTCCATGCCCTGGCGGGCATTGCGCGGCCAGACACGTTTTTCGACATGCTGCGCCAACAAGGCTTGCAGCTGGCCATCACCCAGGCATGGCCCGACCATGCCGACTTCAGCACATGGACACCGCCCGAGGGCGATGCCGTCGTGCTGTGCACCGAAAAAGACGCCGTCAAACTCTGGCCCGCACACCCTCAAGTGCTGGCCGTCCCTTTGTTGCTGGATGTGCCTTCAAGCTTTACCGCTGCCCTGGACCGACTTTTGTCGCAAAGCGGTAAAGGCGAGCCGCTATGATTGGGCATGGACTCCAAATTCCTTGAACTGCTGGTATGCCCCGTGACCAAAGGGCCGCTTGAATACGACCGCGAACGTCAGGAACTGCGCTCACGCAGCGCCCGCCTGGCCTACCCCATTCGCAACGGCATTCCCATCCTGCTGGAAAACGAAGCGCGCGCTCTGAGTGACGAAGAGCTCGATCGCACAAGTGCTGCCCAACCCTGAGGGCACACCGGATGCACGCCCCCCGTTTTACCGTCATCATCCCGGCACGCATGGCGTCCAGTCGCCTGCCCGACAAACCCCTGGCCGATATTGCTGGCTTGCCCATGGTGGTGCGCGTCGCGCGGCAGGCCCAAAAATCTGAAGCCAGCCACGTGGTAGTGGCAGCCGATGACGAGCGGATCGTCCAGGCTTGCGAAGCGCATCAGGTGCACGCCCTGCGCACCCGCACCGACCACCCCAGCGGCAGCGACCGTCTGGCCGAAGCCTGCACCCTGCTGGGCTTGCACGATCAGGACATTGTGATCAATGTCCAGGGCGATGAGCCCTTGATAGACCCCGACCTGATCAACCAGGTCGCACAGTTGCTGGAACGGCAACCACAAGCGAGCATGAGCACCGCCGCCCACGCCATTGACAATCTGCCGGACTTTCTCAACCCCAATGTGGTCAAAGTGGTGCTGAACCATCAGGGCATGGCGCACTACTTCAGCCGCGCCCCCATTCCCTGGTGGCGGGACGGTCAACAAGGCGCCACCTTGAAGGCTTTGCCTGAACCTGCGCCGCTGCGCCACGTCGGAATTTACGGTTACCGCGCCGGATTTCTCAAAAAATTCCCGCATCTCCAGCCCGCGCCGACGGAAACCCTCGAGTCACTGGAACAACTGCGTGCGCTGTGGCACGGCCACGCGATTGCGGTACACATCTCTGAACAAGCCCCCGGCCCTGGCGTAGACACGCCGCAGGACCTGGAGCGTGTTCGCAAACTCTTGACCCAGCCCTGATTTCACGTAAGTCTGCATTAGGGGGCACGTGCTATCCTCATCGCAGTATTGCCCCCGAGCCTTTTCTTTTATCTGGGGCCCCGGTTTTCATATTTGACAAGGAAGAGACATGAAACTGATCCTGTTGGGCGCACCAGGCGCCGGCAAAGGCACTCAGGCCACCTTCATCTGCCAGAAATACGGCATCCCGCAAATCTCCACGGGTGACATGCTGCGCGCCGCCGTCAAGGCCGGTACCCCCTTGGGCCTCGAAGCCAAAAAAGTGATGGACGCAGGTGGTCTGGTCAGCGACGAACTGATCATCAACCTGGTCAAGGACCGCATTGCACAGAGCGATTGCGCGCAAGGCTTCTTGTTCGACGGTTTCCCACGCACCATTCCCCAGGCCGAAGCCATGAAGGCTGCGGGCGTCAAGCTCGACTACGTACTCGAAATCGATGTGCCTTTTGAAGCCATCATCGAGCGTATGAGCGGCCGCCGCTCGCACCCTGCCTCGGGCCGCACCTACCACGTCAAGTTCAACCCCCCCAAGGTGGAAGGCCAGGACGATGTGACCGGCGAGCCGCTGGTGCAACGCGACGACGACAAGGAAGAAACCGTCAAGAAGCGCCTGGATGTGTACAGCAGCCAGACCCGTCCCTTGGTGGACTACTACTCCGGCTGGGCCAAGCAGGACCCGGCAGCAGCCCCCAAATACCGTGCCATCAGCGGCATGGGCAGCGTGGACGACATCACCACCCGCGCTTTCGAGGCGTTGGCCAGCTGATACGGCCCCTCTCCATGAACAAAGCCCCGCATCGCGGGGCTTTGTCGTTTGATCTGGCATTTAGAATCATCACCATACTTGTTGAACTTTCATATTCATGTCTGCATCCAACTTCACCTACGGTCAATCCTCCGGGACCACACGCCATGCCGTGAAAGAAGAGCAGATTGTTGATGCATCTAGCAAACTGAGCCAACTTTCACGTTGAAGATTGAGCCACTTAGTTGATGGATTTTTCTTTACTCAGTTGTGGATAAGTTTAAGG
>JBEEOS010000137.1:0-6488 GCA_041191485.1 Pseudomonadota bacterium
ATTTATACCCGACCGCAGCGGCGCCTCGCAGAGGGCCAGGCCATGCGGCACAATTCATTGAAGGAGAAACACCATGCGCATGAAACACACGTTCGGAATTTTGTTGGCGGCTGGATCGGTCGCGCAGGCGCAGTCGGCCTTTCCTGACCACTTTGTTGGCGATGCGGGCGGTATGCTGGTGGCCAGCCAGCCGGTGGTGCAGGGCGCCCGCGGTACCGTCACGGCCATGCCCTATGTCTACGGTGATTACGGCCGTTTTTATGCGCGTGTGGACACCTTCGGCATCAAAGCGCTGCCCATGGGGGAGGGGCATCTGGAGTTGGCGGCCCGCGTGAGCACAGAGGGCTTCAAGGCCCACAAAACCGACTTCAGCACCGCCGGTGACCGCTCGGCGCCCGTGCCGGTGGGGCTGGGCACTTTTCAGCGCACCGCCATGGGCGGCGTGTTCGCCTATGTCTTTCACGACGCCACCTCAGGCGGCCAGCTGCTGGAGCTGACCTGGGCGGGCAAACTGGCCCTGGGCCAGGCCACCTTGTACCCCCAGCTGGGCCTGGAGCACCGCAGCGCGGCCTATGTGCAGCACTTGTATGGCGTGACAGCTGCGCAATCCTCTGCGGGCCTGCCGGTTTATCAAGCCGGTGCATCCACGGTGCCTGTGCTGTCTTTGCACGCCACGGTGCCCTTGCAAGGGCCTTGGGCTTTGCAGTTGCTGGGGCGCTACCGCGCTTGGGACAGCGCCGTGCGCAACAGCCCCTTGGTCGACCGGTCTGGACAGGCCACTGGGTATGCCGCCCTGACCTACACCTGGAAGTGACATCTGCGTTTTCATGATGGCCCCAGAGCATGGGCTCTGGGCTCAAGCCGCCGTAAAATGAGACACGTTGCATTTTTTAGAAGCGCTATGGTTTCTTTTTATTCGTATAGGTTTACTCATGAAGCGTGATTACTTCTCTCAAGCCCCCCGTTCTGACCGCCGTTTTGGCGAACAACGCAGCGGCACCTGCATGGCCCTCATCGACGGCCGATTCCTGATCTGGATGGCCCAGCAAGGCGCCCTGGGTGCTACTGGCGAATCGGTCAACCGCCAAGGCCTGCTCAGCTTGCTGTCGCAAGCGCTGGCGCACTCGGCGCTGGACGTCGACCTCAAACGCATTTACTGGTACAGCGACCGCTCCGATGGTCTGGTCATCGACGACCAGATCGTGCGGCTGGTACAAGCCCACGACGCCGACGGCGGCGCGTCGCTGCTGCGCTCTTTGGGCCACGACCTCAAACAGCTGGCCGAGCACCATGCTTGCGACCACGTGCTGGTGGCCAGCGACGACGAACGCTTTTTGGCCACCATCGACGAAGCCCAGCTCAGCGGCCTGAGCGTGCACCTGCTGGCCGACGAATCGGCCCGCAACATGCCCCAAATGGTCCGCACCGATCCGGGTTGGGCCCGTCTGCTGGCCCAGGCCGACCGCCGCGTGGTGGTCAACTCGCAAGCCTTGGCCGACATGCTGCAAGGCAAGATCCCCACCGGCATGGGTCTGGCAGTGGAAGACGTCGAAGAGCTGCGCAAATCCATGCAAGAAGTCGTCAGCGCCTGGTGGGAAGAAGAGCCCGAAGACCTGCGTGAAGACCTCAAGGACGCCCTGCAAATCAGCCGAGGCATTCCGCAAGAAGTGGACCGCCAACTGCTGCTGCGCATGCGCCAGCGCCTGGCCCGCGCCCTGAGCCTGCCCGAAAAGAAAATGCTGCGCGAAACCCTGCGCAACGTGGTCACTGGCCCTGCGGTGCCTGCGGCATTTGAAGGCTTGCCGCCCGACACCGACGAATGATCAGGCGCTGATCGCTTGTTCCAAAGCCGCTCAGGTGAGCGGCTTTTTTCATGGGTGCGGTGCTGCGCTTTGTGTGCGCCAAGCCACTGTCTGCAAGAATGCTGCTTGATAAATTGGGCTTCCATTTTTAAATCCAAAAAGGAAGCCCCCATGCGTCACTCCAAAATCATGGCCCCGATCCTCATGAGTTTTTTGACCGCCTTGTTCTCCAACGCATTCGCCAATCCCACGCGCTACCCTTCGGCGCCAGGCACCCCAGGTAAAACACGCGAACAAGTCAAGGCCGAGCTGGAAGAGGCCAAGCGCACGGGCGATGTGATGTGCGCCAACGAGTCCAACCTCAAAGAGCGCGAAGTCAACCCCGGGCGTTACCCGGCCAAACCTTCAGGCCCGACCAAAAGCCGTGCACAAGTCAAGGCCGAGTTGGAAGAAGCCAAGCGCCTGGGCAACATCCCGGCAGATGGCGAGACCGGCATGACCATGCGCGAGAAGTACCCCAACCGCTATCCCGCCAAGTGAAGCTGCGCACCGGACGCACCGTCTGGTGCGTGCATTGACAACAAAGGCCAGCGTTCATGGATCGGCTGGCCTTTTTCTCTCACGCCACCTTTTGGGCCCCACCTGCTTGTGTTGCGTTGTCCAGGCTCTGCCATAGGTGGTCTTTGGCGTTGGCGTCCGCTTGGCTGAGCTCTGACTCCAGCAAACGGCGGGCGTGGCGGTCCAAGGTCAAGCCTTTGACATCGGCCAGCCACAGCAACAGCACCGCCCAAACCATGGCCGGACTGCCCAAGGCTTTGGCGTGGTGCAAGATGAAATCGGCCATGAACGCTGTGCGTGCCGTGCTCAGCGTGACCGACAAGGCCGATCGGAAACTCCGATTGCCGTAAGCCTGCGCATTGAACTTGCTCAGCATCTCCACCAAAGGATTGGCCGCATCGTCCAGACTCTGCAACACCGTGGCCAGTTGCGTGAACTGATCGCCATAGGTTCTCTCGCGCTGCTTGCGCCAGTAGTCGGGTGACAGCATCGCGGGCGATGCCGCATTCGACGTGCTCGAAGTGACCGCCGCTTTGGTCACAGCCGCCACCACGGGTGCTGTATGCATGTTTGACAAAGAGACCGATTTGGCCGGTGGCGGCGCATCACCATCGGCCTGCTTGCGCAAGAACGCAGGGATCTCGATGTCGTTCATGCCCGCATGGGCCATGCTGTCCACGCGTGCCGCAGCATGCGTTCGGTTAGAGCGCCACAAGGACGGCGTGTTGTCCATGCTCAAACTCACCCGTTGAATGGAGGGTGTCGAATACATGGCTCGCGATGCATCTTGAATGGCTGTGCCGTACCCACCCGCACCCGCAGCCTGCATCTGCGCCACCTGTTGAAGCAAAGGCAAGTCTTGTGCTTTGTCGCCCGCAGCACGCTCATGCACCAAGATAAAGTTGGTGTGCTTCGTCACCAACTGGTATTGCACAGCCAAGGCCCGTTGGCGTTCTTCATTGCTCGTGTCCAGCAAGCGCTGCATAGCGTACAGGCGAGGCAAGATGCCGTCCTCGTCCCAGACCAGCTGCTCAGCTTTGGCGTTGAAGGTTTGGCCAGCCAGCGTCCACTGCAGGCTTGGCGCAGCTTCAGGTCGGCTGCTGGCTTGCGCCCACTGGTGCAAGGTGTCGCCCTGCGTGACCTCTTTGGCCCCGGGCGACTGGTCAATCAAAGGCGCATCGCTGACCATGCGGCAATCCACCGCACACGACCTGCGCATGCGGTCCAGCAAACGCGCCACCGCCTGCTGCATGCTCTGATTGGGGCTGACCATCTCGCAAGCGCCACCGCTGACCTCGGCCAGCTCCCGCAGCAAACTCTCGGCCGGCGAGCTGCCCACCCCCAGCGCAAACACGCGGTGGCCGCGTTGCCGCACACTGGCCACGATGTTCTCAATGTCCCACACCTCGCCATCGGTGATCAACAAAATGCTGGCCGAGCCCACAGGCTCTTCGTCTTCATGCGTGATGGCCATCACGTTGCGCAAGGCACGCTCCATCTCGGTGCCGCCCAGGTCGGCCTGTATGTTGCGAGCCTCCGAGCGCAAGCGCCGCTGATACGCCTCGGTGCACTTTTGCAAGCGCGGCAACACATGCACTGTGGTGCTGCCAAAGCGCGTCATCGACACCTCGTCGTCGGCCTGCAGTTGATGAAACAACCAATCCAACGCATCTCGGGCCTGCTCGTTGCTGTCACCCTGCATTGAACCCGAGCCGTCCACCAACACCTTCATGCGCAGCGGGGCAGGGCGAGTCTGTGCACTGTCCCATTGCGCCAAAGCGCTGGCCAGCAAGGTGTACTGACCCGGCTGTGTGGCGTCAGCGCTGGCCACGGCAAACGTCATGTCTTTCAGGCCATGCACCGTCAACACAAAGTCACGGTCCAGCCAGGCCTTGCTTTGCAGCTTCACGGTCACGCCGCCTTGGTGCTTGACCAATTGCACCCCGTGCGACGGGCTGGTGATCGTGCCCGTGCCCAACGGGTTGGCCACATCCAGGGACACATGCAAACGGTACTCGGCCAAAGTGCTGTGGGCAGCCGTTTGGTGCGGCGCCAAGCCGCCCTGGGCCTGCTCATCGCCATAGCGCGGTGCGATCGTGGTGGGCAGGCTCAGGCGCAGCAGGCCGCCCTCCAGGCGCAGCACCTGCGCGTATTCCACCTCAATCACCGCCTCATCGCCGGGCTGCAAATTGCCCAGGTTAGCGGTGTACAAGTCCTTGCCCGAGCGTTCCAACATCATTGGCAAATCGCCCGACTCGATGGCTTTTTCATAAGTGGCCTCGGCCTGCTTCTTTTCCACCACGGTACCGGTCATGCGCTTGCCATTGAGCTCTACCGCCATGCCCACCAAAACACCACCCCACGCCAGCGGGAAGGTATAGACGCACTCCAAGTTCTCGTCGGTCGTGTTGCGGTAGACCTGGCGCAGCTTCATGCGCAACACGGGGCCCTGCAACTTGCCCAGTGCCTGCACCGACTGCAGCGCCACTTGCTCACCGCCCAGGCATTTGAGGCCCATCATTTGATTGCTCATTTTTGTTTCTCCCATTCAGACATGACAGAGCGCACAAAGGCGCGAAGTTGTTCGGGCGACAAGCCAGCTTCTTGCGGATCGATTTGCAGCTCCACGCCTGGTGCAATGAACACATGGCTGCGCACACGAATGGCACCGGGCTGCGCAGGTTGCTCTGGCACGGGCGACTCGCCCCCGGCCATCACCTCGCGAATGCGCTCCAGCGACACACCCGCATCGGCCAACTTGCGGATCTGCATCAGTTGGCACAAATGCAAAGGCGTGTAATGCGCGGCCCGCGTCTCGCCCACGGGGCGATCCACCAAACCCAGCTGCATGTAATAGCGGACCGTGCGCTTGGGCAAATCCGTCAGCGCACACAGCTGGTCAATCGAGTAAATGCTTGTCATGGTGTCATTGTGACATAACTACTGTCACAATGACTGTTTCTAAATGTAAGGCTCTAAATCACCCGTCAACATCAGCATGGCGATGCCTGCTCGGCGGTCACGATGGCTCGTGCCAGCTGATCCACTGCAAGCCTGGCACGCGAGAAAACTCGCGCACATTGCGGGTGACCAAGGTGGCTTGGTGCCGCAGTGCTGTGGCCGCAATCAAGGTGTCATGCGGCCCGATGGGGGTGCCTGCCGCCTCCAATGTCGCGCGGATGCGGGCGGCATGTGCGGCGCACTCGGCATCAAACGGCAGCACTTGCACAGGCCGCAAAAACTGCGTCAGCGCCGTCAACCGAGGCTCTGCCGCTTCTTGGGGTAAACGCAGCAAGCCGTAACGCAGTTCATATTCCACAATGGCCGGTACGCCCAAATCAGCAGGGCGTATCGCCTGCAATCGAGGCACCACCTGTGGGTCACCGCGAAAGTAATAACTGATCGTATTGCTGTCGAGAATCAGCATGATGACCCGTCAGAAACCCAGGCGTGGCACATCGGCCGGTTGGCTAAAAGCCGTCTCGTCACGCAAAGGGAAGTCGGCAAAACGCCCCGCCAGCGCCAGGCAATCTTGTGGCCAATCGTGTGCCGCATAGGTGCGAATGATGTCCGACACCCAGCGACTTTTGGACACACCATTGGCTTTGGCCGCCTGGTCCACCAAAGCTTGCGTCGCATCGTCCAGGTAAAGCGTGATTTGTGGCATGGTTGGACCTTGTGTGGTTGGGCAAGTATAAGTGCAAGTATATGTGGTCTTCAGGGTGTTGCAAACGCCTGAAACACCATTCCCATCACAAAGGCCAAGCGGGTCAACAATGCCACGCTCACATGAAGAAATAAAAGTACACGATCATCTGCATGCGGCGCAGACCATCGGCGCGGCCGATCTGTCGGCCCGATGCGTCATAAATCCGCTCGCCATCGAGTCGCCCCATCAGCGAGCCCGAGGCGCTGTGCAGCCGCTCGCCATCGATGCGCCCCAGCTGCCTGCCCAATGCGTCGTAAACCCGATCCCCGTCGATGCGACCCAATTGCCGCCCTGAGGCGTCATAAACGCGCTCGCCATCCACACGCCCGATCTGATGCCCTGATGCGCTGTAAAACCGCTCGGCATCGACCCGGCCCAGCTGCTTGCCGCTGCTGTCGTACATGCGCTGGGCCATGGCG
>JBEEOS010000138.1:0-5446 GCA_041191485.1 Pseudomonadota bacterium
CCTGGATGCCAAAGAGGCCGACATGGGCACGGTGGAGGCGGTGGACTTGGTGGGCTTGTGCGCTGAGGAATGTGCGCGGGTTGGCGCTGTACTGGATGTACCTGAAGGCATGCACACGCTGGAGGTTCAAGGCGTGGCCAAACTGCTGCGCCGCATGGTGCGCAACCTGCTGGAGAACGCACGCCGTTATGGGGCTGCGGTGCCAGATAGCGCGGACATCATTTTGGCGTTGCGATCAGAAAATCAGCAGGTACTGTTGACCGTGTGTGACAACGGCCCCGGTGTGCCGCAGGAGTGGCGCGAGCGCATTTTTGAACCCTTCTTCCGCCTGCCAGGTGCCAGTGAACGTGTGGGTGGGGTGGGGTTGGGCTTGGCCTTGGTCAAGTCCATCGCTGAGCGGCATCAGGGACGCGTCATCTGCCAGGCTTCCTCAGGCGGTGGGGCGTGTTTTGCGGTGACTTTGCAGGCGGCAACGCAATTCAAGAGGTCTCCCATGCCCAAGCGTGCTGGATGATAGTGGCCAGGTCTGCAAATTGGGGTTGCCAACCCAGGTTCTGGCGGGCGTGGGTGGCATCGGCCACCAGGCGGGCAGGGTCTCCAGCGCGGCGGGGGCCGTTGACCACAGGGACCTTGCGGCCCGTGATGCGCTCGGCCGTGTCGATCACCTCTTGTACTGAAAACCCGTTGCCGTTGCCCAGGTTGTAGGCTTGGCTAGGGCCTCCGTTCATCAAGCTTTGCAGGGCCAGCCAGTGTGCGCTGCACAGGTCGTTGATGTGGATGTAGTCGCGGATGCAGGTACCGTCTGGCGTGTCGTAGTCGCGGCCAAAAACGCTGATGTTGGCTCTGCGTCCACTGGCGGCTTGCAGCACCAGCGGGATCAAATGCGTCTCGGGCTCGTGCCGCTCGCCCAGTTGGCCAGTACCGCAAGCACACAGACTTGAACCCATAAGCACGGTCATAGTCCGCCAAGGCTTGCTCCACCATGAGTTTGGTGCGGCCATAGGGGTTGATGGGCTGTTGCGGGTGACGCTCGTCAATGGGCGTGTACTGCGGCTCGCCAAACGTGGCGGCGGTGGAAGAGAAGATGAACTTGCTCACCCCATGCGCGCACATGGCGTCCAGCAGGCCCAGCGTGTTGGTTACGTTGTTGCGATAGTACTTGTCTGGATGCTGCACCGACTCGCCCACCTGAATGAACGAGGCAAAGTGCATGACTGCGTCAAATCCGCGCGCAAGCACAGCGTCCAGCACCGCACGATCACCAAAATTGCCCTGCACGAAGTCGCCGCACAAGACCGCATCGCGGTGGCCGCTTGAGAGATCGTCCAGCGTCGTGACGCTGCAGCCCTGCTGGCCCAGCAGCTTGACCATGTGTGAGCCAATGTAGCCTGCGCCGCCGATAACCAAAACCTTCATGTTGTTCGCAATTCAAATAGGGTCCACACAAAAGGCCGGCATCTCCTGAGCGCCTAGGCGACAAGCAAGGTAACGCGCGGCCACATTGAGCGCCTCTTCAATCGTGATGTGCATATCCAGATAACGGTAGGTGCCCAGACGCCCCACAAACGTCACATTTGCCTCGGCCTTGGCCAAGTCCACATAGCGTGCCAGCTGAGTCTTGTCCTTGACCAGACGGATCGGGTAGTAAGGCGTGTCACTCTCTCCGCACAGGCGGCTGTACTCCTTGTAGATCAGCGTCTTGTCATGCTGCTCCCAAGGGGCAAAGTGCTTGTGCTCCGAAATGCGGGTGTAGGGTACTTCTTGGTTGCCGTAGTTGATGACGGCATTGCCCTGGTAATCGCCCTCGTGGCGCTCGACCGCAAAGTCAAGCGTGCGATAGCCCAGACGCCCCGCGCTGTAGCCAAACCAGGCATCGATCGGGCCGCTGTAGAACACATGGTCATAGTCAGCCACCTGCTCGCGGCTGAAGGCCGTATTCAGACGCACTTCGATGTTGGGGTGGTCAAGCATGCGCTCAACGATGTACGTGTAGCCATGCTTGGGGATGCCCTGGAATTTGCTGGCGTAGTAGTTGTCGTCGTAATTGAAGCGCACAGGCAAGCGCTTGAGGATGCTGGCAGGCAACTCGCTCGGGTGCATCCCCCACTGCTTTTGGGTGTAGCCCTTGAAAAAAGCCTCGTACAGCTCTTTGCCCACAAAGCGCAGAGCTTGCTCCTCAAAAGTCTGCGGGTCGGTGATGGACTTGTCACCAATCGAGTCCATGAACTCGGCGGCCTCTTGGGGGTTGAGCGTCTTGCCAAAAAAGGCATTGATCGTCATCAGGTTGATCGGCAGCGAGTACACGCGCCCGTTGTAGATCGATTTGACGCGGTTGATGAAAGGCATGAACTCGTCGAACTGCTGCACATAGTTCCAGACGCGCTCATTGCTGGTGTGGAAGATGTGCGGGCCATAGACGTGGACCATGACATTGGTTTCGGCATCGCGCTCGGTGTGGCAGTTGCCTGCCACATGGGAACGACTGTCGAACACAACGACCTGGTGCCCCGTCTGGGCCAGTTCACGGGCGATGACTGCGCCGGAAAAACCAGCACCCACAACACTTACATGGGGAATATTACTCATGAATCCACCGATTGTTTAATCTTCTACGGTTCATATTTTTGACAAAAGAAAAGTCAGTTCGGATCATGCGAAGTTGCTCAGTCGAGAAATTTTTACTATTTAACCAAACATTGAAAAGTCGCTCCGACAAGAAACCAAAAACTCTCTTTTGATAGGCATCTCTGCCCTCAGGATTGATCTTTTCCAGAGACTCAAAAAGTATAGGAAATAGCCAGGAACAATAGTCATCGAATATTATTTTTTTGCATATCAAAATATTGCAAATGTGTGCTGTCTTTAGATCCTTCAAAAATTGAAGATAGGCACCTTTCTCGGCGCCATCTTTAGCTTCAGCAATTGACAACACCAAGTTCAAATCACTTTCATCATGCTCGGCAGCGTAATTACGATAGGCATCAGGGGGTAAATAAGTCTTTTCTGGAACAATCAAGTTCTTTACGGCAAGTATTTTTTCAACGTTTTTAATATCAATCGAGCTCTTTATAAACGCCGAAAGCCACCCATCAACAAGTACTCTCCTATAATGCATTATCCCCACAAAGTCATCAGGATGACATGTGTAGTTCTTCCAAATCCAATAGATTGCAGTCAACTCAGAAAAATAGGGATTTAAATGTGCAATTGATTCGCCAGTTTTGTCGGAATAAGATAAATCCAAATTGCGATTACCCACACCGATATAATCATACCCTTCGGGCAATTTTCTCTCGGGCTTGACATGAGTTACAATAAATATTTTTCCACTCATTTAATTACCTTTTATTATTTCTTGAGAGGCAAGAGTAATAAATTTGCCTCGTCAACCAAAGCCATCCACATTGTTGACCAAATTCCCGAATCTTATTCAGATTCTGAAAATCGATTGAACATTTCCGCAGCAGCCATAAAGCAGCGACGGATCGGTCCAGGTAGCGTTTGACTTTCCCTTTCCATAACTGCGCTTGGCCAGCGCGAACCAGGTCTTTTTGCACTTGCAAGAACACCGCTTTTTGCCGGGTGTATCGTTTTTCGATGTGTTGGCGTTTTTCTTCAGGTGATCGACCCGTCACCTTGGCAGACACACCGCCGGTTCTGTAGTCCACCAATGGTAGCTCCAGTGTTTTAGCCCCGCCCAGGCACAGTGCCCGCAGGGCAACGATCTGATCTTCGTAGGGTATGTCTGAGGCTATGGGACCAAACGCTGTCCAGATGCGTTTGGTAAAGGCGTGGGTTGCACCGACGACATAGGGGCGCTTGGCGCACCAATCTGCTGCGCTTTTCCATTTTGCGAGTTGGTCCACTTTGATAGTTTTGCCGGTGGGTTGCCCATCGTGGGTGATGGAATGGCCGAAGCTTGCGATCAGGTCCAGTTTGCAAGCTGAGGCTTGCCAGGCTTTGTAGAGCGTTTGTGCGCGTTCTGGATAGGAAATATCGTCCCCGGCGGCGGTGATCAATAACTGGCCTTGTGCCAATTCGACCAGGGCGTTGTAGTGGTCGGCAATGCCTAAGTTTTTGTGGTTTTGACGAACAATCACCCGGTGAGGGCCGCTGTATTGGCTAGCCACCTGCTGCAAGATGGCGTAGGTGTTGTCTGAGGAGCAGTCATCAGACAGGATGATTTCCAGTGGCTCGCCCACTTGAGCCAGGCAAGACTGGGCCGCTTGAGCGACGAACTCTTGCTGGTTGTAGGCAAGGAAGAGGATGGTGGCGATCACTGTTGCCGCTCTTTCAGATATTGGCGTATTGCATAAGCAAGGCGTTGAAACTCTGTTTTAAAGCGGTATTGATACGCAGGCCAGCGTTTGACTCCTTTCAGTTTGCGCTTGGATGGGCCTGTCGGAAGGATGGTTGTTGCCGCTACTTCGTTGTGTGCAACCAGGAATGGGCTGACTGATCGCACCTTGATGCCGTATTTCCAGCCTTTGTCGAATTCGTGGTCGTAAGGCAGAGTCATGGGCAAAAGATCTTGCTTGTACGCGAGCGCGGCACGGCGATTAAGGATGTAGGCGCTTGACCCCGTGCATTTGCTGAACATCACGGCAAGCGCATGGTTCTGGTTGAGTTGGAGTACGCGAAGAGGCGTCTCGGAATGCACACCGGATAGCTTGACCATATCCCAGCGGCTCGCGTGTTTCAACAGATCCTCAATACCTTGTGCGAAGCCTGCTTCAAGAATTGCATCGTCCTCAAGAATGATTGCGCATGGGGACTCTGAGGCGAGAAAAGTATCGATCGCACTGACATGGGATAGGTAGCAGCCCAGTTCGCCCGACAGTGATGTTTTTCCGTGCTTGGTTTGATAGCCTTTCTCATCCAGCAAGGTTTTTTGCGCTTCAGTGGCAAGTTTTCCATCAACCGCTTGGACTCGTTCGAAGCTTAATCCGAACTTTTCAAGTTGATGGGTGATTTCCTTCAATCGTTGTGGTGATCGATCAAGGTTGATGACATAAATGGGGCAATCTCTCATGTCTCACCACTCCTGAAGTGGATCAGGCCAGAGACGCGACCAAACATCCTCGCAACGTGTCTTGGTGACGGAAGCAAAACTCGCAACACCAGCGCCAGCACGGTTTGCCACAGCAGTTTGCGTTGTTGCTGGCAGGCGGCGGCGGTGCTTTGGTATTTGCGGGCGTAGATGAGTTTGGATTGGGCGTGGTGGTAGCCGCGCAGGTATTCGCTGCGCAGGGGGCTGCGCCCGCGTACGCTGCCGCGTGAGCGGTGGGTGGCGGTGGCGGCGGGGTCGATGAGCATGGCTTGGCGCTGCTTGAACAGGCGGGTGCAAAGGTCGTCGTCTTCGTAGTACAGGAAGAACTGTTCGTCAAAGAACTGGCCTTGGTAAGCGCTCATGCGCAGCAGCATGGCGGCGCCACAGACAAAGCCC
>JBEEOS010000139.1:0-4548 GCA_041191485.1 Pseudomonadota bacterium
TCTAGTGTCTGTTTCGTCTCAAGCCAAGCGCGCCACCCCCAACGAAGAGGGCGGCCTGCACATCATCAAAAAATACCCCAACCGCCGCTTGTACGACACACAGACCTCCAGTTATGTGACGCTTGCAGAGGTCAAGCAACTCGTGCTCAAGGCCCGGCCTTTTGCGGTGCGCGACGCCAAAACGGGCGAAGACTTGACCCGTTCCATCCTGCTGCAAATCATTCTGGAAGAAGAGGCCGCAGGCGTGCCCCTGTTCAGCGAACAGGCGTTGGCCAACATCATCCGTTTTTATGGCCATGCATCGCAGTCCTACATGGGCAGCATGCTCGACAGCCAGCTCAACGCGCTGGCGCAGTGGCAAACCCGCTTGGGCGAGCAGTCCGCGCCCTTGATGGAGCAAATGCAAAAACAGACCGAGCAAATGTGGGGCGCCTTTGGCCTGAAGCTGTAAGGGCGCAGCGCCCTGCGCGTTTTGCGGGGACAATCGGGGCATGAACGCAATCGAACAAGCCTCCACGCAAAACGCCCCCAAAGTGGGCTTTGTCAGCCTGGGTTGCCCCAAGGCGCTGACCGACTCCGAATTGATCCTCACGCAGCTCAGCGCAGAGGGCTATCAAACCTCCAAGACCTTTGACGGGGCCGATCTGGTCATCGTCAACACCTGTGGCTTCATTGACGATGCCGTCAAGGAAAGCCTGGACACGATTGCCGAGGCCCTGGCCGAAAACGGCAAAGTGATTGTGACCGGCTGTCTGGGCGCACGCACGGGCGAAGAGGGCGGCAACTTTGTGCTCGACAAGCATCCCAGTGTGCTGGCCGTGACCGGCCCCCACGCGACCCAGGAGGTGATGGACGCGGTGCATACGCATCTGCCCAAACCGCACGACCCGTTCATGGATCTGGTGCCCGGCGGTTTTGGTGAGGCGGGCCTCAAGCTCACGCCTCGGCATTACGCGTATCTGAAAATCAGCGAAGGCTGCAACCACAGTTGCACGTTTTGCATCATCCCGTCCATGCGAGGCGATTTGGTGTCTCGCCCGATTGGCGATGTGCTCAAGGAAGCCAAGGCTTTGTTTGAAGGCGGCGTCAAGGAGTTGCTGGTGGTCAGCCAGGACACGTCGGCTTATGGTGTGGATGTCAAATACCGCACCGGTTTCTGGGATGGCCGTCCGGTCAAGACCCGCACGCTGGAGTTGGTTCAGGCGCTGGGCGAGCTGGCCCGCGAACATGGCGCTTGGGTGCGCTTGCACTATGTGTATCCGTACCCCAGTGTGGACGAGATCATTCCACTCATGGCCGAAGGCCTGGTCTTGCCATACCTGGATGTGCCGTTTCAGCACAGCCACCCCGATGTGCTCAAGCGCATGAAGCGCCCGGCCAGTGGCGAGAAAAACCTGGAGCGCATCCAGCGCTGGCGCGAGCTGTGCCCCGAGCTGGTGATTCGCAGCACCTTTATTGCCGGCTTCCCGGGGGAAACCGAAGAAGAGTTTGAGCACCTGCTCAACTTTGTGCGTGAAGCGCAAATTGACCGTGCCGGTTGCTTTGCCTACAGCCCGGTGGATGGCGCCACGGCCAATGCTCTTCCTGGTCAGGTGCCTGATGCCCTGCGCGAGGAGCGCCGCTCACGCTTCATGGCGGTGGCTGAAGAAGTCTCGATCGAGCGTCTGCAGCGCCGCATCGGAGCCACCATGCAGGTGCTGGTGGACTCGGCGCCAGCCATGGGGCGGCGTGGCGGGGTGGGCCGCAGTTATGCCGATGCCCCCGAGATTGATGGCACAGTGCGCCTCTTGCCGCCCGAGAAGATCAGCAAGACCCTTAAAGCGGGTGAGTTCACCCGCGCACGCATTGTTTCTGTGGATGGCCACGATCTGGTGGCGCAACCGGTATAAGCCGGTCGCTCACACCACCTTGAGCGGATAGCCCAGCGCATAGCCGTAACCGCGCAGGGTACGGATGGTGTCCTCCGGGGCGCCGCAGGCGCTGAGTTTTTTGCGCAAGGCGCTGATCCGCATTTCCAGATTGGCGGGCAGCAGGCCTTTGTCTTTGGTGTCGATCAGCTGCATGGCTTGCCAGCGCTCGAGCTGTTGGCCGGGGGCGCGGCTCATGGCCGCCAGCAGCAGGCTTTCGCCCTGCGTCAAAAGCACTGGCTCCTTGGGGCCCGTCAACCACCAGGTCTGGCTGTTGAGCTCCAGCAATGCATTTGGCCCAGACTTCTCAGCCGGTCTGATGCGTCGGCCCAGGCTGTTGATGCAGGCGAGCAGCTCCGCCTGCTCAACGGGCTTGATCAGGTAATTGTCGGCGCCGCAGGCATAGCCCTCCAGGCGGTCTTGCAATTGGCCTCGTGCCGTCATCAGCACGATACCGGCGGTGGGATGGCTTTGCCGAATGCGCTCGGCCAGGCTGAAGCCGTTCTCGCCGGGCAAATTGACATCGATGAGGTACAAGTCCGGCAGGCTGTGCGTGGGGGTGTTGTCGATCTCTTCGGCGCAGTCCAGGCTGGTGACCCTGTGCCCCTGGTTTTGCAGAAAGGCCGTGGTGGCTGCGCGCAAACCATCGTTGTCTTCCACGATCAGGATGTGCAGGGACTGGGGCGATTGCATGTGTTTGTTTGCTGCAGGGGAGTGAGGGTTGCGTTAATGTATGCAACAGGTGCGATGAAGGTCCAAATCAAACCAAATGCAATGTCAACGCACCGACGGCAGGGTCAGCACGAAGCGCACGTCTTGGCCTTGCGGATCGTAGTCCACACGTCCACCCAGTTTGTCCATCAAATTGCGCACCAGGTACAGGCCCAGGCCCGTGCCTGCCTGTCGCTGGGCGCCGGGTGTGCGGTAATACTTTTCAAACAGTTTGGTCTTGTCTGGCCAGCCCGATTTACCCACGGTGTTTCGAATGAGCAGTTGCGCCTGGCCCGTCGATTGCGAGGTGGGCAGCATTTCCACAACGATGGCCGTGTCTGGCGCCGCGTACTTGCAGGCGTTTTCGAGCAGGTTGCTGATAACAATGAACAGCAACTGCGGATCTGAATGCAGGGGGATCTGGGTCTGAGTGATCAATTGCACGCGTTCGGGAGCAGGGCAGGCGGCAACGGCATCGTGCAGCAGAGCAGCAAGATTGAATTCGGTAGCGCGAATTTGCAGACCTTGGTCACCCAGTTGGGTGGCTTGGAGACAACGCTCGATCACGGCGTTCATTTCGCGAATGGCCCGTTTGATGTCCTGAGCCCCTTCGGTGCGAGCATCGAGTCGCATGTGCATGGTGGCCAGAGGGGTTTTGAGCTCGTGGGTCAGCATGGTCAGCAGTTGCTCCTGTTCCAGTCGCGCAAGCCGGTCTTGTTCGGCTTGCAGCTGCAAACGCTCGAGTTGCTGTTGCGCCTGCAATTGTTGTCTTTGCAGTACGTGGGCCCGGTACTGAAGCATCAGCAGCACCAGAAATCCACTGGCCAGTCCGTGCGCCTGCACGAGGTAAATGGCAATTTCAGCGCCTTTGGTCAAACCCAGCCCAGGTAGGGATGCCGCAGCCAGAAGCAGCAGCAAGCTGTAAAAGCCGATCACAACGGGCCGGGGCAGGGCAGGCTGTTGACGTGGATCTTTTGTTTCCCAGCCTCTGGCCAGCACAGCCATCAGCAAAGCTACAAATGGCGTGATCAATACCGTGGATAAATTGATTTGCAAGGCCAGGCGAGGCATGTCCAACACAAAAAACAAGCCCAAGTTGACAGGCAGCATGCCAGCCAGGACGCGGAGAGGCCAGACTGTCCACGGGCGTGGTTTGAATTCCCGTAAGAACACCAGGTGGAAATAAATACCTGCACTGGTGGCCACCATGCTGAAGATGGACGACAACAAATCCAGTGCATGCGCAGACCAGGTCTGGGGCCAGAAAATACGCATGTACCCCAAGGCGCACAAAGCGTAGACGAGTGCGGCCAGTTGTTTAATGCCAAACAAGCCAGCCAGTTTTTCCTTGGTGAACAGCCAGTATGTGATGCCCCAAAGCGAAAAAATCGTCACCAAGCAGACATACAGCGCAAACAGCAAGTGTTCGGTTTGCTCCAGATTGAGCAAGTCCGACTCGCGTACAACAGTTGCAGAAATTTGTCGTGTACTGGTGGAGTTCACTCTGAGCCAGATGTCTCGGGGCTGCTCGCTTGCGGCCAATGGCAATAAAAAGGCCTTCCCTTTCAAAGTCGATGCGCCCGGATGCTGGGTGTCGCCAGTGACGCCCGCGATGCCTTGAGGGGCAACGGGGTCAAAAACCTGAATTTCATCCAGATACACGGGTCGAATGCGCAAGACCAGGTCGTTGTGCACGAGGCCAGGATTGGGGGCAGTACCTGCAATTCGAAGCCGCACCCAAATGACCGAGGAGCCAAACCCTGTGCTAAGCACGCCCTCGTAGGGCGTGGCTTTCAAGCGTTGTACTTCTGACCATTGCAACTTGCCTGTGCTGTCTTCCAGCCAGGCGCGCTCGGTGATCAGGTCTTGGCCAGCAGCACATGGGCTGAACAGCTGCAGACATACACTGAACAAAAGCGCCAACCATCTC
>JBEEOS010000140.1:0-6536 GCA_041191485.1 Pseudomonadota bacterium
TTGTACCGTTGTTCAATTGCGCAGCTTGGGCTGCCTAAACCGAAGGAAGATCATGAAAAAAGCAATCCTGATTGCATCTGCAGTTCTGGCAAGCGCTACCGCAGGCGCTCAAACCATCGATAACTGGCGCAACGCCGCTGGTGACCTGGTCTGGAAAAACGGCACCAACGAATACTGCTGGCGCGACGCCAACTGGACCCCCGCTACCGCCGCCGCCGGCTGTGACGGCGCCATTGTGGCCAAGCCTGCTGCACCCGCACCGGCTCCCAAGGCTGCTGCGCCCGCACCGGCTCCCAAGGCTGCTGCACCTGCCAAAGTGACCTACGCTGCTGACGCTTACTTCGACTTCGACAAATCCGTGGTCAAGAAAGAAGGCAAGGCCAAGCTGGACAAGCTGGTTGACAACAGCAAGACCATGAACCTGGAAGTCATGATCGCTGTCGGTCACACCGACTCCGTGGGTACCGACGCTTACAACCAGAAGCTGTCTGTGCGCCGCGCTGAAGCCGTCAAGACCTACCTGAGCTCCAAAGGCGTTCAGAAAAACCGCATCTACACCGAAGGCAAAGGCGAGAAGCAGCCCGTGGCTGACAACAAGACCTCCGCTGGTCGCGCCAAAAACCGTCGCGTGGAAGTGGAAGCTGTCGGCACCCGCTGATCTGCTTCACGCTTCGTGATCAAAAGCCCCGGCAACGGGGCTTTTTTCATTGGACAATACGTTTCATGAGCAACACCAACGTCGACCCCGCCGAGCTGAGCAAATTCTCCGATTTGGCCCACCGCTGGTGGGACCCCGAAAGCGAATTTCGGCCTCTGCACCACATCAATCCCCTGCGGCTGGAGTGGATCCACCAACAAGCCAATCTGGCAGGCAAGCGCGTCGTTGACGTGGGTTGCGGTGGTGGCATCCTGGCCGAGGCCATGGCCGCAAAAGGCGCGGACGTGCTGGGCATCGACCTGGCGGGCAAATCGCTCAAAGTCGCGCAGCTGCACGCGCTGGAGTCCGGCGTCAAGGTGCAATATCGAGAGGTCAGTGCCGAGGCGCTGGCTGCGGAGCAGGCCGGTCAGTTCGACGTGGTCACCTGCATGGAAATGCTTGAACACGTGCCCGACCCTGCGTCCGTCGTGCGCGCCTGCGCATCGCTCGTCAAGCCAGGTGGCTGGGTGTTTTTCTCGACCCTTAACCGCAACCCCAAATCGTTCCTGTTTGCCATCGTCGGCGCCGAATATGTGCTTAAACTGTTGCCCCGTGGCACGCACGAATACGCCCGCTTCATCAAGCCCAGCGAGCTGGCCCAATGGGCGCGTGAAGCCGGGCTCAACGCCCAAGGCTTCAAAGGCATGGAATACAACCCCTTAAGCCGCCGCTATTGGCTCAGCCAGGACACCAGCGTCAACTACCTGCTGGCCACGCGCCGGGAGGCCTGATGTTCAAGGCCGTGCAAGCTGTGCTGTTCGATCTGGACGGCACCCTGATCGACAGCGCCCCCGACCTGGGCGCTGCCGCCGACAAAATGCGCACTGACCGGGGCATGCCCTCCCTGCCCCTGGCGCACTACCGCCCCATGGCAGGCGCAGGCGCACGCGGCATGCTGGGCGTGGCTTTTGGCATGACGCCCGAGCACCCCGAATTCCTGGCCTACCGCGAAGAGTTTTTCTGCAACTACGAAAACGCGATGACAGAGCGCACCTTTGTCTTTGAGGGCGTTTGGGACATGGTTCAGGCCCTGCAAGCCATGAACGTGCCCTGGGGCGTGGTCACCAACAAGTCGCTACGGTTTACCTTGCCCCTGACGGCCAGCATGCCCTTGTTTGCCAAAGCGGGCGTGGTCATCAGCGGCGACACCACGCCCCACAGTAAACCCCACCCTGAGCCCCTGTTCGAAGCCGCCCGTCGCTTGGAGCTTGACCCCCAGCGCTGCGTGTATGTAGGCGATGATGAACGCGACATCGTTGCAGGCCGCGCTGCAGGCATGCGCACAGTGGCCGCCACCTATGGTTACCTGGGTCAGCAGACCGATATTCGCCAATGGCAGGCCGATGCCCACATAGATTTACCCCTGGACCTCTTGAAACTCATCGAAACGGCCTAAAATAGACCGCTCAGGGGCTGCATTGGTTTCGACATGGGTTCGGGCACGCAGCAGGGCATGTCGAGGTTCTGTCACCTCGTAAAACCGCAGAAAAAAACTAACTGCAAACGACCATCACTCCGGGTACCTTGGGGTGGTGCGAGACAAAAGGGTACTGGCCGGTTGCGTAGCGTGTCGCTGCGCGGCGCAGCTGGCGAGACTCAAATCAGACGACTACACATGTAGAACTGCGCGAAGAAGGCTTGTGGACGGGGGTTCAAATCCCCCCAGCTCCACCAATACAAAAAACCCCCAACACAGATGTGTTGGGGGTTTTCTTATCTGCTCTCACCAAGCTGATTGAGTGCTTACAGGCCGGCTGCGGAGCGCAGCGCAGCCGCCTTGTCCGTGCGCTCCCAGGTGAACTCAGGCTCGTCGCGGCCAAAGTGGCCGTAAGCGGCGGTTTTGCTGTAGATGGGGCGCAGCAGGTCCAGCATCTGGATGATGCCTTTGGGGCGTAGGTCAAAGTGTGCGCGCACCAGTTGGGCGATCTTGTCGTCGGGGATGACGCCCGTGCCTTCGGTGTACACCGTGATGTTCATCGGCTCGGCCACGCCAATGGCGTAAGCCACCTGCACCTGGCATTGCTTGGCCAGACCTGCGGCCACCACGTTTTTGGCCACGTAGCGCGCAGCGTAAGCGGCCGAGCGGTCTACCTTGGAGGGGTCTTTGCCCGAGAAGGCGCCACCACCGTGAGGGCAGGCGCCGCCGTAGGTGTCCACAATGATCTTGCGACCGGTCAGGCCACAGTCGCCCTGGGGGCCGCCAATCACGAAGCGGCCCGTGGGGTTGATCAGGTATTTGGTGTTTTGCAGCCACTCTTTGGGCAGCACGGGTTTGATGATTTCTTCAATCACCGCCTCGATGAAGCTGGCCTTCATCTTGGTGTGTGTTTCGCTCTGGTCCGGGCTGTGCTGGGTAGAGAGCACCACAGTGTCGATGCTGTGGGGCTTGCCGTCCACATAGCGCATCGTCACCTGGCTCTTGGCGTCCGGGCGCAGGAAGGGCAGACGCCCGTCCTTGCGCAGCTGGGCCTGGCGCTCAACCAGGCGGTGCGCGTAGTGGATGGGCGCAGGCATCAGCTCGGGCGTTTCGTCGCAGGCGTAGCCGAACATCAGGCCCTGGTCACCCGCGCCGATGTTGAGGTAGTCGTCGCTGGCGTGGTCCACACCCTGGGCGATGTCGTTGGACTGCTTGTCATAGGCCACCAGCACGGCGCAGCCTTTGTAGTCGATGCCGTATTCGGTGTTGTCGTAGCCGATGCGCTTGATGGTGTCGCGCGCGACCTGGATGTAGTCCACGTTCGCTTGCGTGGTGATCTCGCCCGCCAGAACGACCAGGCCGGTGTTGGTCAGGGTTTCGGCGGCCACGCGGCTGCGGGGGTCTTGCTCGAAGATGGCGTCCAGAATCGCGTCAGAGATCTGGTCGGCGACCTTGTCGGGGTGGCCTTCGGAGACGGACTCGGAGGTGAAGAGGAAATCGCTGGACATGAAAAAAGCTCCTGGTTCAAAAGGTTTGTCGGCGTTGGCCGACCCTGTGAACCCGGAGCCCGGCGAACGCTTTAGCAGGTTTTGTGAATCGCCCTGCAAGTTGTTCAGTAACTCGGCGATGCGCTGATTATACGAAAATACGGCAAATGGACATTCCCCAAGTGATTGAAGACCGGCTGGTCGATCTGGAAGTGAAGGCGGCCTACGCCGAGGACACCCTTGACCAGCTCAATGCCCTGGTGTACCGCCAGCAACAGCAAATTGACGCGCTGCTGGGCGAGTTGCGCCAGCTGCGCGATCGTATGCCCGAGGGCGGTGGTGGGGCCGAAGTGCGCAATCTGCGTGACGAGATCCCTCCACACTACTGAACATGGCTTTCTGGAGCGTCAGCGATATCCGCACCCATTTGCGCGCATTGGGGGCCAACCCCAAACACGAGTTGCGCGTGCTGCGCTTGTGGTCGCAGGCCTTGCCTCAAACCCATGGACGCAGACCCTTGGAGAGCTTCATGCCCGCCGCCGTGCGCGAGGCTTTGCCCAGCATCGAAGCCCAGCTCAAAGCGTTGACCACGTTGCGCGAGCAGCACCCCGGCGAAGACGGCTCGGCCCGTTTGTTGGTGGGTTTGCAAGATGGCCAGTCGGTTGAGAGCGTCTTGCTGCCGCGTGATGGACTGTGTGTGTCCAGCCAGGTGGGGTGTGCGGTCGGTTGCGTGTTTTGCATGACCGGGCGCGAGGGGCTGGTGCGCCAGGTGGGCAGCGCCGAGATGGTGGCGCAAGTCGCTTTGGCGCGTTCGCTTCGCCCGGTCAAGAAGGTGGTGTTCATGGGCATGGGCGAGCCTTCGCACAACCTGGATCAGGTGTTGGAAGCGATAGACCTTCTGGGCACGGCCGGCAACATCGCGCACAAGAATCTGGTGTTCTCCACCGTGGGGGATGAAAGGGTGTTCGAGCGTCTGGTGCAGGAGCGCGTCAAGCCCGCGCTGGCCTTGTCCCTGCACACCACAAGGGCGGATTTGCGCGCCAAATTGCTGCCACGAGCCCCGCGCTTTGACCCGCAGGACCTGGTGGAGGCGGGCGAGCGCTACGCTCGCGCCACCGGTTACCCGATTCAGTACCAGTGGACCTTGATGGAAGGCGTGAACGACACGCCCGAAGAGATGGATGGCATTGAGCGCTTGCTCAAGGGCAAGTACGCGCTGATGAACATGATTCCGTTCAACAGCGTGCCGGGCTTGCCTTACCAGCGCCCCAGCTGGGAGCGCGCGGCCGAGATTGCACGCACGCTGCATCGGCGAGGTATTCTGACCAAGTTGCGTCAGTCTGCCGGGCAGGATGTGGAGGGCGGTTGCGGGCAGTTACGTGCGCGCGATGTGGTCCAGCGGGTCAAGCTTGTTCGCTCAACCGTGCAGGATCAGGTGGCCTGACGCGGCCACTTCACGAGGCCGCTGGACAAGGCGGTGCCTACCAGCACGATCAGGCCGCACATCAGCATCCAGGCGGTGATGTGTTCGCTCAGGAAAATCACACCGTAGCCCACGGCAAACACCGGGATCAAAAAGGTGACAGTCAACGCCCGCGAGGGGCCTGCATGGTCAATGAGGCGGAAGTACAGCACATAGGCCACACCTGTACACATCACGCCCACCGTCAGCAAGGCGATCCATGCGTGCGCGCTGGGCATGTGCGCCGGAGCAAACCACAAAGCCGGGAGCAGCAAGGCCAGCAGTGCGCCCAGCTGGCTGCCCGTGGCCGTCACCAAGGCGGGCATGGCCGGGATGTGTTTTTTGGTGAAGCTGGCAGCCAGCGCGTAGCAAGTGGTGGCGCCCAGGCAAGCCACGACGGCCCACAGCGGCGAGATGCCCGAGTCGTTGCTTTTGAAGCCCACTTGTCCGCCCGCCAGCAAGACGATGCCGCCAAACCCAATGGCCAGGCCCAGGGTGCGCAGCCAGCCCGGTTTGTCGCCCAGCCAGAGCCAGGCCACGATGGCTCCAAACAAAGGGACCGTGGCGTTCAGGATGGCCGAGAGTCCCGTGCTGATGTGCATGACCGCAAAGGCATAGAGCGCAAACGGAATGCCGGAGTTGAAGATGCCCACAAACAAAACCGGCTTCCAGTGTTGGCGCAAAAAGTGGCCTTGCCCCTTGGCCAGCATGATGGGCAGCAGAAACAGAAAGCCGATGGCCACGCGAATGGCGGCTGTTGGCAGGGCGCCGAGCTCGACGGCAGCCTCGTGGGTGAACAAAAACGAAGAGCCCCAGATGGCGGCCAGCAGCACAAACTCGATGTGCCAGGAGCGGGAGGAGGTGGTGTTCATGAAGCGGGAGAAAAATCGTGGCCTTCGAGCTTGAGCAGCGATTGCTTTCGGGGTAGGCCTCCAGCGTAGCCGGTGAGCGCGCCGTTTTTGCCCAGCACGCGGTGGCAAGGCACGATGATGCTCAAGGGGTTGCGCCCCACGGCTGCGCCTACGGCGCGCACGGCCTGAGGGTTTTGAAGTTGTGCGGCCAGTTGGCCATAACTGCTGGTGTGCCCGAAGGGGATGCGTAGCAGGATTTGCCACACAGCCAGTTGAAACGGCGTGGCCTGCGGCCACTGCAGGGGCAGGCTGAAGTTGTGCAGTTGGCCTTTGAAATAGGCTTGCAATTGCTCTTTTGCCGCGTTCAGGATGGGGTGGGCGCTGTTCATGGTCCAGCTGGCCTGCTCTGCGGGCGAGGGCCCATGTTGCTGGTCTTCAAACCACGCGCCGCACAGGCCGTAGGGCCCGCACGCCAGCAGCATCGGCCCCAAGGGACTGTCCATGCGAAGGGCTTGTACGAGTGGGGCCAATGTCATGGGTGCATGGTAGCTTGCCTTTTACAATCGTGTTGATTACCAGAAGAAATTTTTATGGAACTGAGCGCAACGATTTTCAAGGCCTA
>JBEEOS010000141.1:0-4892 GCA_041191485.1 Pseudomonadota bacterium
GCGTTGATGGCGGCGCGCTCGGCCCCGGCGCGGCGCGGGCCGTTGGGGCTGTTGATCTCGGGCAGCATCAGGCGGCGGCCAAACACGGTCTCGACATAGCCCTGAGCCTTGGCCTGTTCGCGGGTGCTGTCCATGTACTGTTTGACCCCGGCAAAGCGCTCGAAGTAACGGGTGATGTAGTTCTTGGCGGCGGTGTTGTCGATGCCCAGCGCCTTGGCCAAGCCAAACGCGCTCATGCCGTAAATCAGGCCAAAGTTGATGGTCTTGGCGTAGCGGCGCTGCTCGCTGCTCACGGTGTCGGGCGTGAGGCCAAACACCTCGGCGGCCGTGGCCTTGTGCACGTCCAGGCCTTCATGGAAGGCTTTGAGCAAGGCCGGGTCGTCGCTCAGGTGCGCCATGATGCGCAGCTCGATCTGGCTGTAGTCGGCGCTGGCGATCACACAGCCTGCGGGGGCCACAAAGGCCTCGCGCACCTTGCGGCCCTCGGCGGTGCGCACCGGGATGTTTTGCAGGTTGGGCTCGTTGCTCGACAAACGGCCCGTCACGGCCACGGCCTGCGCATAGTTGGTGTGCACCCGACCCGTGCGCGGCAAGGCCAGCTGCGCCAGCTTGTCGGTGTAGGTGCCTTTGAGTTTGGACAGGCTGCGGTGCTCCAGAATGCGGGCGGGCAGCGGGTAGTCTTCGGCCAGTTTCTCCAGCACCTCTTCGTCGGTGCTGCGTGCGCCTGTGGCGGTTTTCTTGATGACGGGCAGGCCCAGCTTGTCAAAAAAGATCTCGCCCAATTGCTTGGGGCTGGCCAAGTTGAAGGGCTGGCCCGCGATCTCGTAGGCTTCGGTTTCGAGCTGCACAATGCGCTCGCCCAGCGCCTGGCTTTGCGCGGCCAGTGTCGGCGCGTCGATCAGCACGCCGTTGCGCTCGATGCGGTAGAGCGCTTCGCTGGTTTGGATTTCCAGGTCATAAACAAACTTGAGCCCCGCATGCGCTTCGATTTGCGGCCACAGCGCCAGATGCACGTCCAGGCACTGGTCCGAGTCTTCGCATGAGTAATTCGCCGCCTTTTCCACGTCCACCTGCGCAAACGGGATCTGGTGCGCGCCCTTGCCGCACAGGTCTTCGTAGGTCACGCCTCGGCGGCCCACATGCCGCTCGGCCAGGCTGGAGAGGCCGTGCGGCTTGTGCACTTCGAGCACATAGCTCTCCAGCATGGTGTCGTGCGCGTAGCCCTGCACCTCAATGCCGTGGTTGGCGAACACATGGCGGTCGTATTTGATGTTTTGGCCCAGCTTGTGGCGGGCCGGGTTTTCGAGCCAGGGCTTGAGCTTGGCCAGGACGTCTGCCAACGGCAGCTGTTCGGGCGCACCCGGGCCGTTGTGGGCCAGCGGAATGTAGGCCGCCTCGCCGGGCGTGACGCTCAGCGAAATGCCCACGATCTCGGCGCGCATGGCGTCGAGCGAAGTGGTTTCGGTGTCGATGGCCGTGAGCGGCGCTTGCTCGATGCGGGCGAGCCAGGTGTCGAACGCGGCCCAGTCGAGCACCGTGTCGTATTTCAAATCACCCTGCACGGCGCTGGCGGCGTTGTCCAGCGCGGGCAATGCCGGAGCTTCTTCGTCTTCGGAGCCGCCGAACAAATCGCCCATGCCCGTGTCTTTAGGCTTGGCTGTTTTAGGTTTGGGCGCGGGCGCAGGCATGGCCCCGCCCAGCGACTGCACCAGACCCTTGAAGCCATAGGTCTGGTAAAAATTCAGCAGCTTGTCTTTGTCGGGCGCGTGCAGGTGCAGGCTGGCCAGCGACGGCAAATCGGGCACCCAACCATTCAGGTCGCAATCGGTTTTCATGGTCACCAGGGCGCGGCCCTTGGGCAGCCAGTCCACGGCCTGGCGCAGATTCTCACCCGCCACGCCTTTGATCTCGTGGGCATGCACCATCAAGTTGTCGAGCGAGCCGTATTCGAGCAGCCATTTAGCTGCCGTCTTGGGGCCGACCTTGTGCACGCCAGGCACGTTGTCCACCGGGTCACCCACCAGGGTCTGGTAGTCGATCATCAGCGAAGGCGGCACGCCAAACTCTTCGGTCACGCCCGCCACATCGCGCACCTTGCCGTTCATGGTGTCGATGATGGTGATGTGCTCGTTGACTAACTGGCTCAGGTCTTTGTCGCCACTGGACACCGTCACGGGGATGCCCTGCTGCGCGGCCGTGTGGGCCAGCGTGGCAATCACGTCGTCGGCCTCCACGCCGGGCACATCCAGCACGGTCCAGCCCATCAGGCGCACCAGCTCATGGATTGGCTCGATCTGCGAGCGCAAATCGTCAGGCATGGGGCTGCGGTGGGCCTTGTACTCGGGGTACATCTCGTCGCGGAAAGTCGGGCCCTTGGCGTCAAACACGCAGGCGGCATAGACGGCGGGCACATCCTTGCGCAGCCGCTCCATCATGTTGATCATGCCGCGAATGGCCCCGGTGGCGGGGCTCGTCGGGTCGCCGGGCACGGCCCGCAGGTCGGGCATGGCGTGGAAGGCGCGGTACAGGTAGCTGGAGCCATCGACCAGCAAGAGGGTCGGCTTCCCAGAGGCAGGGGCGGTATCGGGGGTGTTTTCGCTCATGCCCCGATTGTGTACCGGGTTAAAGCCCTTTCTTGCCCCTCTACAATCGACACTTTCCCATCCGGCCAGCCCTCTGGCCCCCTCACAAGCTCTCCCATGGCGGTATTCACCGAAGTCTCCGAGTCCCAAGCGGCCCAACTCATGCAGTCCCTGAACCTGGGCGAACTGACCGAATTGCGCGGCATTGAGGGCGGCATCGAAAACACCAATTACTTCGCCACCACGACCCAAGACGATTACGTGCTCACCCTGTTCGAGCGCTTGACCCAGGAACAGCTGCCTTTTTATCTGTTCCTGATGAAACACTTGGCCGGGCGTGGCATTCCGGTGCCCAACCCCGCCGCCAACCGCGATGGCGACATCCTGCACACCGTGAGCGGCAAGCCCGCCGCCGTGGTCAACAAGCTGGCGGGCAAGAGCCAGTTGCAGCCCCAGGCCGTGCATTGCGCCGCCGTGGGCGACATGCTGGCGCGCATGCACCTGGCCGGGGCCGACTACAACCGCAGCCAGCCCAATTTGCGTGGTCTGCCCTGGTGGAACGAGACCGTGCCGGTGGTGCTGCCCTACCTCCATGATGCCCAAGCGGCCCTGCTGCGCAGCGAACTGGCCTATCAAAACCACATCGCCGCCAGCCCCGCTTACACCGCACTGCCCCGCGGCCCGGTGCATGCCGACCTGTTCCGCGACAACGTGATGTTTGACGGTGAGCAACTGACCGGCTTCTTCGATTTTTATTTCGCAGGCGTGGACACCTGGTTGTTTGACTTGGCCGTGTGCCTGAACGACTGGTGCATTGACCTGGCCACCGGCCTGCACGACGCGCCACGCGCCGAAGCCATGCTGCAGGCCTACATGGCCGTGCGCCCTTTGAGCGCCGCCGAGCGCGCTTTGCTGCCTGCCCTTTTGCGCGCAGGGGCTTTGCGCTTCTGGATCTCGCGTTTGTGGGACTATCACCTGCCGCGTGAAGCTTCCATGCTCACGCCACACGACCCCACCCATTTTGAACGGGTGTTGCGCGGGCGCATTGCGCAAGCCGTGACGCTCTGATCCACTGACCTCATGCAACTGAACATCGTCCCCGCACGCAACGGCCTGAACTGGGCCCGCCAGGGCATCCGCACCTTCTGGCGCCAGCCGCTGGCCATGTCGGGCCTGTTTTTCTTGTTCATGGCGGTGGTCTCGCTGGTGTCCATCGTGCCGCTGCTGGGCGGGGCCTTGGCTCTGGTGCTGCTGCCTGCGCTGACGCTGGGGATGATGGCCGCCACCGAGGTGGCCGAGGACCAACGCTTTCCCATGCCCGGTCTGCTGTTTGCCGCGCTGAAATCAGGCCCGCAACGCAAGGCCATGCTTCAGCTGGGCGCTTGGTATGCCCTGGCCTTTCTGGTCATCATGGGCGTGTCCATGCTGGTCGACGGCGGCACCTTTGCGCGGGTTTACCTCACGGGCGCCAACATGAGTCCGGAAGTCGTCAATTCGGCCTCTTTTCAGGCCGCGCTGTGGGTGTCCATGGTGCTGTACATCCCGCTGGCCATGATGTTCTGGCATGCGCCTGCGCTGGTGCACTGGCAAGGCGTGGCCCCGGTCAAAAGCCTGTTTTTCAGCTTTGTGGCCTGCTGGCGCAACCTGCGCGCTTTCATGGTCTATGTGGCGGTCTGGTTTGGCCTGTTCATCGGGGTAGCCACCGTGTCGATGCTGGTGACCAGTTTGCTGGGCGACCCGAGCTTGCTGATGGCCATTTTGATGCCCACCGGGCTCATGGTCGCGGCCATGTTTTTCACCTCCATGGTGTATTCGGTGCGGGACTGTTTCCAAGTCAGTGGTGGTGACCGTGCGCCCCGTGCGCATGACGGTGCGTGACTTCATCGGCTGAAGCGGCACGCACTTCCAGCACCTTGAGGCTCAAGCTCAGGTCCGGCCCAGGGGTGGTTGCCATCCAAGATGACCTGGTCGCCCTTGACCTTGATGACGGTGAAGACGTGCTCCTGGCCTTCGGGTGTGCGACCGCGCAGCTGACCGCCCACTTTCACACCCGGCGGAAAGTCTTTCTTGGCGATGGTCTGCACCAGCGTCTCGTCGCGCTCACCAAAGGCATCGGCTGCGGCCAAGTTCAAGGTGGTCTCAAAGCCCACGTCCTGGCCTTCCAGCGCTTCTTCGATCTTGGGCAGGGTGTTCTCGTAGCCACCATGCAAATACGAGGTGGGCTCTTGCGCCTTGTCCAGCAACTGGCCTTGGGCGTTCACCACTTTGTAGTGCATGGTGACGACGGTGTCTTTTCCAATTTTCATGGGG
>JBEEOS010000142.1:0-4458 GCA_041191485.1 Pseudomonadota bacterium
GTTGTAGCCCTTCATGCGCAGGCTGCGCGTGAGCATGTCGTTGATGGTGTAGTTGCGCACGTGGCCCATGTGCAGCTTGCCGCTGGGGTAGGGCAGCATCGAGCAGGCGTAGAACTTCTTTTTGCTGGCGTCTTCGGTGACGCGGTAGGCATCGCGGGCCGTCCAGCGGGCCTGTGCTGCGGGTTCGACTTCGAGGTGGTTGTACTTGTCTTGCATAGGGGTCGATTGTAGGCTGGCGCGGGTGCTGATCTTGGTGAGTTGACCGGCTTTGGGGCCCGCAGGACGGGTGGCCCGGGCGCCTCAGACGCAGGCTCAACATCGTTGCCCGGGCCACCCGTCCTGCGGGCTGGCGAATGACCGCTGGTCATCCAACCTTGCGCCGGAACTGTGTGGTGGGTCAGCGCGTGGGGGTGGACGGGGTCTGGGCGACGAAGCCGATGCGGGAAAGGCCTGCTTTTTGGGCCAAACCCATGGTTTCGACGACGCGGCCGTAAGGCACGGACTCGTCGGCGCGCAGCTCCAGCTCGGTGTTGGGGTTGCGTTTGGCGGCCTCGGCCAGTCGCTGGCGCAAGGCGTCGGGGGTGATGGGCTTGTCGGCCAGGTAGAGCGTGCCTTGGGCGTCCACCACCAGCGACAGGGCCTGGGGCGAAGCGCCCGCTTCGCCGCCTTCGGCTTGGGGCAGGTCCAAGCGGATGGCGCTGGTCATCAGGGGAGCGGTGAGGATGAAGATCACCAGCAGGACCAACATCACGTCCACCATGGGGGTGACGTTGATTTCGCTCATGGGCGCATCGGCTTTGGGGGACGCCAGGCGACCGAAAGCCATGCTTCAGTCCTGCGGATCGGCCAGCAGGCCGCGCACATCGTGGGCAAAGCCTTCCAGCTCGGCTTCGATGAGGGCCACGCGGCGGCCCAGCAGGTTGTAGCCCAGCACGGCCGGAATGGCCACTGCCAAGCCTGCTGCGGTCATGACCAGCGCTTCACCTACGGGCCCAGCGACTTTGTCGATGGTCAATTGGC
Organism: Pseudomonadota bacterium; assembly: GCA_041191485.1. GTDB lineage: Bacteria > Pseudomonadota > Gammaproteobacteria > Burkholderiales > Burkholderiaceae_C > Limnohabitans_A. Next base: position 1,021 of record JBEEOS010000142.1, read on the forward strand.
CGGCCTCGGCCATGCCCGTCAGGGCGTTGAAAATGCCCCACACGGTGCCCAGCAAGCCGACGAAAGGTGAAACCGAGCCCGCCGTGGCCAACAGCAACTGGCCCCACTGCAGGCGGCGCACCACCGATTGCAAGGCGTCGCGCAGCACACGGGTCAACTGGTTTTGGCGATCACCCGCCGAAGCCAGGGTGCCGCCTACAGGCAGCAAGGTCGCTTCCAGCAAGGGGCTCACGCAGCCATCCCGGTCAAACTGGGCCACGCGTTGTTGAGCGGCGTCAAAACCCGGGGCTTGCCAGAAGGCGGCCACGCTGCGGCGCACATCCAGGCTCACGCGGGCCAATAAGCGCCATTTCCAGACGATCACCACCCAGCTGCTGACCGACAGCGCCAGCAAGGCCACGGCCAGCACGCGGCTGACCAGGTCACTGTGGAGCAGGAAGTCGGACAGGCTCATCGCAAACTCGAGTTCAGCGCAGGTTCAACACATCAAACATGTCAAACAAGCCGCGCTGCTGACCGGCCAAGAATCGCACAGCGCGCAAGCTGCCTTGGGCATAGGTCGAGCGGCTGGACGATTTGTGCGTGACCTCGATGCGCTCGCCGATGCCGGCAAACAGCACGGTGTGGTCGCCCACAATGTCGCCGCCACGGATGGTCGAAAAACCGATGGTGGACGGGTCGCGCTCGCCGGTGTGGCCGTAGCGTTCGTACACGGCGCACTCTTTCAGGTCACGGCCGATGGCTTCAGCGATCACTTCGCCCATCTTGAGGGCCGTGCCCGAGGGCGCATCCACCTTGTGGCGGTGGTGGGCCTCGATGATCTCGATGTCATAGCCTGTGGACAGGGCTTGGGCCGCCATTTGCAGCAGCTTCAAGGTCACGTTCACACCCACGCTCATGTTGGGGGCCATGACGATGGCGATGTCTTGGGCGATCTCGGCGATTTCGGCCTTTTGCGCATCCGTGAACCCGGTGGTGCCGATCACGGCTTTGACGCCCAGTTCGCGGCAGACCTTCAGGTGGGCCAAAGTGCCCTCAGGGCGGGTGAAGTCGATCAGGAAGCCCGAGTCCTTCAAACCGGCTTTCAACTCAGACACCACCGAAACGCCACTGGCCTTGCCCAAAAAGGCAGAGGCATCCTGGCCCAGCGCAGGGCTGGCGGGAATGTCGAGCGCACCCGACAGGCGGCAATCCTCGGTGGCCAAGATGGCTTCGATCAGCATGTTTCCCATGCGACCGGTGGCGCCAGCCACCGCGATGGGCAAAGTGTTCAATGGGCTCATGGAATTTTTCAGGGCTGGTGAAAGGCGCTCAAGGCCCCTTTCTGGTTCAACGGGTCACAGGCTCCAGCGGCGGGTAGCTGCTGGGCAAGGGGGCAGGGGCTGGCCGGGGTGCATCGGCGTCCTGGGGCTTGTTCACGGTGAAGCGTTTAAAGTCTTCCTCGGTGGCCTCGAGCTTGGGCGTTTGCCCTGCCGCACGTGGGCGCACCAGACGCCCTGCAAACTCGGACTCGCTGGGCAACAGGTCACTCTCGATCTGATCGAGCACTTCCCCTTTGAAAACCACCGTGAGGCGGAAGTTCTGTGGCGGCACACCTTGGCGCTGGATGCTGAAGACATAGTCCCAACGATCGGCATGGAACAAGCTGGACACCAGCGGGGTGCCCAAGATGTCACGCACCTGCGCCTTGACCATGCCCGGACGCAGCGCCTGACGCTGCTCTTTGGAGACAAAATTGCCCTGCACGACTTCGGGCACGTACGGCTTGAAGGTGTCCTGATGGAGACTGCCGCAGCCCACCAGGCCAACGCTCAAAACGAGGCCCATAAGCCAGGCGCTCGAAAAGCGGGAAATCAGGGAAGCTGTCATGTTTTAAGAGGGCCGATATGATCGGGGCATTGTAGCGGCTGTAAGAAATTTCGTTCCATCCGCCTCACCTCTTGATGAACCCCATGAGCCAAATCGACGAACTCAAAAACAACGGCCTCAAAGCCACCTTGCCCCGCCTGAAAATCCTGGAGGTTTTCCAAAGCGGCGCGCAGCGGCACATGACGGCCGAAGACGTGTTTCGTCACCTCTTGCTGGAGAACACCGACATCGGTCTGGCCACGGTCTACCGGGTGTTGACCCAATTCGAGCAGGCAGGGATTTTGAGCCGCAACCATTTTGAAAGCGGCAAAGCGGTCTACGAGCTCAATGAGGGGCAGCATCACGACCACGTGGTGTGCCTGGATTGTGGTCGGGTGGAAGAGTTCTACGATCCCGAAATCGAATCGCGCCAGCAGGCGGTGGCACAGGCCAAAGGCTTTGTGATCGCGGACCATGCGTTGAGCCTGTACGCGCACTGCACGCAAACCCCCTGCCCGCACCGCCAGCGCTGAGCCGCGCAGCGGTCCTTATTCCATGGCGCGGCGCTGGCGCTCGATGAAATCCTGGTAGGTGTCGATGCCGCGCATCTGCAAAATGGTGTTGCGCACAGCCGCTTCAACCAAGACCGAGATGTTGCGTCCGGCCACCACCTGGATCACAACCTTGCGCACCGGGATGCCCAGCACGTCTTGCGTGAGCGGCTCCGAAGGCATGCGCTCGTAATCGCGGTCAAAGGTTTCACGGCGCACCAGGTGCACGATGAGCTTCAGGCGCATCTTGCGGCGCACCGCTGTCTCGCCAAAGATGGCGCGGATGTCCAGCAGACCGATACCGCGCACTTCCAGCAAGTTTTGCAGCAAATCGGGGCATCGGCCCTCAATCGTTGTTTGGTTGATGCGGTACAGATCCACCGCATCGTCGGCCACCAGGCCGTTGCCACGGGAAATCAGCTCCAGACCCAGCTCGCTTTTGCCCAGACCCGACTCACCAGTGATGAGCACGCCCATGCCCAAAATGTCCATGAAGACACCGTGCATGGTGGTGCGGTCGGCAAAGTGCTTGGACAGGTAAGCGCGCAGCACATCGATCACAAAGGCCGACGACTGCTCGGTGGCAAACATCGGGATTTGCGCCCGCTCACACATGGACAGCAAGGCGTCCGGGGCGACCTGACCGTCGGCCAGCACCAGCACCGGTGGCTCCAACGTCACGATGCGGGCAATGCGACGTGCGCAGTCTTCCGGCGTGGAGCTGGTCAGATAAGCCACCTCACGCGGCCCCAAAATTTGAACCCGGTAAGGATGGATGTAGTTGAGGTAGCCCACCAAGTCTGCGCCCGAGCGCGCTTCGCGCACGGCCACTTCGTCAAAACGACGCTCCGAGGCCCCCAGTCCGGCCACCCACTGCCATTTGAGTTTGCCGCGGTGGTCCTCAAACAGGACGTCGGCGCTGATGACGGAAGGTTTCATCGCAGCTGCTCAGGCTCGCCTGCGCTCAGACCGTTTGCGCAGATTGCCATTGGGCAATCAGTTGGTGCAGGCTGCCCTGGGTGGGGCTGCTCTTGATGTT
>JBEEOS010000143.1:0-4450 GCA_041191485.1 Pseudomonadota bacterium
CAATCGCGCAGATCAGGCGTCTACAGGTTCGGCGATGCCACCCACCACCTGGCTGAAGCCGCCATCCACATAGGTGATTTCGGCGGTCACGCCTGCAGCCAGGTCAGACAGCATGAAGGCGGCCACATTGCCCACGTCGTCGATGGTGATGTTGCGGCGGATGGGCGAGTTTTCAGCCACGACCGACAAAATCTTGCCGAAGCCCTTGATGCCGCTGGCTGCCAGCGTCTTGATGGGGCCAGCCGAAATACCGTTGGCGCGCATGCCGCGACCATGGCTGCCCAGGGATTCGGCCAGATAACGCACAGACGCTTCCAGGCTGGCCTTGGCCAGGCCCATGGTGTTGTAGTTGGGCACATTGCGCACAGCACCCAGGTAAGACAAGGTCAGCACGGCGGCGTTGTCGTTCAGGTAGGGCAGGGCTGCTTTGGCCATGGCTGGGAAGCTGTAGGCGCTGATGTCATGGGCAATTTTGAAGCCTTCGCGAGACAGGCCGTCCAGAAAGTCGCCCGCGATGGCTTCGCGGGGTGCGTAGCCAATGGCGTGCACAAAACCATCAAACTTGGGCCAGACGGCGGTCAGGTCGGTGAACAGCTGGGCAATTTGCTCGTCACTGCCCACATCGCAGTCAAACACCAGCTTGGAGTCAAACTCGGCGGCAAACTCGGTGATGCGGTCCTTGAAGCGCTCGCCCACGTAGCTGAAGGCCAGTTCCGCGCCTTGGGCATGGCAGGCCTTGGCAATGCCGTAGGCGATGGAACGGTTGGACAGCACACCCGTGATCAGCAGTTTTTTACCAGCGAGAAAACCTGTTTTTGTACTCATGTCTTAAGGACTCCAGAAAATGCTGGGGCCGATTGTCTCACGCCTTGAGTCAGGCCCAAATTCCTAGAAAAATCACACACTTAGGTCAATTTCTAAGTTACAATACCGCATTCACGACCAAACGGGCGGGTACCAACCGCCCGTTTTTTTTGGTCGATTCATTTTGAATACGGGGAAACACGGGTGACTTTGGCTTCTGTGATCGAGCAGACAGTAACAGGACTGGGCTATGACCTGGTCGAGATCGAGCGTTCGGCCGGCGGGCTCTTGCGCGTCACGATTGACTTGCCCTGGACACCAGGCCAAGAAGCCTTTGTCACCGTGGAAGATTGCGAAAAAGTCACGCGCCAGCTGCAGTACGTACTGGAAGTCGAAAACATGGACTATGCGCGGCTGGAGGTGTCTTCGCCCGGTATTGATCGCCCTCTGCGCCACGAGCAGGACTTTGAGCGCTTTGCGGGCGAGAAGATTGACATCACGCTCAAGCAGCCCATGGGCGAAGCCGCTGGCGGCCTGGTGCACGCCAATCGTAAAAAATTCACCGGCACGCTCGAGCGTGCCGATGCCGGTGGCTGGCAAATCAGCTGGTCTGATGCGCCCGCAGCCAAACCCGGGCAGCGTGTCAGCCAAAAGCGTCTGGACGCCATGCCGGTGCAGGTGCTCGGGTTTGCGCTGGACGAGTTGCGCGAGGCGCGCTTGAGCCCGGTGGTTGATTTCAAAGGGCGCAAGCCCAAGGATGCGGCCTGAATTGCCGTTTGGCAGTGTAAGGCAACACATTTGATGGATAGCAGGTAACAGGAGATTGAGGGTATGAACCGCGAAATGTTGATGCTGGTGGAAGCCATCTCGCGCGAGAAAAACGTCGAGCGCGATGTGGTGTTTGGTGCTGTCGAGGCAGCTCTGGCACAGGCCACGAAAAAGCTGTACCAAGGCGAAGTGGACATCCGCGTGTCGATTGATCGCGACACGGGCAATTACGAAACCTTCCGTCGCTGGCACGTGGTGCCCAACGAGGCTGGCCTGCAAATGCCCGACCAGGAAATCCTGCTGTTCGAAGCTCAGGAACAAATTCCCGATATCCAGGTCGATGAATACATCGAAGAGTCGGTGGAGTCTCTGCCCATTGGCCGTATCGGCGCCATGGCGGCCAAGCAGGTCATCCTGCAGAAAATCCGCGATGCCGAGCGTGAAATGCTGCTCAACGAGTTCCTCTCGCGTGGCGAAAAAATCTTTGTCGGCACGGTCAAGCGCATGGACAAGGGCGACATCATTTGCGAAGCCGGCCGCGTCGAGGGCCGTCTGCGTCGCAGTGAGATGATCCCCAAGGAAAACCTGCGCACCAGCGACCGTGTTCGCGCCATGATCATGGAAGTGGACCTGACCTTGCGTGGCGCGCCCATCATCCTGTCGCGTTCGGCCCCCGAATTCATGATCGAACTTTTCCGCCAGGAAGTGCCAGAGATCGAACAAGGCCTGCTCGAGATCAAATCCTGCGCCCGTGACCCCGGCTCGCGCGCCAAGATCGCCGTGCTCTCCCACGACAAGCGTATCGACCCTATTGGCACCTGCGTGGGTGTGCGTGGCACGCGCGTCAACGCGGTGACCAACGAGCTCGCTGGCGAGCGCGTGGACATCGTGCTCTGGAGCGAAGATCCCGCTCAGTTCGTGATCGGCGCGCTGGCACCTGCCAATGTGCAGTCCATCGTGGTGGACGAGGAAAAACACGCCATGGATGTGGTCGTGGATGAAGAAAACCTGGCCATCGCCATTGGCCGTGGCGGTCAAAACGTGCGCCTGGCTTCCGACCTCACCGGCTGGAAGATCAACATCATGGATGCCGCCGAGTCTGCCCAAAAGCAGGCCGAAGAGACCAGCACGATTCGCAGCCTGTTCATGGCCAAGCTCGATGTGGACGAGGAAATTGCCGACATCCTGATCGAGGAAGGTTTCACCAGCCTTGAAGAAGTCGCTTATGTGCCTCTGCAGGAAATGCTGGAGATCGAGTCTTTTGACGAAGACACCGTCAACGAACTGCGCGCCCGTGCCAAAGATGCACTGCTGACCCTGGAAATCGCTCGCGAAGAGAGTGTGGAAGAGGTTTCGCAGGATTTGCGCGATTTGCCTGGTTTGACCCCCGAATTGATCGCCAAGCTGGTGGAAGCCGGCGTGCACACCCGCGACGATCTGGCCGACCTGGCCACCGATGAATTGACAGACATCACTGGGCAAAGCGCTGAAGACGCGACCGCCTTGATCATGAAGGCTCGTGAACATTGGTTCACGAACCAGGACTGAGCAGATGGAGGTTTGAAGCCAATATGACCAGTACCACCGTTGCAGAGTTCGCCGCCGAACTCAAAAAACCCGCCGATCTTCTGATCGATCAACTTCGCGCCGCAGGCGTGCAGAAAAATTCGCCTGATGAAGCCATCAGCGACGCCGACAAACACAGCTTGCTGAGCTATCTGCAGGCCAGCCATGGCACGGGCGAGCGCAAGAAAATCACGCTGACCAAGAAGTCCACCACCGAAATCAAGCAAGCAGACGCCTCTGGCAAAGCGCGCACGATCCAGGTGGAAGTGCGCAAAAAACGCACGCTCATCAAACGTGATGACGAGCCCGTTGCCACGCCGGAGCCTGCTGAGCCCGTGATTGATCACGCAGAGCTGGCCCGCCGTGAGGAAGAAGCCCGCCAGCAGGCCGAGTTGCTGCGCCGCCAGGAAGAAGAGCTGGCAGAAAAGCGTCGCCAACGCGAAGCCGAAGAAGCCAAGGTTCAGGCTGCACATGCACAAGCTCTGGCCGAGCGAGAGCAGGTACAGGCTCAGGAACTTGATCGAGAAGCCAAGCTCGCTGCAGCTCGCGAAGAAGCGGCCAGCATCAATGCGTCCGCGGCAGAAAAGCAGGCTGCTCAAAAGGCTGCAGCTCAGCAAGCCGAGCAACGCAAGGCGGATCAAGCCGCAGCTGCCCAGAACGCAGTGCTGGCCGCCGAGCAAGCTGCGGCCAAGGCCGCAGAGGCCTCTCGCGTCCGCGCTGAAGAGGAAACCGCTCGCGCCAAGGACTTGGAGGATCGCCGCCGCAAGGCATTGGCAGAGGCTGAAGCTATTCGCGCCATGATGAATGCACCCAAGAAGGTGCTGGTGGCCAAGAAAGACGAACCCAAGAAAGAAGAGCCCAAAGCTGCCGTCAAAGGCACCTTGCACAAACCCGCCGGCACGCCCGCAGCGGGCGCGCGCACAGCTGCTGCGCCTTCAGCTCCTGGCGCAGGCAAGGAAGTCAAGTCCGCCAAGCTCTCATCGAGCTGGGCAGGCGATCCTGCCAAGAAAAAGGCCATTCCAACACGTGGCGACAGCAGCGGTGGCGTGGGTCGAGGCAGCTGGCGCTCAGGTCCCAAGGGACGCAAGGGCCATGATCGCGACCGTCAGGAGCAGCAAGATGCAGCGCCGCAGGAAGCTCGCATCATCGAAGTGCACGTACCAGAGACCATTACCGTTGCCGAACTGGCTCACAAGATGGCGGTCAAGGCCTCCGAAGTGGTCAAAAAGCTCATGCAACTGGGCCAGATGGTGACCATCAACCAGTCGCTGGACCAGGACACGGCCATGATTGTGGTGGAAGAGCTGGGCCA
>JBEEOS010000144.1:0-5238 GCA_041191485.1 Pseudomonadota bacterium
CGGGCTGTCTTCTTGCGGTGCGGGCTTGCGGAGCAAGAGAAAGACCAGCAGCACCAGGTTCAGTGCCACCAAGGCGATCATCAGCCAGGTTTCGTTCATACGGCGCGTCCGGCCACCGTGTTGAGCGGCGTCACCGCCTGCCCTTTTGTGAAAAATTCCATCAGGTTGTCAGCCGCCAGTTGGGCCATGGCTCGGCGCGTCTTGACGGTGGCGCTGGCAATGTGCGGGGTCAGCACCACATTGGGCACCTTGAGCAAGTCCGGGTGCACCGAGGGCTCGCCCTCGAACACATCGATGCCCGCCGCAGCGATTTGGCGCGCAGCCAGGGCTTTGGCCAAAGCCGCGTCATCCACGATGCCGCCGCGTGCAATGTTGACCAGCGTGGCGCTGGGCTTCATTTGCGCCAGCTCGGCCGCGCCAATGGTGTGGTGCGACTCGGCGCTGTAGGGCACGACCAACATCACATGGTCCGCCGTCTTGAGCAGCTCTTCCTTGCTCACATAACGGGCTTTGCACTCGGCTTCCAACTCAGCGCTCAGGCGGCTGCGGTTGTGATAAATCACATTCATGCCAAAGCCGTGCGCGGCGCGGCGGGCAATGCCCTGACCAATGCGGCCCATGCCGATGATGCCGATGGTCGAGCCGTGCACTTCGGCCCCGGCAAACATGTCGTAGCTCCACTTGGTCCACTGGCCTGCGCGCAGAAAATGCTCGCTTTCGGTGATGCGGCGGGCTGTGGCCATGAGCAGCGCAAAGCCAAAATCAGCCGTCGTCTCGGTCAGCACGTCAGGCGTGTTGCTGGCCACCACGCCCGCAGCGGTCATGGCGGGCACGTCAAAGTTGTTGAAGCCCACAGCCATGTTGGCCACGATGCGCAGTTGAGGATTGGCTTGCAGCAGCGCAGCGTCGATGCGCTCGCTGCCGGTGGTCAATGCGCCCACTTTGCCCTGCATGCGGCGAGTCAGTTCTGCGGCAGACCAAACCTCATCGGCCTGGTTGCTCTCAACTTCAAACACCTGCGCCAAAGACTGCAGGACCTCGGGGAAGATGGCGCGTGCCACCAAGATGGAAGGTTTTCAAAATTCAGGTCATGGTCATTCAGTGCGTCAAATGAAACTGAAGGATGTACAAAGCGGCCCCAGCGAAATAGCCCAACAAAGCCCAAACGCTGATTTTCTTGACGTACCAGACAAAATCGATTTTTTCCAGCCCCATCGCAGCCACCCCAGCGGCTGAACCGATGATCAGGATCGAGCCACCGGTGCCTGCGCAATAAGCCAAAAATTCCCACAGGAAACTGTCGGGCGGATACTGTGTCAGGCTGTACATGCCCATGGAAGCTGCGACCAAAGGCACGTTGTCCACCACGGCACTGACCAAGCCAATGATCATGACGATCACATCCTGGCGCCCAACAGTTTGATCAAACCACTGCGCCAGCGAGGACAGAATATGGGTGTGCTCCAGCGTGGCAACCGACAGCAAAATGCCCACGAAAAACAGCACTGCGCTCATGTCAATGCGGGTCAAAGCGCTGACCAGCGTCAGGTGGGCTTTGGCCTCGTCGGTTTTGTCCTTGTGCACCAGATCACCCACCAGCCACAACAAGCCCAGGCCGAGCAAAATGCCCATGAACGGTGGCAAATGCGTCAGTGCCTTGAACACCGGCACAGCCACCAGGATGCCCAAGCCCAAGAAAAACATCAGATTGCGCTCAAAAGCCGGCGTATCGGTCAAATCGGCGCGCTCTGCAAGCGCTGGTGAGAGCACCTCACGCCCACGCACCACATACGCCATGGCGGCCAAAGGCACCAGCAAACTGGTCAACGAGGCAACAAAAACCCCCTTCATGATTTCCAGGGCCGTGATCTGCCCGCCAATCCAAAGCATGGTGGTCGTGACATCGCCGATGGGTGACCAAGCGCCGCCTGCATTGGAGGCAATGACGATGGCTCCGGCAAAAAACAAACGATCTTCACGCTGGTCCAGCAATTTTTTCATCAACGACACCATCACGATGGCTGTCGTCAAGTTGTCGAGCACCGAGCTGAGAAAAAATGTGACCAGCCCAACCAACCACATCAAACCCGACAAGGAACGGGTCTGGATGCGCGAGGTGAGGATTTCAAATCCATTGTGGGCATCCACAACCTCCACAATGGCCATGGCCCCCATCAAGAAAAACACGATCTGAGCCGTCGACATCAGCGACTCACCCAATTGATGACTCACTTGTTCGGCATCCGTGTTCCCAAGTGCGTAAAGGGTCCAGAGCACCCCTGCAGCCAGCAAAGCCGTCGCGGTTTTATTGATCTTGAGTGGGTGCTCAAAAGCAATAGCGGCATAAGCCAAAACAAAAATAGCAATGATTGCCGTCAGCACATCAGACCCCTTTCAATACAGCGATGGTTTCGGTTGAGTCAATTTCAAAAACCTGTTTCAGATATGCCAAGTATTTTTCGTCATCGCACATGCCTTTGCCCGGCGTGTCTGACAACTTGGCGACGGGCTGGCCATTGCAGCGGGTCATCTTGATGACGATCTGCAGCGGCTCGTATCCCAAATCGTTGGTCAGGTTGGTGCCCACGCCAAAAGCCAGCTGACAGCGCCCCCGGAACTGCTGGTACAGCTCGATGGTGCGCGGGATCGTCAGGCTGTCGCTGAAGATCAGGGTCTTGGTTTTAGGGTCCACCCGGTTATGCTGGTAGTGGGCGATCATGCGCTCGCCCCAGCTGAACGGGTCACCGCTGTCGTGGCGCGCCCCATCAAACAGCTTGCAAAAATACAGGTCAAAGTCACGCAGGAAGGCGTTGAAACCGTACACATCGGACAGCGCGATGCCCAGGTCACCCCGGTACTCCTTGGCCCAAGATTCGAAAGCAAAAATCTGGCTGTCTCGCAGACGCGGGCCCAAAGCCTGCGCAGCCTGCAGGTACTCGTGGGCCATGGTGCCCAGGGGCGTCAGGCCCAGCAGGTAGGCGTAATACACATTGCTGGTGCCCGCAAACTGGCCTTGAGGGCCGGTGCCCAAACGGGCCGACAACACGCGCAGCACCTCTTCGTGCCAGGCCCGCGAAAATCGGCGGCGCGTGCCGTAATCGGCGATCTTGAGCGTTTCCAGACCTGCGCCCTGCAACTGCGCGATTTTCTGGTCCACGCGGCGACGGCCTTCCATCAGATCGGGCACCTTCTGGGTGTTGCGGAAGTACACCTCGTTGACGATGGCCAGCACCGGAATTTCAAACAAAATGGTGTGCAGCCAAGGGCCCTGGATGGTGATGTCGATCTCGCCAGAGGGCAAGGCCGTGACCTGGATGTATTTTTCGTTGAGCTTGAACAAGCCCAGAAAGTCCACAAAATCGCTCTTGATGAAGCGCAGTGAGCGCAGGTACTGCAGCTCGGACTCCTTGAAGTTGAGGCTGCACAGTGAGCGGATTTCCTGGCGGATCTCGTTGACGAAAGGTGCCAATGCCACGCCGGGGTTGCGGCACTTGAATTTGTATTCGACCTGGGCACCCGGGAACTGGTGCAGCACGACCTGCATCATGGTGAATTTGTACAGGTCGGTGTCGAGCAGACTGGTGATGATCATGGCAAAAGGTGACCACCCCACAGAAACGGGGCGATGCGGTAAGCAAGAGCGTGATATTAACCAGATATTAGCGAGTCAATCTGATCAGCTAATATCGCTATAGGGTGTTACGCCATCGGTGGCGCAACAGGTATGTGCGATGGTCGGGCCGCCTCGCACCGGAGCCTTGCCTTGACTTTTCCCACCGATTCCTTCCTGCAATGGATGGCCGCTGCTGTGTTTGCACTGGCCCTGATCCACTCATTTTCCACACGCTTTTTTGAGCACCTGGCTCACACGCACCCTCGGCATGCCGGTCTTTGGCATCTGCTGGGCGAAGTCGAAGTCGTCTTCGGTCTTTGGGCTTGCTTGTTGATGGCGACGTTCTTCGCGCTGATCGGTCAAGACCGGACACTGAACTACCTCGAGTCGCGCAATTTCACGGAACCCCTTTTCGTCTTTGCCGTCATGGTGATCGCGGGCACACGCCCCATCCTGAGTCTGGCGCGAAACTTCATCCTGCGAATCACCCAGCTATGGCCCCAGCAACCCATGTTGGCGCTTTACATGGTGGTGTTGGTGCTGGTGCCCTTGCTCGGCTCGTTCATCACCGAGCCTGCCGCCATGACGCTTGGGGCTTTGCTGCTGCGAGACACCTTGTTCAGTCGGGATGTATCAGAACGGCTGAAGTACATCACCTTGGGCGTGCTCTTCGTGAACGTGTCCATCGGCGGAACCCTGACCCCTTTTGCCGCCCCACCCGTGCTGATGGTGGCCCAAGTCTGGCAATGGGATTTCAGCTTCATGCTGTGGACCTTTGGCTGGAAAGCGGCCGTTGCGGTGTTCATCAACGCCTTGGGGGCCACGCTGATGCTGCGGCGCGAATTGAGCGCCTTGGCTCCAAGTGATCCCTCGCACGAGGCCCCTGTGCCTGCCGGCATCATGGTCATGCACCTTCTTTTTCTGGGCGGCGTTGTCTTTTTTGCGCACCACCCGGTGGTTTTCATCGGGCTCTTGTTGCTGTTTTTGGGTTTTGCGAGCGCTTGGCGCCAGCACCAGAGCGAGCTGATTCTGCGAGAGGCGCTGCTTGTGTCGTTTTTCCTGGCAGGGCTGGTTGTGCTGGGCGGTCTGCAGCAATGGTGGCTGGAGCCGCTGCTCATGAGTCTTCCGAGCGATGCCGTTTTCTATGGTGCCACAGCGCTCACGGCCATCACCGACAACGCTGCCATCACCTACTTGGGTTCATTGGTGCCCGGCTTGAGTCAAGAGTTCAAAGTGGCCTTGGTCGCCGGGGCCGTCACAGGCGGCGGCCTGACCTTGATTGCCAACGCGCCCAACCCCGCGGGCGCAGCCATCCTCAAGGGCTATTTCACGGACAACAGCATCGCCCCGCTGCGCTTGCTGCTGGCTGCCTTGCCGCCCACCGTGGTGGCGACACTGGCTTTCAGGTGGCTTTGACCGTTCAAACCACCCGGCCGCCCACCAAGGTCAACACCCGCTGCGCGTGCAAAGCGAGGATCTGGTTTTGCTCGGCCACAAGCATGGTCACGCCCTCGCGGGCCAGTTGAAGCAGCGCATCGCGCATGGCCGCCACCAGCACCGGGGCGATGCCCTCGCAGGGTTCGTCCAGCAGCAGCAAGCGGGGGCCGGTCATCAGGGTGCGGGCC
>JBEEOS010000145.1:0-3998 GCA_041191485.1 Pseudomonadota bacterium
CCCGTGGACGATCTCATGGAGCAGTTGGGCATCCCCCTCGATCGTTCCCACAGCTTCATCCAGCCGGGTCTTGAGGGTCATGATTGGGTTCCTTTAATTGATCTACCAGTAATCAGCGGCAGCCATGGATTGGTTGAGCCAGGTGTGCAGGCGTTGCCCCAACGCAATGGCGTCTGGCCCAAGCACCGCAGCAACTTGGGTCTCGTCGGCAGTGAGCCGTGGAAATTCCTGAACTTCCAATTGCGCTTTGACTTGCCAGCGGTTGCCAGGCAACAGCTCGGTGTCCCACGGCGCAATGAACCGGGACTGCACCGCCTGAACGCCCAAGCCACCCGCCAAGGGCATCGCAAACCAGAGAACGCCTTGGTTGAGGACATGCATCCACCAGGCATCAAAAACGGCAAACGCCTCCTGCGAGAAACGCCACTCCGCACGCACCCGATAAAGCGTGCTCGTGGAGCGCAAGCGCATCCGAGCCGCCCCGGCATCGATGTCCGTTCGCACCGCATTTGATTGCGGGGCCAACCCATAGCCCTCGATGCGCGGCAGCGGCAAGGTGTCCGGCCAGACAGGGATCTCAGCAGGCAAGGTCACATCACTCATCGCAAAGCTCCTACCGCTGGGTTAAGCCCATAGCGACGCTCAAGCGTGGGGGCAATGCCTACGCCCTGGTTGATGGAACGATTCATGCGCGCCTCGATCTGCTCGACGATCACATCCAGCCGAGTGCTACCGTCGGGCTGCTGAGTGGTTTGAACTCTCGCATCCACGCCCGGGGCATGGTTGGTCACATTCACCAGCACCTTGACCGGCGACGGATTGTTTTTTGCCAATGCACCGCCCAAGGCACGCAACTGGCCCGGCGTGAAAACCGCCTCACCCGGCTGCGCGATGATGGGCACCTCGCCCGCCACCAAGCCACCGGTATGAAACCGCTGCGCGCCATCGAAGTGCTGCAGCCCGACCGAGCGTGTGGCCAATACATCGCTGCCAATCAAGCCACCGGTATGCGCCACCATCGTGCCGCCCGACATCAGGTCCGTAGCTCCAGCTGGGAATGCACCACCCAACCCATTGCCGCCTGAACCACCAAATAGGTTCAGTCCGCTCATCCACCCGGCCAAAGGCAAGGTGATCATTTTTTGGATCTGGATGCGCACCAGGTCCGCAATGATCGAGTTGGCCAAGTTGTTGAAGTCCACCTTGCCGGTCGTCACAAACTGAACCATCGCGTCCTCCATGCCCTTGAAGGCACCGGTTACGGCACGTTCAGCCTGCTTGGCCGCATTGGTAGCGTCCTCAATGTAGGTGCGCAGGGAACTGCGAAGGCCATAGTCAAAGCTGCGCTGGTATTCCACGTTGGCACGGGCGAGTTCTTCCACGATTGGCAACTGCCGCGCCAAGGCGTCGTTGATCGCAGCGATGGCCTCGGCCTTGAGTCCTGGATCGTTGATTTGCTCAGCCTGACGCAATGCCATGACAGCGGCTTTTTCCATGTCAAAGCGCGTCTGCAAAGCGGCCCGCTCAACCTCACCCACATCCAGAAGCTGGCGCTTTAACTGCAACTCTTCCTGCTTGAGACGGTTGTTGCCGATGTAGTTCTCGGTGATCTGATGGACCTTTTGCAGCTCCTTCTCGTACTCCTCGAACTTCTTGTCGGCCTCCTTCTGTTTTTCCATCCGCTCGATAGCGTCGATGTACTTTTCCGCTTCCTTGACAACACCTGCGTAGCCCTTGCGCTCGAGCTCCAAGGCCCGTGCGCGCAACTCAGCGCCTTCGCCTTGTGTGACACGCAGCGCGCGCTGCTCCAACTGCTTTAAGAACTGCAAGCCTTCGTTGTTCTTCTCAAAGCCAGACAGATCTAGACCACTGGGTGGCTTGCGGGGCATCTTGGGCAGGAACTCGTCATAGATCTTCTGAACTTGCGCAGCTTGTTCTGCGGTTTCCAGGACAAATTTCTGCCCCATGACGCGCACCGTGCGGCGTTGCTCATCGAAGAACTTTTCGATCTTGTTGACGTAGCCTGGGTTGTCCGTCAGGTGCGTCAAGCGGTCGTTGGCAGCCTCGACGAACCGATCGCGCGCCGCTTGCAACTTGGCGATTTCGGCATTGATCTGCGTCTCGTCATAGCCCATGGACTTCATGGAGCGCAGCATGTCGGTCTTGATCCAGGTCTCCACGTCCTTGGCGACCACCTGCAGACTGTCAAACGGCTGGCTGATCACGCGCTTGGCAAGCACCGCCGACTCGGCGATGAATCCCAGCCCGGTTGCGACCTCCTCGAGGAATGACAGGACCTGTTGTCGGTTGTGCGTGATGGCCTGCAACTCGCTCGTGAAACTACCGGCCTCGGTTTTGGCCAGGAACATCTGCTCCGTCAGGTCAGCGAGGATCGGCAGCAACGCAGATCCGATTTGGCGCTGCACGCCTTCGTTGACCGCGTGCAAGCGCTTCATGTTGTCGTTGAACTCCTCTGCAGCGCGTGCTGCATCGGCAGACATGACCAGCCCGAGGCGCTTGGCCTCTTCCATCATCTCAGTCAGTCCATCGCGCCCCTGGTTGAGCATGGGGATCATGTCCAACCCGTTTTTGCCGAATAGTTTGACGGCGAGCGCCGCCTTTTCTGCGCTGTCAGGCATAGCAGCGAATTTCTCTGCCAGGTCCAGCAGCACCTGCTCAGTTGGTCGAATCTGCCCTTGCGCATCCAGCGCCGACACACCGAAAGCCTTGAGCGCCGCACTGCCTTCGCCACCCTTGACCTTGGCGTCGAACATGGCGGTCGAGAGGAATTTGAGCGCCTTGGTCAGGCTCTCGGCACTCACGTCCGACAACTCGGATGCATACAGCAGCGCCGACAAGGCTTCGACCGAGACGGCGGTTTTCTGAGAAAGCTTGTTGAGCTCTTCGCCCACCTCAGCGACAGGCACGACTAACTGGTGCATGCCATAGCCGAGCGCTGCAACGGATGCCCCCACGATCATCCCGGCGGGGCCAAGACGACCGAGCACACTGCCCAGCATCCCTAGACGGGAAGTGGCATCTTCCATGCGCACGAAGGCATCGTTGGCCGCCTTGGACAGCAGATTCAAACCGGCAGAAGCAGGTTGAGAGGCCGATTCGATTTTTTTGAGCGATCGCTCTCCGGCTTCGCCCACGTCTGCCAGTTCGGCTTTGACTTTGCCGCCGTCAATGACAGCCAGTCGAATCGATAGGTTACGTTCAGCCATGTGGGTTGTCCGGAGATGGTTTGTTCAATGCTTGCGTCAGGCCCGCCTCAACGGCAGGGAATAAATGGGTCATGGCAGCAGGGTCTGCCTCCAGGGCCTTGCTGGCAGACATCCACGCGTTGAAGTCCATGCCCAGCACTGCGCCTTGAACAGCGCGCACTTGGGATGAACAGACATCAAGCACCGCAAGGGCCTGCCAGCCCTCTTCGGTCTGGGGCGAATTCATCTGGTAAGGGCACTCAAAGCAGGTCGTCTCGCATGCCCGGCAGTACGTGGCCCCGCCACCGAAGTGCCATTCGGTGCGGGCCTTCAGCCGTTTTTTTCGGCATCCAAGAGATAGAGCGCGGCCAGGTATTCACGCTCGAAGGCATCGGCCACAGGCCACAGCTCCATGAGCGCAGCAATGCCGTCCGGCGTGACGGCTGCGGCTTTGCCTTTGTCGTCACCCACGCCTTCCCAAGCCAAGATAGCCGCCTTGGCCAACTCGGTAATGAGGGTAGCGGTGCGCTCTCCGGCTGCCGCGTGGCCTTTGCCATCGATCAGGGCCGCTGCATGGCGAGCTGCCATGACCAGCGCAGTGGTCGCAGGTTTGACCTTGATGCGTACACCTTGGACCAGGTCGAGCCAATACGGCTCACGTTTCAGATTGAGTTTGAGCATGTTTGCCTCTTGGGTTCAGTACGCAACCACGTCATTGACGAGTTGCACGGTCAGCATGTGACCGGCTGCGGTGTTCTTGGCAGCCTGCCAGTCGAAGGTGGCTTGAATACC
>JBEEOS010000146.1:0-3914 GCA_041191485.1 Pseudomonadota bacterium
CTTGCTGACCAAAAGCCGCGCCAGCGCTCAACACCTCAGCCACGACGGCCTGCTTGGCTGCGTCTTTGAGGCGAATGTTGATGAAACCTGGGCCAGCCAGTTCGATGGCATCGACCCAACGCTGGAAAGCCGGGGTGGCCAGCAAAGCTTCGCGCAGGGATTCACCGAGCTGACGCGGGTTTTGCTTGAGGCCTTTGGCCAACTGCATGGCGGCGGTACACGCAAAGTCCCCATGGGCGGCAACTTTGGGGGATTCAAAAGTGGCACGCGCGCCCGCACCGGGCTGAAGTTTTTCAAGCTCGGTGGACAGGGCCGCGAGCAGTTCTTGTTTGGCATTGAGCATGGCGTGATTTTAAGGGGCTGCCCTGAAGACGCTGTAAATCAGCCGACAAGTCTGCTTACAAAAAAGGATTTACTTTTTGGAATCCTGGTGTCTTAATGAAGCCGTCGCCCCAAAAAGGGGTGGCGATACACATCAAAGCATCAGGGAGATTTACATGAATATCAAATCCGCACTCACGGCCGCCGCATTGGTGGTGGGCTCATTGCAAGCAGGCGTGGCCTTTGCTGCCGATCCGGTGGCTGCGGCTACCAAGGACGCCGCCAAAGAAGCCATGACAGCAGCACCGGCCCAGGCAGAGGGCAAGCAGATGAAGCAAAAGCGTGCGGGCAATCCACGCATGAAGGAATGTTCAGCTGAATTCAAAACGACGGGCAAGAAGAGCTCAGAACGTAAGGCCTTCATGTCCGAGTGCTTGAAAAAGCCCAAGGCTTGAGCGAGCCTCTCACCAAAACGCCGGCTTTGCCGGCGTTTTTTTTTGGAGGTCAGCTTTCGTGCTCTTGCCAGTAACTGCTTTGCCCGTAGTGCGCCTTGAGGTGTTCGATCCACAGGCGTACGCGTAACGGCAGGTGTTTGCGCTGTGGAAACACCACATATATACCGTTGGGCGGGGCTGAAAATTCGTCGAGCACTGTGACCAGGCGTCCTGCCTTGATCTCGGCGGCAACCTCCCAGGTGCTTCGCCATGCAATGCCATGTCCTGCCAGACACCAGTCGTGCAGAACCTGACCGTCCGAGCAGTCCACGGGGCCGCTGGGGCGCAGATGGATCACCTCATCGTGTCCGGCTTCATTGCGGACCTGAAAAGCCCAGCCTCGTGTTTGGGAGGCGTCGCTGGACAGGGTCAGGCAGTCGTGGTTGAGCAGGTCAGTCGGTTGTTTGGGCGTGCCCTTGCGTTGCAGGTAAGCGGGGGTGGCGACGCACAGGCGACGGTTGTCGGCCATGCGTACGCTCACCAGGGATGAGTCTGGCAAGTCGCCCACGCGGACTGCACAGTCAAACCCTTCTGCTGCCAGATCGACCACGCGGTCGCTCAGGTTCAAGGAAATGGTCACATCCGGATGCAAGCCCTGAAAGCGAGGCACCAGTGGCGCCACGTGTCGCCTGCCAAACCCTGCGGGGGCGGTGATGCGCAAATGGCCACTGGCCTTGATGCCACCCGCAGACACACTGGCTTCGGCATTGGCCACGTCGCTGAGCAGTCGTTGGCAGTCTTCCAGAAAAGCGCTGCCCTCGTGGGTCAGGGTGATGCGGCGTGTGGTGCGCACCAGGAGCTTGACGCCCAGGTGTTCTTCCAGCGCATCCAGGCGACGGCCCATGATGGCGGGGGCCACGCCCTCTGCGCGGGCGGCGGCGGTCAGGCTGCCTTTGGTGGCCACAGAGACAAAAGATTCAAAGGCTTTGAGTTTGTCCATGGGGGAAGGGTAAGCGACTTTTGCAAAAAAGTCATGGGTTTATGTGTTTTTGGCGTATTTATTGCCGTGCATATTTAGAATAAAGTCCATATCAAGGTCCGAATAGCGGTATCGCACGGCCCATCTTTTTTGTTTTGTTCCGAGGTATCTATGACTGAGCGCACATCTGCACACAACCTGAAAGTCGCCACGCAGCTGTACAAGTTCATCGAGCAGCAAGTGCTGCCCGCTGTGGGCGTGAGCAGCGAGAAGTTCTGGAAAGGCTTCTCCGACATCGTCACTGATCTGGCGCCCAAAAACATCGCCCTGCTGGCAGAGCGTGACCGCATCCAGACCGAAATGGACAAGTGGCACAGCGCCAACCCTGGTCCAGTGGCCGCGGGCAAGCCCATGAAGGACTACCGCAAGTTCCTCAGCCAGATCGGCTACCTGGTGCCCGAGCCCAAAAACGCCAAGGCCACCACCGCCAACGTGGACGCCGAACTGGCCAAGCTGGCTGGCCCGCAGTTGGTGGTGCCGATCCTGAACGCCCGCTACGCACTGAACGCCGCCAATGCTCGTTGGGGCTCTTTGTACGACGCGCTGTACGGCACCGACGCCATCAGCGAAGAAGGTGGCTGCGAAAAAGGCACGGGCTACAACCCCAAGCGCGGCGCCAAGGTCATCGACTACTGCCGCCATGTGCTTGACCGCTGCGCACCGCTGAAAACCGGCTCGCACGTGGGAAGCAAGGGCTACGCCGTCAAGGCCGGCAAGCTGGTGGTCACGCTGGCCAACGGCAAGAGCACCACGTTGGCCGATGCCAAGCAGTTCGTCGGCTACACCGGTGACGCCAAGGCGCCCGCTTCGGTGCTCTTCGTGCACAACGGCTTGCACCTGGACCTGATCATCGACAAGACCACGCCCATTGGTAAAACCGACGCGGCAGGTGTGAGCGACCTGATCGCCGAAGCCGCGCTGTCCACCATCCTCGACCTGGAAGATTCCGTGGCCGCCGTGGACGCCGAAGACAAGGTGCTGGCCTACAGCAACTGGCTGGGCATTCTGGACGGCACGCTCAAGGAAGAGCTGACCAAGGGCGGCAAGACCTTCACGCGCACCATGAACGGTGACCGCGTCTACACCAAACCCGCCGGCAAGGGCACCGTCACGCTGCATGGCCGCTCGCTGCTGTTCGTGCGCAATGTGGGCCACCTGATGACCAACCCGGCCATCACCTGGACCGACAAGGCAGGCAAAGTGCGCGAGATTCCTGAAGGCATCATGGACGCCATGGTCACCACGACTATCGCCATGGTCGACCTGCAGAAGAAAAAGAACCACCCGCTGCGCAACAGCCGTACCGGTAGCGTCTACATCGTCAAGCCCAAGATGCACGGCCCCGCCGAAGTGGCCTTTGCCGACGAGCTGTTCGGCCGCGTCGAGAAGGTGCTGGGCCTCAATGCCTCCACCGTCAAGCTGGGCATCATGGACGAAGAGCGCCGTACCAGCGCTAACCTGAAAGCCTGTATCGCTGCTGCCAAGAGCCGCGTGGCCTTTATCAACACCGGCTTCCTGGATCGCACCGGCGACGAAATGCACACCTGCATGTTGGGTGGCCCCGTCATGCGCAAGGGTGACATCAAGAACAGCACCTGGCTGGCGGCCTATGAAAAGAACAACGTCAACGTGGGCCTGCAGTGCGGCCTGCGCGGTCGCGCCCAGATCGGCAAGGGCATGTGGGCCATGCCCGACCTGATGGCCGACATGCTCAAGGCCAAGATCGCGCATCCGCTGGCCGGTGCCAACACCGCCTGGGTGCCCAGCCCTACGGGCGCGACGCTGCATGCCATGCACTATCACCAGGTCAATGTGGCCGCGCTGCAAAAGCAGATGGAAAAGGCCGTGGCCAAGCAAGACGCCAAAGTGCTGCGCGACGAAACGCTTGACAAGCTGCTGCAGTTCCCGGTCGTGGCCCAGGCCGACTGGACACCCGAGCAGAAACAGCAGGAGCTGGACAACAACGCGCAGGGCATCCTGGGCTACGTGGTGCGCTGGGTGGATCAGGGCGTGGGCTGCTCCAAAGTGCCCGACATCCACAACGTGGGCCTGATGGAAGACCGCGCCACGCTGCGCATCTCCAGCCAGCACATGGCCAACTGGCTGCACCATGGCGTGGT
>JBEEOS010000147.1:0-3852 GCA_041191485.1 Pseudomonadota bacterium
GCGTAGAACTCCATCATGGTGAACTCGGGGTTGTGGCGCACCGAGATGCCTTCGTTGCGGAAGTTGCGGTTGATCTCGAACACGCGCTCGAAACCGCCCACCAGCAGGCGCTTGAGGTAGAGCTCGGGCGCGATGCGCAGGAACATTTCCTGCTCCAGCGCGTTGTGGTGCGTCACGAAGGGACGTGCGTTGGCGCCGCCAGGAATGGGGTGCAGCATGGGCGTTTCGACTTCGAGGAAGCCGTGCTGCACCATGAACTCACGGATGCCGCTGACCGCGCGCGAGCGGGCGGTGAAGCGCTTGCGAGCAGACTCATCGGTCATCAGGTCCACATAGCGTTGACGGTATTTGACTTCCTGGTCATGGATGCCGTGGAACTTGTCGGGCATCGGGCGCAGGCTCTTGGTGAGCAGGCGGATCGCGCTCGCGTGAATGGAAAGCTCGCCGGTACGGGTTTTGAAGAGGTGGCCTTCGACGGCAATGATGTCGCCCAGATCCCAATGCTTGAAGCCGTTGTAGACCTCTTCGCCCACATCGTCTTTGGTGATGTAAGCCTGGATGCGGCCCGTTGCGTCCTGCAGCGTGGCAAAGCTGGCCTTGCCCATCACGCGCTTGAGCATCATGCGGCCAGCGACCTTGACCACCACTTTGGCAGCGCCTTCGCCGTTGAGGGCATCGGGCTCGGCTGCACCATGCGCGTCATGCAAGGCCTGGGCGTGGTGCTCGGGCTTGAAGTCGTTGGGGAAAGCCACACCCTTGCCATCCATCTGGGCCTGGCGCAGGGCCTTGAGTTTTTCACGGCGCTCGGCGATCAGCTGGTTCTCGTCTTGCTGGGGCGCGGCTGGGGCGGTGGTCGTTTCGGACATGGCGTTGTGTTCAGGTTGGTGACTTGCGTCAGGTTTGGCCACGGGCACGGCCAAAACCTTCTATTTTACCGGGCCAGCCCGGTATCATCAGAGCTTGTTGTCGAAAGGAGCCCCATGTTTTTGAACTTGATTTCCATGTTGCTGGACATTGCCGCCAGCCTAGTGGCTGGGGCCTGCCTGTTGCGTTTGCTGATGCAATGGCAAAGGGTGTCTTTTCGTCAGCCTCTGGGGCAATTTGTGTGCGCCGTCACCGACTGGCTGGTATTGCCCTTGCGCCGCCATATCCCGGCCTGGGGCAAGCTGGACACCGCCAGTGTGATCGGCGCCTGGTTGATCAAGACGGCGCAATACGGCCTGCTGTGGGCCCTGTCTGGCGCGCAGGGGGCTTTGGGCTTGCTGCCTCTGATCAGTGTGGTGGGGCTGGCGCAGCTGGTGGTGTCTGCCTTGAGTGCGCTGGTGTTCCTGTATGTCCTGATGTCGTGGCTGCAGCCGGGCTCAGCCGCTTACCACTTGCTACAGCTGCTGACGGTGCCTTTTCTGGATCCTTTGCGCAGGCGAATGCCACGCCTGGGGGGCGTGGACATCTCGGCCTGGGTGTTCCTGATCCTGATGCAGGTCCTGGGCGTGGTGCTGGCAGGCCTGCAAAGCAGCTGGATGCGCTGATCAGCTCACGGCGTCAGCGCTCTGGCGCTGGAGCATGGCCAGGGTGCTGGCGATGGTCTTGCGCAATTGGCGGCGGTCGCAGATGAAGTCCACCGCACCTTTTTCCTGCAGGAACTCGGCGCGCTGGAAGCCTTCAGGCAGCTTCACACGCACGGTGGTTTCGATCACGCGCGGGCCGGCAAAACCGATCAGGGCCTTGGGCTCGGCAATCACCACGTCACCCACAAAGGCGAAGCCGGCGGACACGCCGCCCATGGTCGGGTCGGTGAGCACGCTGATGTAGGGCAGGCCCTTCTTGGCCAGTCGGGTCAGGGCCGCGTTGGTCTTGGCCATCTGCATGAGTGAGAGCAGGCCTTCCTGCATGCGGGCACCACCGGTGGCGGTAAAGCACACAAAAGGCACTTTCTGTTCGATGGCGGTTTCGACACCACGCACAAAACGCTCGCCGACCACTGAGCCCATGGAGCCGCCCATGAAGTCGAATTCAAAGCAGGCTGCGACCAGCTCGATGCTGTGCACCGCGCCACCCATCACCACCAGCGCATCGGTTTCGCCGGTGTTGTCCATGGCTTCCTTCAGGCGCTCGGGGTACTTGCGGCTGTCCTTGAACTTGAGCGCGTCAACGGGCACCACTTCCTGGCCGATTTCGTAGCGGCCTTCGCCGTCCAGAAAACCATCCAGGCGGGCACGTGCACCGATGCGCAGGTGGTGGCTGCAGCTGGGGCAGACGTTGAGGTTGTGATCCAGATCGTTTTTGTAGTGAACGGTCTCGCAGCTGGGGCACTTGATCCACAAACCTTCGGGGACCTGGCGTCGTTCGGCCGGGTCAGTGTGCTGGATTTTGGGCGGCAGCAGTTTTTCAAGCCAACTCATCTGGGGTTCTCCTGTTGGGTTGGGATTATCGTTGCTCAGGCGTCCAGCGCCTGGCGGATGCCGGATAAAAAGTCCGCGGCCACGGTATTGACCTTGTCCTGGGCTTCGTTTTCGATCAGCTGGATCAGGCGCGAACCGATCACCACCGCATCGGCCACGCGGCTGATGGCGGTGGCCGTCGCTGCATCACGGATGCCAAAACCAACCCCGACGGGCACGCTCACATGCTGGCGGATGCGCGGCAGCATGGCTTCGACAGCGTCAATGTCGAGCGCGCCCGAACCGGTCACGCCCTTGAGCGAGACGTAGTACACATAGCCGCTGGCCACTTGAGCCACCTGCGCCATACGCTCGTCCGTGCTGGTGGGGGCCAGCAGGAAGATCAGGTCCATGCTGTGGGCTCGAAGCTTGGCGGCGAATTCTGTGCACTCTTCGGGCGGGTAGTCGACGATCAGCACGCCATCCACACCAGCGGCCGAGGCATCGCGGATGAAGCTGTCAGCGCCGTGCTTCTGATCGTAGCGCTCGACCGGGTTGGCGTAACCCATCAGTACGACCGGCGTGGTGGCGTTGGTCTGGCGGAACTCGCGCACCATGGCCAGCACTTGCACGAGGCCAATGCCATAGACCAGAGCGCGGTCCCCGGCTTTCTGGATCACGGGGCCGTCGGCAGAGGGGTCCGAGAACGGTACCCCGAGTTCGATGATGTCGGCCCCGGCAGCGGCCATGGCATGCATCAGCGATGGGGTGCTGTCCGCAAACGGAAAGCCTGCGGTCACGAAAGGAATCAGCGCCTTGCGGCCTTGGGCCTTGAGCTGGGAGAGGGTGGTATCGATGCGGCTCATCTCTTCGCTCACTTCACAATGTTTACGGGCTGCTCGCCGCCCTTGACCGACTGGCCACGGCAGCTGGGTCGGCAGTAGAAATCGGCCTGGCTCAGATCAGCCACGGTGCCGATGTCCTTGTCGCCACGGCCCGACAGGTTGACCAGGATGGACTGGTCTGGGCGCATGGTCTTGGCCAGCTTCATGGCGTAGGCGATGGCGTGGCTGGATTCGAGCGCGGGAATGATGCCCTCGGTGCGGCACAGGTAATGAAAGGCTTCGAGCGCTTCCTTGTCGGTGATGCCCACGTACTCGGCACGGCCGATGTCCTTGAGGAAAGCGTGCTCGGGGCCGACGCCGGGGTAGTCCAGACCGGCGCTCACGCTGTGGGTTTCGGTGATCTGGCCGTTGTCGTCCTGCAGCACGTAGGTGCGGTTGCCGTGCAGCACGCCGGGGCTGCCGCACTGCAGCGAGCAGGAGTGTTTGCCCGAGTCCATGCCTTCACCGGCGGCTTCGACGCCGATCAGGCGCGTGTTTTCGTAGGCGATGTAGGGGTAGAAGATGCCCATGGCGTTGCTGCCGCCGCCCACGCAGGCGATCACCGCGTCGGGTTGCTGTTCGGCCAT
>JBEEOS010000148.1:0-3828 GCA_041191485.1 Pseudomonadota bacterium
GGACCGGCCCACATGTAGGTGAAGATCAGGGCCCAGAAGTGCACGATCGACAGGCGATACGAGTACACAGGGCGCTCGGCCTGCTTGGGGATGAAGTAGTACATCATGCCCAGGAAGCCAGCCGTCAGGAAGAAGCCCACGGCGTTGTGCCCATACCACCACTGCACCATGGCGTCTTGCACACCAGCGTAAGCGGAGTACGACTTCAGAGCACCCACAGGCAAGGCAGCACTGTTGACCAGGTGCAAAAGCGCCACAGCAATGATGAAGGCACCGTAGAACCAGTTGGCCACGTAGATGTGACGAACCTTGCGGGTACCCACTGTCCCGAAGAACACGACAGCAAAAGCCACCCAGACCAGAGTGATCAGGATGTCAATGGGCCACTCGAGTTCGGCGTATTCCTTACCGCTGGTGTAGCCCAGAGGCAGGGAAATGGCAGCCAACAAAATCACCAGCTGCCACCCCCAGAAGGTAAAGGCCGCCAGCTTGTCGCTGAACAAGCGAACCTGGCAGGTGCGCTGAACGACGTAATAGGCAGTGGCGAACAGGCCGCAACCACCAAAAGCGAAGATCACCGCATTGGTGTGCAGTGGTCGCAGTCGCCCAAACGAGGTCCAGGGAAGGCCCAGGTTCAGCTCCGGAAAGGCCAGCTGCGCCGCGACAATCACGCCGACGAGCATACCGACCACGCCCCACACCACCGTCATGATGGCGAATTGTCTGACAACGGTATCGTTGTAGACAGAGGCTTGCGTGTTGGCAAATTTCATTTTCACCTCGTATTTACACAAATTAACATTGCAAGTGTCAGGGCTTTGGGCGCCTAAACACTTGATGAATATCAATCGTTGCGCAGAATGCGCTCGCCTTCTGCTTCGATATCTTCAAATTGCCCTCTTTGGATGGCCCACCAAAGCCCTCCAAGGATGAAAAACACCAGAACGACTGACAAGGGGATCAGCAAGTAAAGAATATCCATGCTTTTTTCCTTTTATGCGCTTTTGATCATTAAGAATTTTTTTGGATTCCATTCACGGAAAGCCGCAGCGCATTGAGCACCACCACCAAAGAGCTGGTCGCCATGCCCAAACCGGCAGCCCAGGCAGGCAACATGCCCATCAAGGCCAGCGGTACGCAGGCGAGGTTGTACACCAGCGCCCAAACAAGATTCTGACGAACCACCCTCATGGTCTTGGTGCTGTGCTGCCAGGTGTGCTGCACATCATCCAACCGCCCCCCCAGCAATACAAAATCGGCCTGCGCCTGCGCCAGCGGAACGGCTTGCCCCAGGGCAAACGACACATCAGCGCCAGAAAGCACGGGCCCATCGTTGAGGCCGTCGCCCACCATGGCCACACGATGGCCTTGCTTTTGCAAGGCCTGCAGCTCAAGCAATTTGTCCTGGGGTGTACACAAGCCACGCGCTGAAGCGACGCCCAAAGCACCCGCGACACGTTGTACAGCGGCTACACCATCCCCTGACAAAATGCGCACGTCCAGGCCACGCTGTTGCAAAGATTTGACGATCGAAACAGCCTCCTCGCGCAAAGCCTCGGACAGCTCAAACGTTGCCATCCAGCCTTGGGCATCCGACAGACTGACCTGCAACTGGTCTGTGCTCAACGCTGGCGCCCCACAAAATGCAGCCGAGCCCAAGCGCAAATCCAAGGTTTCGCCCTGCAGCTGCAATTGGCCTTGCAACCCCTTACCGGACCTTTCCTCAAAGTCCTTGACTTCAAGCGACTCATCCTGAACAAGCAATGTTTGCCTTGCGTATGCCGACAGCGCACGCGAAACCGGATGGATAGATAGCCTTGCCAGCGCCGAAGCCAGCAGCAAGGCCCTCTCCCGCTCGACACCTTCACGCACATGAATGGCTGCCACAGTGAAGTCGTCGCGCGTCAACGTGCCCGTCTTGTCAAAAATAACCGTATCAACCTCGGTCAAACGCTGCAGTGCACTCAGGCGTCGTACCAATACGCCGCCTCTTGCCAAAGCGCCTGCGCTGGCCAGCATCGCGGCAGGCGTGGCCAGCGAAAGCGCACACGGACAAGTGACCACCAGGACTGACACCGCCACCATGACCGCATGGGCCGGGCTGTATTGCCAGCCGTACCAAGCCGCACCACTGGCTGCAATCAACACACCCCACAAGAAAGGTTTGGCCCAGCGGTCAGCCAATTCAGCCACCTGCGGCTTGGTGACCGAGGCCGACTCCATGAGGTTGACGATTTGCGCAAAACGTGTGGCCGCGCCGACTTGCGTGATACGAACCAGCACGCGGCCAGACAGGTTGTGGCTGCCTGCGATCACCGCATCGCCCACGCTGCGGCTCAAGGGTCGCGACTCGCCGGTCAGCAAGGCTTCATCCACCTCAGAATGCCCTTCCACCATCACACCATCGCCCGCAAAAGCCTGCCCTGGCAAGACCTCAATCACATCGCCAACGGTCAGCTTGCGAATGGAGACCCGTTCCCACTGATCGCCCACCTGGCGAACCACCTGGTCTGGCAAACGGTTCATGACCGCCTCCAGCGCACCCGCGGTTTTGTCGCGCATGCGCAGCTCCAGCCAACGCCCGGTCAGCAGGAAAAACACAAACATGGTCAACGAGTCAAAGTACACCTCGGCACCGAACAGCCCTTCGGGATTGAACGTCCCCAGAGAGCTGACCACAAAGGTGATCAACATGCCTAGGGCAACCGGCAAATCCATGCT
This sequence comes from Pseudomonadota bacterium, assembly GCA_041191485.1. Taxonomy (GTDB): domain Bacteria; phylum Pseudomonadota; class Gammaproteobacteria; order Burkholderiales; family Burkholderiaceae_C; genus Limnohabitans_A. Next base: position 2,722 of record JBEEOS010000148.1, read on the forward strand.
GATCTGCCGCTGCTTCAGATCGCGCCAGGCATTCACAAAAAACGGTTTGCAGGAAAACAGCATGACCGGCAGGGACAACACCCATGACGCCCAGCGTAGCAAGCCCATCAAATTGGGGGCAATTTCGCCCGGCGCCGTCACATAGCTGGGCGTGGCGTACATCATGACCTGCATCATGCACAGCCCCGCTACCGACACGCGCCACACCATCTGACGGGCTTCGTGGCGGCGTCGTTCGTGAGCATGCGCGTCGTTGGCGGGCAAAGCGCGGTAGCCCGCCTTGGCCGCAGCAGCCATCCAGTCAGAGGGCCGGGTGACGCCCTGCTTCCAGGTGATTTTTCCCCGATGGCTGGCAGCACTCACCTGCACTTCCTGCACCCCAGGAATCGTTTTAAGGGCATCCTCGATGGTGATGGCGCAGGCCGCACAGTGCATGCCTTCAAACACGACACTGGACGACCAGCAGTCCGGTTTGCCAGGTGTCGCCTGGCTGAAGATTTGCCATTCCTGCGGCTCGTCCAGCAATTGCCAAGCCTGCCGGTCTTCTTCGGCCACAGTCAAAGGTGCCCCTGTCATGGAGCCGGTGATATCTGTCATGCTCGCTACCTTAGAGGTATCGCGCTTGCGAAAGCTTGATGCACATCAAGACAGCATAGCGTCTGAACGCCTAATCTGGCATCATCCATCCACAACTTCATTGGAGATTGCCATGTACCAACGCATTCTGGTCGCCACCGACGGTTCCACCCTGTCCAAAAAAGCTATCGCCAGTGCCATTTCACTGGCTGCAACCTGTGGCGCAACCTTGGTTGCTGTCAAAGTGGTACCCCGCTATCCACAAGCTTATTTCGAAGGTGGCATTCCTCTGAGCAACGACGAAATTGCCAAGGTCGAGCAACAGTGGGCAGATGCCGCAAAAACCAATCTGGAAGCCGTCGCCAAGGCTGCAGCTGCAAATGGTGTGACGGTCAAGTCCGTGGTGGTCAAGTCAGATGTGGTGTCCGACGCCCTGATCGCGACTGCCAAAAAGCAAAAGGCCGACCTGATCGTCATGGCCTCGCATGGCCGCAAGGGCATCAAACGCTTGCTGCTGGGCAGCGAGACCCA
>JBEEOS010000149.1:0-3727 GCA_041191485.1 Pseudomonadota bacterium
TATTGGGACACGCGATGGAAAGGGGTCGAAGCCAAGCTGATGGTCGGTCAGTATTTGGCTGGCGACAAAGGTGCCACATTGGAAGTCTCAAGACGCTTCAAAAATGGGACCAGGATGGGGGCTTGGGTGACCAAAACCAATGTGTCGTCTGCCAGTTTTGGTGAAGGCAGCTTTGACAAAGGGGTGTTCTTTTCAATTCCCTTTGATGCTTTCCTGACGGCGTGGTCAACCCAAACCATGAGCTTCACCTGGCAACCGCTGATCAGGGATGGCGGTGCGCGCCTGAACAAAGCACAGACCTTGTGGAACTTGACCAACAGCCGCGATGAGCGCGAATGGTCCAGTGAACCAGCCAGGTTCAGCAAGTGAAGCGGGGCTAGGCCGAGCGATTTGTTCGTCGCCTGGCCCCTGACCTCAAGAAGCTCGTAAGGCTGCGCGCAATTTTTCGCCGACATCCGGGCGTGCCTCAAACGGATCAGGAGGATTGAGACCCTGAACAATCGCTTCCATGCGGCTTTGCATATTGCCCAGCGCTTGCGGGTGGCTGTAGATGTAAAACTGCCCGGAAGCCACCGCATCAAACACTTTTTGCGCCACATCGCTGGCTGAGACTTTGCCGCTGCCCACAGCCTTGTCGCTTTGGGCTTGGCCAATCAACTGACTGGCGGTTGGCTTTTCAGCCGCCAAATCCGCTGGCCTGTTGCGGTGACTCTGACTGATTCCGGTCGGCACAAAATAAGGGCACAAGACGCTGGCGCTGACCTGGGCGCTCACCAATTGCAAGTCTTGGTAAAGGGTTTCGGTGAGGGACACCACCGCGTGCTTGCTGACGTTGTAGATGCCCATATTGGGCGGGGTGAGCAAGCCCGCCATGCTGGCGGTGTTGACGATATGGCCCTGATAAGAAGGATCGGCCTTGGCGGCTTCGAGCATCATGGGGGTGAACAAGCGAACGCCATGCACCACGCCCCAGAGGTTGACGCCCAGCACCCATTCCCAGTCGGCCACCGAGTTTTCCCACACCAGGCCCCCTGCCCCGACACCGGCGTTGTTGAACACGAAGTGTGGTGCGCCAAAGCGCTGTTTCACATCGGCGGCCAGCTGCTCCATGGCCTGGGCGTTGGACACATCGACCTTGCGGGCCAGCACTTGAACGCCTTGGGTCTTCATTTCAACTTCGGCCTTGTCCAGCGCGTCTTGCTGCACATCGACCAGCACCAAGTTCATGCCCAGCTTGGCACCAATGCGGGCGCATTCCAGACCAAATCCGGAACCAGCACCGGTCAAGACAGCGGTTTTGCCTTTGAAATTGTCGATCATGGGGAAACCTTTTTCAATGTGAACCCGACACGCGGGAAATGGACATGAACAGTGCCCGTACGCTCATCGCTGCGGCGCAGCGTATAGCGGGTGCGGGTGGCGGCGATCAGCTCACCTTCGGTCGGCTCCAGGCCAAAGTTGTCGGCGGCGATCACCACCTGGCTGCCCAGCGGGATACCGTGCTCGTCCTGGAAGACCTCGCCCTGCACTACCGCAGGCGTTGAACTGCGGGCGGTTTGCAAGGCTTCTTCAGCGCTGCATTTGCCGGGTGTGCCGTGGCCGATGGCTTTCATGCGGGCCATCCAAGTCTTGACTTCGGGTGTTACGTCCAAAATGCCCGCCAAAGCTGGCGTGCGTTCTTGCGTGAACCACAAAGGGTGGTAAGCCGCAAAGTCAGCCACGCAAGGCTGAGCACCGAACAAAAAGTCTTGCCCGTGCAGCATGTTGGCCATGCGGCGCAGGTAGCTTTTGTAGGTGGCGGTGGCATCGGTGGAGGACATGCGCGCAGCGCCACTGCGCATGGCGGCGCGGTCGGCCACAAAAGCCTGCACGCCCTCAGCAGGCGCGCCCGCAAAGACCTGAGCCACACCAGCGGGCTGGAAGTTATAGGCCATGGACGCCGTGAACAAAGCGCTGTCGGCCCACTGCGCCACGATGCGCGCCGCGCCTTTGACGGCTTCGGGGTAGATCGTGGGCTTGGGCGCCAGGTGCTCCAGCACATCGCCAATCAGTGCGGTATCGCAGTAAATGTCCGCGCCGATCTGCAGCACCGGGGTTTTGCGGTAACCACCCGTGAGCGCCGTGAGATCGGGTTTGGGCATGATCATCGGAATGAACACGCTCTTCCAGGCCAGTTGCTTGTGGCCCAGGATCAAGCGCACTTTCTCGGCAAACGGCGACGTCGGGTAATGGTGCAGGATCAGATCGGACATGGGGCCTTGCCTTAGACCAGCTTGACCAACTGCTTGCCGAAGTTCTTGCCTTTGAGCAGACCGAGGAAAGCCTCAGGCGCAGCGGCCAGGCCTTGGGCCACGGATTCACGGGGGCGCAGCTTGCCGGTGCCCACCAGTGTGCCGAGTTCCTGCAGCGCCTCGGGCCACACTTCCATGTGCTCACTGACGATGAAGCCTTCGATCTTCATGCGGTTCACCAGAATCAAGGCGGGGTTGCTCATGGGCAGTGGTGCGCCGTCGTAGCCCGCGATCATGCCGCACACCGCGATGCGTGCGAACGCGTTGGTGCGCAACATCACCGCATCCAACACCATGCCACCGACGTTTTCAAAGTGGCCGTCGATGCCGTTCGGGCAGGCTTCGCGCAGCGCCTTGGACAGCGAGATGTAGTCCTTGTGTTCCTTGTAGTCGATGCAGGCGTCAAAGCCCAGCTCGTTGACGACGTAGTCGCACTTGTCCTTGCCACCGGCGATGCCGACCACGCGGCAGCCACGGGCTTTGGCCAAAGCACCGTAGGCGCTGCCCACCGCACCGCTGGCCGCGCTCACGGTCACCGTTTCACCAGCTTTGGGGTTGATGATTTTGCACAGACCGTACCAAGCGGTCACGCCGGGCATGCCCACGGCGCCCAGGTAGTGCGACAGCGGCACATGGGTGGTGTCGACCTTGCGCAGGGCGCCGATCACGTTGGCATCGACCACGCTGTACTCTTGCCAGCCGCCCATGCCAACCACTTGGTCGCCGGCCTTGAATTTGGGGTGGCGGCTGTCCACCACCTCACCCACCGTGCCGCCGATCATGACCTCACCCAGCGGCTGTGGCACAGCGTAGCTCTTGCTCTCGTTCATGCGGCCACGCATGTAGGGGTCCAGGCTCAGGTAATGGTGGCAAACCAGCACTTCCCCGTCTTTCAGTTCGGGCAATGGCAGCTCGACCATTTTGAAGTTGTGGGTGGTGGCCTCGCCTTGTGGGCGGTTGTCCAGAACGATGCGGTGATTGATGGGCATGTGTGTCTCCAGTGAATTTGAAAGAATTAATCGGTGGAAGGTGAAGGGGTTTCGCGACGGCTGACGTATTTGAAGGTGCCGGTGGCGTGGGCGCACAGCTGGCCGTCGGCATCGAACACGCTGCCTTCGGTGAAGGCCATGCTGCGTGTGCGGTGTTTCAGGTGGCCTTTACCCACCAGCGCTTGCCCGACGGGGACTTTGGCGGGGCGCATGAAGCTGGTTTTCATCTCGATGGTGACCACGCCCATTTCCGGGTCCACGCTGCGCGCGGCCGTGGCCATGATGACGTCCAGAAACGTCATGACGGCGCCGCCGTGCGTGACATCGAATGAGTTGAGGTGTTCGGGGCGTGGCGCGAAATGCAGCTCGGACTCGCCGCCTTCAAATTTCTCCAGAGAGAAACCCAAATGGTCAACGAAGGGAATCTTGGCGCCGAAAGGGATGCTC
>JBEEOS010000150.1:0-3695 GCA_041191485.1 Pseudomonadota bacterium
CCTTTTTTGTCAAAGAACAAGGCGCGGTAGCAAAGCGGTTATGCACCGGATTGCAAATCCGTGTAGGTCGGTTCGACTCCGGCCCGCGCCTCCAGATTTTCCCCTTTTTGTTTCAGTCCAGTGTCAGCACCACAGGTGCGTGGTCGCTGGGGCGCTCATTCTTGCGAGGCGCTTTGTCTACCGCGCAGGCGCTCGCACGCGACTTGAGTGCATCGGTGATGAGGATGTGGTCAATGCGCAACCCCCGGTTGCGACGAAACGCAAACTCCCGGTAATCCCACCAGCTGTAGTTTTTTTCGGGTTGCTCAAACAGGCGAACAGCGTCGCTTAGCCCCAGCTGGATCAATGCTTGCAGTTTCTCGCGCTCGGCGCTGGTGCAGTGAATGGTTTCGCGCAGGCCTTCAGGGTCCCAGACGTCCAGGTCGTCAAAGGTGATGTTGTAGTCGCCCACCAGGGCCAGACGGGGGTGTTGCGCGATTTGCGTTTGCACCCAGCTGCGCAGGGCATCGAGCCAGCGCATTTTGTAGACAAACTTGTCGCTGTCAGGTGCCTGGCCGTTAGGGAAATAGGCGCCAATGACGCGAATGTCTTGCCCTGCGGCATCTGTGTAAGTGGCGGCAATCACGCGCGACATGTCGTCTTCAAACCCGGGAATGTTCTTGACCACGTCCCGGCCTTCGGTGCGCGAAATCAAGGCGACACCGTTGTAGGTTTTCTGGCCAAACCAGTGGGCGTGCCAGCCGGCTTCGGCAAAGGCCGCATGCGGAAACTTGTCGTCGGTGAGTTTGAGCTCCTGCAGGGCCAGCACATCGACCGGGTTGGCGGTCAGCCAGTCCAGCACTTGCGGCAGGCGCACGCCCAGGGAGTTGACGTTCCAGGTGGCGATTTTCATGGTGTGCGTGTGTAGGTGACAAAGCTGAAGCCCAGGCCGTTGGCTGCGGTGTTAGCTTCGCGTTGGGTCTCGTGCCATGCACTGGACAGCGTCGGGGCAAAAGCGTCCCCCTCAAAGTCGGCATCAATCTCCGTGACCACGGCTGTGTGGGCCAGCGGCTCGGCCTGTCGGTAGATTTCGGCCCCACCCATGATCCAGGCGTCAGTGGCCTCACCGCACAAGCGCTGTGCTTCTTCAATGGAGCCAGCGCGCAACGCGCCTGTGGCCTGCCAATCGGTTTGACGGGTGATCACGATATTGATGCGACCTGGCAAAGGGCGAAAACGCTCGGGCAAGGATTCCCAGGTCTTGCGACCCATGATGACGGGTTGTCCCAGCGTGATGCGCTTGAAGTGTGCCAAGTCTTCTGGCAGGTGCCAGGGCATCTGGCCATCCTTGCCAATGGTGCCATTGCGGGCACGGGCATAGATCAGGTGCAGCCTGGGCAGTTGGGGCAATGCAGGTGTGCTCATGGTGCTTTGGCAGGTGAGGCGAGTGTCTTTGTGGGCAGCAGTACGCTGGCGATGGCGACCATCACAAAAGCCATGGCCAGCCAATCTTGCCAGTGCGGCACTTCGCCGGTGATGAAGGTGGCGCTCAAGGTGCCGACCAGGGGGATGGCCATCACGCTCATGGCGCTGGTGGCGGGGGGCAGGTTGCGGGCCATGCCAAACCAGATGAGCTGGGCCACGCCGTAATTGACACCCACACCATAGACCAGGCTGACCCACATCATGGGACTGAAGGTTTCGGGTTGGGGAAGGGGCTCCAGCGTCACGGCCATGATCCACAGCACCACAGAAAACAGCAACAGCATCCACACTGTCACGACCATGGGCGAGAGCGTCAGGTGCGCGCGCCTGAAGAGCAGCGTACCCAATGCCCAGCACGCAGCGGCGCCCAGCATCCAGACCACGCCAGCGGGACGGCCGCTCAGGCGCGCCAGTTCGTGCCACAAGAGCAAGCCAATGGCCAAGACCACGCTGACCAGGGCCACGCGCACACGAGGTGTGATTTTTTCGTTAAAAAACAGGGCACCCAGCACCACGGTAAAAATCGGCATGGTGAAGCCCAGAATGGCGGCACGACCCGAGGCCAGCGCCTGAACACCAAAGATCGACAAGGTGTGCCAGCCCAGCACATTGGGCAGGCCCAGCAGCGCAATGCCCCGCCACTCGTCGGCGCGAGGGCGCATGCGCTCGCCGCGCCAGGCCACAAAGGCGAACAGCCAGCTGGCCCCCAGCGTCATGGTGATGGCGCGAAAGTACAAGGGCGAGAGCTGCGAAAGCGACAGCTTCATCATGGGCCAGTTCACGCCCCACATGAGCGTCAGGGCCAGCAGAGCCCAAAGTTGACGGCGGTTGATCACAGGCAGTCGGCTTATACCGCTACAGGCGCCTTGATGGCCGGGTGGCACTCATAGCCCGTGACCTCGAAATCTTCGAATTCGTAATCGAAGATGGAGGCGGGTTTGCGCTTGATGTTGAGCGTGGGGTAAGCGAAAGGCTGGCGCGACAGCTGCAGCTCCACCTGCTCATGGTGGTTGCTGTAGATGTGGCAGTCGCCACCGGTCCAGATGAAGTCGCCCACGTCCATGTCGCACTGCTGCGCAATCATGTGCGTGAGCAGGGCGTAGCTGGCAATGTTGAAGGGCACGCCCAAGAAAATGTCGGCGCTGCGCTGGTACAGCTGGCAGCTGAGTTTGGGTTTGTCACCGGCCTTCTGGGGCGGGGCCACATAGAACTGGAAGAAGGCGTGGCAGGGCATCAGCGCCATCTTGTCGAGTTCGGCCACGTTCCAGGCGCTGACGATGATGCGGCGGCTGTCCGGGTTGTTCCTGAGGGTGTCCATCACCTGCTGGACCTGGTCAATGTGGCCGCCGCCCGGGGTGGGCCAGCTGCGCCATTGCACGCCATACACCGGGCCCAGATCGCCGTCTTCGCGGGCCCACTCGTCCCAAATGGTGCAGCCACGTTCTTGAAGCCATTTGACGTTGCTGTCGCCCCGCAGGAACCACAGCAGCTCGACGATGATGGCCTTGAGGAAGACCTTCTTGGTGGTGACCAGCGGGAAGCCTTCGTTCAGGTCAAAGCGCATCTGGTGGCCGAACACGCTGCGCGTACCCGTACCAGTGCGGTCCCCCTTGTTCACGCCGTTCGTGTAGACGTGGCGCATGAAATCTTCGTACTGGCTGCGGATAGGGGGATTCAAGCTGTTCATTCGTCCAAGTTTACTCTGCGCAGTTGGTCACCAGATTGGTTTAAGAAAAGGGAAGTTACCTGTATATCAGGTGGTTTTCTCTTGAAAAGATAACTAAGCAATTACTCATATACGCCAATTGGCGTATGGACATCGCTTTTTCTGAATGTAATTTTGAATGTGAATTTTGCAAAGGAAACCTGACTTCCTTCAAAAGTGTTCATTCAATGAATTCCAGAGTATTTAAAACAGTTTTTTCCAAACGCTTGGGTATGTTGGTCGCTGTTGGCGAAAACGTCAGCGGTCAAACTAAAGGCAAAGGCGGTGTGCGTCTCGCCCATGGTATTTCCAAGGAGTTGTTTTCTTTTTTGGGTCTTTTGGCACTTGCTTTTGGACTGACAAACTGGGCATGGGTGTTGATTCATTTTGAAAACTGAGCCAGTCTGAGGCGAATTCACGACGAAACCTGAGCCACGTTAACCGCATATCCTGCCTATTTTTTGAGCAGGAGCGTGCAGGAGTGATTAACGTGGGAACACTGAGTAAATTGCGCCGCATGGTCCGT
>JBEEOS010000151.1:0-3630 GCA_041191485.1 Pseudomonadota bacterium
GTGGCGCACCAAGAGGCTGACTTCGCCCACCACATGCACGGGCGAGCGCAGGAACAAATCCAGCGAACGCGCCACCACACCTTCGCTGGAGTTTTCCATCCCCACCACGCCGTACTGCGCGGTGCCGGCGGCAGTAGCGTGGAAGACCTCGTCGAAATTGGCGCAATAGATCAGGTTGGCTGCGCCACCAAAAAAATCAATCGCAGCTTGCTCGCAGAACGTGCCTTGCGGGCCCAATACAGCCACGCGTTGCGGCGCTTCCAGTGCCAGGCAGGCAGACATGATCTCGCGCCAGATGGACGCGATGTGCTCGCTGTGCAGCGGCCCCGGGTTGGCGCTGGTGATCTTGTCGATCACTTGTGCCACGCGGTCGGGGCGAAAGAAGGGGGAGCCTTCTGCACGCTTGATCTCGCCGACTTTTTCTGCCACCTTGGCACGTTCATTGAGCAGCTGCAGCAGCTGGCGGTCGAGGGCGTCGATCTGCACGCGCAGCTCGCCAAGGGCTTCAGACTGGATGGGTTGTTGGCTCATGACGCTCTCAGGCCTGGTTTTTTTCGAAATCGCGCATGCAGTCCACCAGGGCTTGCACGCCTTCGATGGGCATGGCGTTGTAGATGCTCGCGCGCATGCCGCCCACCGATTTGTGGCCCTTGAGCTGCAGCAGGCCCGCGGCTTTGGTGGCGTTCAGGAAGGCCGCGTTGCGAGGGTGCGCCGGATCAATCAGCGGTTGGCCGTCGTCACCACGCAGGAAGAAAGGCACATTCATGCGCGAGCGGCAGGCCTTGTCCACTGGGTTGACGTAGAGCTGCGAGCCATCGATGAAGTCGTACAGCAGCCTGGCCTTGGCGATGTTGCGCTGCTCCATGGCCGCCATACCACCCTGGGCTTTGAGCCACTGGAACACCAGACCAGCGATGTAGATGCTGTAAGTCGGCGGCGTGTTGTACATCGACTGGTTGTCGGCCACCAGTTTGTAGTCAAACGCACTGGGGCAAATGGGCAGGGCGTGGCCGATCAGGTCTTCGCGGACGATCACCAGCGTGAGCCCAGCAGGCCCCAGGTTTTTTTGTGCGCCGCCAAAGGCCAGGCCCACACGCGACCAGTCCACCGGGCAGGAAGCCACATGCGAAGAAAAGTCCATCACCAGCGGCGCATCACAGCCCAGTGCCTTGAGGTCGGGCAGTTCGTGAAACTCCACACCATGAATCGTTTCGTTGCCGCAGATGTGCACATAGCGGCTGTCGGCACCGATTTGCCAGCTGGCGGGGTTGGGCAGGGTGGTGAAACCGTTGGCTTGGGCTGTGGCGGCCACGCGGGCGTTGCCGTACTTGCCCGCTTCCTTGTGCGATTTCTGGCTCCAGCTGCCGGTCAGCACGAAGTCCATCGCGCCACCTTGTGAAAGGTTCAGCGGAACGATCGCGTTTTCGGCCAGACCGCCACCCTGCATGAACAGGATGCGGAAGTTGGCAGGCACGGCCAGCAGCTCGCGCAGGTCGGCCTCGGCCTGCTCGTAAATGCTGATGAACTCCTTGCCGCGGTGGCTCATCTCCATCACGCCCATGCCCGAGGAACGGCCTTGTGCATCGTGCCAGTCGAGCATTTCTGCAGCGGCCTGCTTCAACACGGCCTCGGGCATGGCCGCTGGACCGGCCGAGAAGTTCCAGGCGCGTGTCATTCGGCGGCCTCAGCGTCTGCGGCGTCGTCGCCGTCATCGCTGGTTTCGTTGGCGTCGTTTTCCACAATGCGTTGCAGGCCCGAGAGCTTGGCGCCTTCGTCCAGGCTGATCAGCGTCACGCCTTGCGTGGCGCGGCCCAACTCGCGGATTTCGGCGACGCGGGTGCGCACCAGCACGCCGGTGTCCGTGATCAGCATGATTTCGTCTTCGGCCTGTACCAACGTGGCGGCCACGACCTTGCCGTTGCGCTCGGACTGCTGGATGGCGATCATGCCCTTGGTGCCACGGCCGTGGCGGGTGTATTCGCTGATGTTGGTGCGTTTGCCGTAGCCGTTTTCGGTGGCGGTCAGCACGCTGGCGCGCACAGTGCCTTCTTCGGTGGGAGCAGCCGGGTCTTCCTGTTCGGCCACCAGCATGGCGATCACGCTTTGGCCTTCTTCGATCATCATGCCGCGCACGCCGCGTGCACTGCGGCCCAAGGGGCGCACATCGTTTTCGTCAAAGCGCACGGCCTTGCCACCGTCGCTGAACAGCATCACATCGTGCTTGCCATCGGTCAAGGCGGCGCCAATCAGGAAATCGCCTTCGTCGAGGTTGACGGCAATGATGCCGCCCTTGCGCGGGTTGCTGAATTCGTCCAGCGAGGTCTTCTTGACCGTGCCCATGGAGGTGGCCATGAACACAAACTGGTCTTCGGGGAAGGTGCGGGCTTCGCCGGTCAGCGGTAGCACCACGTTGATTTTTTCGCCCTCTTGCAAGGGGAACATGTTGACGATTGGGCGACCGCGCGAGTTGCGCGAGCCAGCCGGCACTTCCCAGACCTTGAGCCAGTACAGACGCCCTCGGTTGGAGAAGCACAGGATGTAGTCGTGTGTGTTGGCGATGAAGAGCTGGTCGATCCAGTCGTCTTCCTTGGTGGCGGCAGCCTGCTTGCCGCGGCCGCCGCGCTTTTGCGAGCGGTATTCGCTCAAAGGCTGGCTCTTGATGTAGCCGCTGTGGCTGAGCGTGACCACCATGTCGGTGGGGGCGATCAAGTCTTCGGTGGAGAGGTCCTGTGCGCTGTGCTCAATCTCGCTGCGGCGCGCGCCCACTTTGGTCTGGCCGAATTCCTGGCGCACGGATGCGAGCTCGTCGCCGATAATGACCGACACGCGCTCGGGCTTGGACAGGATGTCGAGCAGGTCTTCGATCTCGGACATGACCTCTTTGTACTCGGCCACGATCTTGTCCTGCTCCAGACCCGTCAGGCGCTGCAGGCGCATTTGCAGGATTTCCTGCGCCTGCGTTTCGCTCAGGCGGTACAGCCCATCCTGGCCCAGGCCGAATTCGCGCTCCAGGCCCTCGGGGCGGTAGTCGTCTGCGTTGACGGTGGAGCCATCGTCGCGGGCGCGCGTCAGCATGGTGCGCACCAGCTGGCTGTCCCAGCTCTTGGCCATCAGCTCGGTCTTGGCCACCGGCGGGGTGGGCGCATTGCGGATGATGGCGATGAACTCGTCGATGTTGGCCAGTGCCACGGCCAGGCCTTCGAGCACGTGGCCGCGGTCACGCGCCTTGCGCAGGTTGAACACCGTGCGGCGGGTTACCACTTCGCGGCGGTGTTCCAGGAAGACCTGGATCAGGTCCTTGAGGTTGCAAAGCTTGGGCTGACCATCGATCAGCGCCACCATGTTGATGCCGAAGGTGTCCTGCAGCTGGGTTTGCTTGTACAGGTTGTTGAGCACCACTTCGGGCACTTCGCCACGCTTGAGCTCGATCACCACCCGCATGCCCGACTTGTCGGACTCGTCCTGAATGTGGCTGATGCCTTCGATCTTTTTCTCGTGCACCAGCTCGGCGATGCGCTCGAGCAGGCTTTTCTTATTGACCTGATACGGGATCTCGTCAACGATGATCGCCTGGCGCTGACCCTTGTCGATGTCTTCGAAGTGGCACTTGGCGCGCATCACCACGCGGCC
>JBEEOS010000152.1:0-3584 GCA_041191485.1 Pseudomonadota bacterium
TCACGGCGTCTTGCACGTCCACCAGCGCGGGGAAGCCGATCAAGGTCTGCCCGCCTTTGCTGATTTCCATCAGCTCGGGCAGTTCGCCAAAGGTCCAGGTGGTGTAGCGCTGAGGGGAGATGGGGGCTTGTTGGGCGGGGGTGGCTTTGGCGGGTGCTGTGCCTGTGCGGGCATGGATACCCGCGTTCGCAGGTATGACAGAAGAAGCTCGGTCGCCATCCTCTTTTGTCACACCCGACTTGATCGGGTGTCCATCAGCTTGCGGCGCTGCCGCCACTTTGAGCTGCGCCAGCGCCTGAAACGCGCCACGCGCTTTGGCGCCCAGCTCGCCTTTGAGCGCGCCCAGGTTGCGGCCCATGCCCAGTTGGCGGCCGTGTTCGTCGACCACGCACAGGTTCATGAACAGGTGCGGGCTGAGCATGTCGTGTTTGAAGTCAGTGCGCTTGATGTCCAGGCTGGTTTCGTCGCGGGCTTTTTTGAGCAGCACGTCGGTCAGCGACCCGGCACCAAACAGCTCGGGCGCCGACAGCTCAGCGGCCAGGCGCGTGGCCGATTCGGGCAGCGGCACAAAGCGGCTGCGCGGGCGCTGCGGCAGGCTTTTGAGCAGGGCCTGAATCTTGTCTTTGAGCAAGCCGGGCACCAGCCATTCGCAGCGGTCTTCGCTCACCTGATTGAGCACAAACAAAGGCACCGTCACGGTCACGCCATCGCGGGCATCGCCCGGCTCGTGCAAATAAGTGGCCTGGCAGTCGGTGCCGCCCAGACGGATGTGTTTGGGGAAGGCCTGCGTGGTGATGCCTGCGGCTTCGTGGCGCATCAGCTCTTCGCGGCTCAGCATCAACAGACGCGGCTGCTTGGCGCTCTCAGTGCGGTACCAGTTCTCCAGCAGGCGGCCGCTGCACACGTCGGCAGGCAGTTGCTGGTCATAAAAAGCGTAGATCAGCTCATCGTCCACCAACACGTCTTGGCGGCGCGATTTGTGTTCCAGCTCTTCGACCTTGGCGATCATCTTGTGGTTGGCGGCCAGGAATGGCAGCTTGGTCTCCCACTGGTCGCCCACCAGCGCTTCGCGGATGAAAATCTCGCGTGCGCCGTGCATGTCCACCCGGCTGTAGGGCGTGCGGCGGCCGCTGTAAACCACCAGGCCATAAAGCGTGGCCCGCTCCAGCGCCACCACTTCGGCGGATTTCTTTTCCCAGTGCGGGTCGAGCAGTTGCTTCTTGAGCAAATGCGCGCCGACCTGCTCCAGCCACTGCGGCTCAATCGCCGCAATGCCCCGGCCAAACAGGCGTGTGGTTTCCACCAGTTCGGCCACCACGATCCAGCGACCCGGCTTTTTGCTCAGGTGCGCGCCGGGGTGTTTGTGGAACTTGATGCCGCGTGCGCCCAAATAGGCTTCTTCGTCTTCGAGCTTGTAGCCCACGTTGCCCAACAGGCCTGCCAGCATGGACAGGTGCAGCTGTTCGTAACTGGCGGGCTGCGTGTTGATGCGCCACTTGTGCTCGGCCACCACGGTGAGCAGCTGGGTGTGCGTGTCACGCCATTCGCGCACGCGGCGGATGTTGATGAAGTTCTGGCGCAGCAGTTGTTCGTATTGGCGGTTGCTCAGCTTGTGTGTGGACGGGTTGGTGCGCCCCCCGTCATCGCGAGGAGCGGAGCGAGGTGGCGATCCAGTCTGAATACCACTGGATTGCCGCGCTTCGCTCGCAATGACGGATACACGGGCATGGGGTTCGCCGCCACGGGCGGCGTGAATCCATTTCCACAGCTTCAGGTAGCCGGTGAATTCGCTCTTGTCGTCGTCAAACTTGGCGTGTTGCTGGTCGGCTTGGGCTTGCGCGTCCATGGGACGGTCGCGCACGTCTTGCACGCTCATGGCGCTGGCGATCACCAGCACTTCGTCCAGCGCTTCGCGGCCACGGGCTTCCAAAATCATGCGGCCCACGCGGGGGTCCAGCGGCAAGCGGGCCAGCTCTTTGCCAATGGGGGTCAGCTCGTTGTCGTCGTCCACCGCGCCCAGCTCGGCCAGCAATTGGTAGCCGTCGGTGATGGCGCGCTTGGACGGTGCTTCGATGAACGGAAAGTCTTCCACCACGCCCAGGTGCAGCGACTTCATGCGCAAGATCACGCCCGCCAAAGACGAGCGCAAAATCTCCGGATCGGTGAAGCGCGGACGGCCCGCAAAGTCTTTGTCGTCGTACAGGCGAATGCAAATGCCGTTGGCCACGCGGCCGCAACGACCCGCACGCTGGTTGGCTGCGGCTTGGCTGATCGGCTCGACCATGAGCTGCTCGACCTTGCTGCGCAGGCTGTAGCGCTTGACGCGGGCGGTGCCTGCGTCGATCACATAGCGGATGCCGGGCACCGTGAGCGAGGTTTCGGCCACGTTGGTCGCCAGCACGATGCGGCGGCCGTTGGACGCTTCAAAAATCCGGTCTTGCTCAGCCTGCGACAGGCGGGCAAACAGGGGCAGCACTTCGGCGTTGCGGGTCAGCGGCTGGTGGGCCAGGTGTTTGCGCAGGTGGTCTGCGGCTTCGCGGATCTCGCGCTCGCCGGGCAAAAAGATCAGGATGTCGCCCCCTGCCCCGCCTTGCCAGAGTTCGTCCACGCCGTCGGCCATGGCTTCGTTCAGGCCGTAGTCACGCGACTCTTCAAACGGGCGGTAGCGCTGCTCCACCGGAAAGGTGCGGCCAGAGACCATGATCACCGGGGCCGGGCCGTTGCGCGAGGCAAAGTGCTTGGCAAAGCGGTCGGCATCGATCGTGGCCGAGGTGACGACGATTTTCAGGTCTGGCCTGCGCGGCAGGATCTGGCGCAGGTAGCCCAGCAAAAAGTCGATGTTCAGGCTGCGTTCGTGTGCCTCGTCGATGATGATGGTGTCATACGCTTGCAGCAGCGGGTCGGTCTGGGTTTCGGCCAGCAAGATGCCATCGGTCATAAGCTTGACGGACGCGTTTTTGCTCAAACGGTCTTGAAACCGCACCTTGAAACCCACCACTTCGCCGAGCGGCGTCTTCAATTCTTCGGCAATGCGCTTGGCCACCGAGCTGGCCGCAATGCGCCGGGGCTGGGTGTGGCCGATCATGCGGGCGCGTTCACCGGGCTTGGCGTTCAGCTTGCCGCGCCCCAGAGCCAGCGCGATTTTGGGCAGCTGCGTGGTCTTGCCCGAGCCCGTTTCACCGCAGACGATGATGACCTGGTGCTGGTCCATGGCGGCCATGATTTCTTCACGGCGGGCAGAGACCGGCAGGCCTTCGGGGAAGTCGATTTGGAGGGGGGTGGGATGGGCAGCGTCGGTCACGGGCTGGATTATCCCACGACACGTGTTCACGTGCTACACTGATTCACGTGAACTTTCCCGATGGAGATTTTTCATGACCAACCTGACCATTTCTCTCGACGAGAACCTCGTCAAACAAGCCCGAATCAAAGCCATTCAAGAAGGCACCTCGCTGAGCGCCAAGGTGCGCGAAATGCTGTCTGCTTATGTGCGACAAGACATGCCTGCCGCCCCGGTGGTGATTCCCAAACTGCCCACAGGCGGCAGCGGCGGTTTGCTGCCAGGAATCGACCCATGCAGCAAC
>JBEEOS010000153.1:0-3536 GCA_041191485.1 Pseudomonadota bacterium
TGCTTGAGCTCGACGGTGACTTCGCCATCGGAGAATCGGCCGACGTCCACAGCGCCCAGCTGGGTGCCCAGGTGTTTGGCCATTTCAGCAGCAAGTGCCGGATTGGCATTGCCTGTGAAAAGCATGAAATCGGAATGATTGGCTGCGGGCAAAGGCTGCATGGCGCGTTCCAGCGATCAGAAAACGTGAAGAACGGTTTGAGGTATTTGGCAGGGGAGGAAGGACTCGAACCCTCGCATGCCGGAATCAAAATCCGGTGCCTTTACCAACTTGGCGACTCCCCTACACAGGTCGACAGCACAAGGCTGCCCACCGATCAACTGTCGCTGGGTGCCCACCCCAAAAGAGGATGAACATCCAAATTGCTGCATAACCGCGAAATCCACTGGCCAGGCATCTGGCTGGTTTCGACTTGTTCAGGACAAGGCGCAAAAACAGCACTGCCCGAGCCCGTCATTCTACCGTTCAAGCCGGCAGTTTTAAGCCATTCAAGCGCCTGATGAATTTCAGGGCACAAACGCTCTGCAACGGGTTGCAAGTCATTATGGCCAAAGCCATAAGGGTTTGCAGCAAAGAGCGAAATTGTAGCATGCTTTGTATCGCGCTTCAATTGTGGATCTGCAAAAATTTTTGCGGTTTCCAGCCCGGCTTGGGGTTTGATGACGAGAAAACGTGCCGCAGGCAGATTCAGGGGGGTGATGTCTTCGCCAATGCCTTGCACCCAGGCATTGCGCCCCTGGATAAAAAACGGGACGTCCGCGCCCAGCTGCAGGCCCAGAGCGGCCAACTGCTGGGTGCTGAGGTTCAGGTTCCACAGTCGGTTGAGTGCCAGCAAACAGCTGGCCGCATCCGAGGAGCCGCCCCCCATGCCAGCCTGGGCGGGGATCTGCTTGTCTACGGCAATGTGCGCGCCCTGCGAGCAGCCTGTGCTGGACTGCAGCAAACGTGCGGCCCGGGTGATCAGGTCATCTGGTGGAAGTGCAGCTGTCAGGTCTTCGCGCGAAATCAGGCCATCTGCGCGCAGCTCGAAATGCAGGGTGTCCTGCCAGTCAATCAACATGAACACGGACTGCAACAGGTGGTAGCCATCCGGGCGCCGGCCGGTGATGTGCAAAAACAAATTGAGCTTGGCCGGTGCCGGCACATCGACGAGGGATTTCATGCCTGGATTATCCCCGCCGTCTCAGCGTTCGAGCTGTAGCTTGAGGACGGTATGGGGCTCGGGCTGCAGACGCTCGGCACGCAGTCGGCCCCGGTCGTTCAACAAGCTCAAGTCCACTTGCCAGCCCGGTGCACTTTGGGCTTGACCGGTAAGCCACTGGAACAGGGCGTCCAGAGGCAAGGCGGTCCCCGTTAACTGTTCGGTCAGGGACTGCACAGAGCTGTCTTGCCAATGTTGATCGCCTTGATCGAGTTGGGCTTGTCCTGGCTGCCAGCGCAGGCGCCCCAGGGTGGTGCCCAGGGGGGAGAGCAGTAAGAGCTCACCTTGCCGGGCGGAGCCCAGCAATTCAAAATTGGCGCTGAAGTTTTGTGGCGGGGTGCTGTCAATCTGCAGTGCAAGCCTTCCGGACCAGAAAGCAGGCATTGCCGAGGATGCGGCCTGGGGACGCAAGCTCGGCGTGCTGCAGGCACTGAGCCACATCACGCTGGCCCATAAAAACCAACGCAGCACTCGTGTGCTCATGGGGTAAAGCCCAGCCGGTTCATGGTTTGACGCAGGGTCGCGTTTTCCGGGTTGAGCAAGAGACCCTCGCGCCAGATGCGTGCGGCGCGGTCTTTGTCGCCCATGACCCAAAGGACTTCACCCAGGTGCGCTGCAATTTCGGCATCGGGGCGCAGTGTGTAGGCGTCATGAAGAATGGCTTGTGCCTTTTGCACATGGCCCATGCGGAACTTCACCCAGCCCAGGCTGTCTTGAATGAACGGATCTTTTGGAGCCAATTGCACAGCTTTTTCAATCAGTGCGAGCGCCTCGGGCAGGCGCTGGCCTCTGTCTGCCAGCGAATAGCCGAGCATGTTGTAGGCCTGCGGGTCTTCAGGTTGCTGTCGCATCAGCTGTCGCAGCAGTTGCTCCATTTCCTCGTGGCGCTGCAGTTCGTCACAGACGATGGCCATTTCGGACATCAATTGCGATTGCTCTGGGTGTTCTTGCAAGGCCGCGTGCATGACGTTGTAGGCCTGTTGGGGTCGCTGGCGTTCGCGCCACCAGCGAGAGAGCACCAGGGCCTTGTCGATGCTTTGCTGCTCGGTTTGCGGTACCACTTGTTCAAGCAACTGCTGTGCCTGCATCACGCGTGCCTGCTTCATCAGCAAGGCAGCACGTTGACTGGCCACTTTGATGGGATCTGCATCGGCCGGGATTTGTTGCAGCCAACCGTCTGCCTGCGTCAACTGGCCATTGCGCTGAGCGATTTGTGCCAGGGCCACCAGGGCATCGCTGCGCCCCTCCTGGGTTTGCGGATCCTGCTTGTCTGCGGTCAAAGCCAGGTAGCGTTCCAGTGCGGCCTGCGCTTGCTCGTTTTGCTGGTTGTCCATGTGCAGCAAACCACTGACCAGCCAGGCGGGCGCGTAAGCGGAAAACTTCTGGCCGATCAGGTGCAGTTGCGCTTGCGCTTCTTGATGCGCGCCCAGACTGATCAGCATGCGGGCATAACTCATACGCACTTCAACCGGCGGTGCATCGCCCCGCATGGCTTCGTCCAACACGGGTTTGAGTTCAGTGCGAGCGTACTGCAACAAGCTCATGGACAAAATCAACGGCCCCAAGGCCTGTGGGTCCTGGCGATGGGCCTGCAGTGCTGTGGAGACGGCTTCGGTGGTGAGGCCGCTGTCGCGCTGCATGCGGCCAAGGGTGGTGAGGGCGGCCGTCCTGGTCTGGGGTTGTTGCAAGGCCTTGTCCAGCGCACTGCGCACCGTGCCGAGGGCAAGTTTTTTATCACTCACGCGTTCAAACAGACGAGGCACCGAGGCGATCGCAGCCGACTGCTCCGACACCGGTAGCCGCTGCAGCCAGGTCGTCAGTGTGGTTCCGGCTTCTTCCATCCGGTTCAGCGCCACCAGAATTTGCAGCAAATACCGATCAGGCTCCAAGGCCTGCGGCTGTTCGCGCTTCCAGGTGCGTACCGCCTGCAAGGCCGCATCGCCCGAGCGCGAGGCCAGCGCCAGTCCGACAGCGCGTTCAAAAAGACCCGCATCACCCGAGCGACGTGCGGCATCGAGCATGATGGAGTAACTTGTGCCGATTTCGCCGCTGCGCCCATACAGCTCTGCCAGCAATATTTCGTAAAAAATCTGCGCATCCAACGCAGAATTGACCACGACTGGCGCAGGCGAAGCTGAGCCTACGGGCGCGCCGGAAGGTACCTGCGCCAAAGCCCCTACGGGCAAGCATAGGAGCGCAACCAGTTTCTGCCATAACTTCATGCAGGGCATCATAATCCAGCCCTTGTGGCCTCTGATGACAGAGTGCTTTCCTGGATGTCCTGCTGGACCTGTATTTGCATGCCTGAATTGCCGGAAGTTGAAGTCACGCGACA
>JBEEOS010000154.1:0-3534 GCA_041191485.1 Pseudomonadota bacterium
CGGCATTTGTGCGCTGCCCTATGTGCGCCAGTCCGATGGCGAGGTGGTGTACTTCCCCTCCAACTTGGTGGAAAACCTGTTCGTGAGCAACGGCATGAGCGCAGGCAACACGCTGGTGGAAGCGCAGGTGCAGTGCCTGTCCGAAATTTTTGAGCGGGCCGTCAAGCGCGAGATCCTGGAAGGTGAAATGGCTTTGCCTGATGTGCCGCCAGCTGTGTTGGCCAAGTACCCCGGCATCGTGGCCGGCATCGAGGCTTTGGAGGCGCAGGGTTTCCCGGTCCTGGTCAAAGACGCGTCGCTCGGCGGTGTGTACCCGGTGATGTGCGTGACCTTGATGAACCCGCGCACGGGCGGTGTGTTCGCGTCCTTTGGCGCACACCCGCGCATGGAAGTGGCGCTGGAGCGCAGCCTGACCGAGCTGCTGCAGGGCCGCAGTTTTGAGGGCCTGAATGACCTGCCTGCACCCACCTTCATCAGCAACGCCGTGACCGAGCCCAACAACTTTGTGGAGCACTTCATCGACTCCAGCGGGGTGGTGTCGTGGCGGTTTTTCAGCGCCCAATCGGATTACGAATTTGTGGAGTGGGATTTTGCCGGTGAGGGCGAAGGCACCACCGCGCAAGAGGCCGCCACGCTGTTTGGCATCTTGCAGGCCATGGGCAAAGAAGCCTATGTGGCGGTGCACGATCAACTGGGTGCCACCGCGTGCCGCATTCTGGTGCCGGGTTATTCCGAGGTGTACCCGGTCGATGACCTGATTTGGGACAACACCAACAAAGCGCTCTTGTTCCGCACCAGTATCCTCAACCTGCACGGCCTGGACGACGCTGCGCTGGAGACCTTGTTGGACCGATTGGAGAACAACGAGCTGGATGATTACCTCGACATCGCCACCTTGATTGGCATCGAGTTCGACGACAACACAGTGTGGGGCCTACTGACGGTGATGGAGCTCAAGCTCTTGATTCACCTGGCCTTGCAGCAGCTCGAAGAAGCACACGACCTGGTGGGCGCTTTTTTGCAGTACAACGACAACACGGTGGAACGCCGCTTGTTCTACCAAGCCTTGAACGTGGTGCTGGAGGTGACACTGGACGATGACCTGGACTTGGCGGATTACGCCGTCAACTTTCGGCGCATGTTTGGCGATGAGCGCATGGATGCAGCCATCGGCTCGGTGGACGGCAGCGTGCGCTTTCATGGCCTCACGCCCACCAGCCTCCAGCTGGAAACACTGGATCGGCATCAGCGCTTGCTGGATAGTTACAAAAAACTGCACGCGGCGCGGGCGCGCGTGGCCGCGAAGCAGGCTTTGTGTTGAATCACAAGCAAAACTGAGCCAGTTTGCTCAAACATAGGTTTGCATTTTAGGGACCCTCTTGCTTGCTGCTGATGCTTTGCAATTGATCCCGTAAACGCTGTAATTCGGCTTTGAATCCTTCGGCGTCCCCATAGTCCACAAACTGGTTGTAGCGGCTGTGAGCGTGTTGCACGCGCCGGGCGTGTTTGATGGGGCACCAGTACTGTTCCGTGCGGCTGGCAATTTCCGTGAAGTAGGCGGCCAGGCCGTTGCCGTAGGAGCAGTAGGCGCAGTTGAGTTTTTCCAGCGCATTGAGGTAGGCCAGGTGTGCGCGGTCAAAAGTCCAGCAGTCTTTGCGGCGCACGCGTTCGATGCGGTAGAGCGGGAAGCACAGCCATTGGTACAGCGTCAGAGTGGCGTCCAGAAGCACCATGGGCACAAGCATGCCGTAGATCAGCGGGATGGTGATGACGTGGCGCAGGTCGGCTTGGCTCACATAGTGCAGCAGGCCTGTTTTGAAGCGGCGTTGCTGCTCCAGCACGGCACGCTCGAAGTGGATCTTGCGGTGATCAAAGTCGGCTTGCAGCTCGTCGCGCCGGCGTTTGAGTTCGGCTTGCAGCTCTTCTTCGAGCTGGTTGATCCGCTTGAGGATGTCCTGGAGGGTGCTGTTCATGGGGTGCTCACTTCAGCGTTAAAAGCGGAATGTCCTTGGCTGAGGCCAGGGCGTCCAGTTGCTGGCGTGTTTTGCTGGCCAGGAAGGCGGCGATGGCTTGGTGCACCGCCGGTTTGAACAGGTCCTTGACGGGGTGTTTGAGCACAATGCCTGCGGCATCGCACAGGCGCTGGGCAAAGTGCGGCTCCAGCGCGGCCATGGCCACACGTCCGTTCTTGCAGGGGTAGATCTTGTAGCCTGCATGGGCCCCACCGACGGCGCCTTTGGGTGTGGTCATGCCCCATTGGCGCGGCAGGGCCAGCCAGGCTGCGGCGGTGCTCAGGGCGACTTCGTGGCGCGTGCCTTTGCCGGTGGTTTTTTGCACCAGCAGGGCTTGCAGTGTGGCTTCGCTGGCCATGAGGGCGCCGCCCATGTCGGCAAACAGGCTTGCGGGCAAATCCAGACCCGGCACCAGGTCCACCTCGGCCTGGTAGGTCAGGTCATGGCCGGGAATTTCGGCCAGGGGGCCAGGGGCGCCGACCACTTCGACCAGGCTCAGCTGGGGGTATTGCTTATGCAGCGTTTTCCAGCCCAGGCCCAGCTTGACAAGAGCCGAAGGCCTGAACGACGTGAGCAGGATGTCGGTGTGTGCCAGCAGCTTGTGCAAAGCGGCTTGGCCTTTGGCGTCTTTGAGGTCCAGCGAGATTTCTTTCACACCCCGGTGCAGTTGCGTGTAGCCCTCTGTGGTGTAGTGCTGCATGGGGTCGCCCGCAGGTGGGTTGACCTTGGTGCAGCGGGCGCCCATATCGGCCAGGCGGCGCAGGGCCGCAGGGCCGGGCAGGTTCAGGGCCAGGCTGACAATGCGCGTGCCGCGCAGGGGGGTGATGATGGTGCTCATGGTGAAAACCATTGTAGGAGTGGCCTGCGGCCACTGCAGCGGGACTTATTTGTCGCCAAAGTCCAATGGCAGGCCCACGTAGTTTTCGGCCATGGTGCGCGAGCCGGCTTCGCTGTGGACCAGATAGTCGAGCTCGGCTTGCTGGAATTTGTGGCCAATGTCACCGTCATCCGGGAAGCGGTGCATCAGTTGGGTGAACCACCAGCTAAAGCGTTCAGCGCGCCAGATGCGGCGCAGGCAGCGCTCGGAGTAGCTGTCGATGCCCGCTTCGGAGTTTTCCTGGTAGTACTCGATGATGGCGGTGGACAGGTACTTGACGTCGGTAGCGGCCAGGTTCAGGCCTTTGGCGCCGGTGGGCGGCACGATGTGGCCGGCATCACCCGCCAGGAACATGCGGCCAAAGCGCATGGGCTCGGTCACAAAGCTGCGCAGCGGGGCGATGCTTTTTTCAATGCTGGGGCCGGTGACCAGTTGCTCGCGGGCCGCGGGGTCCAGGCGGTTGCGCAACTCGCCCCAGAAGGCTTCGTCGCTCCAGTCTTCGACCTTGTCGGTCAGCGGCACTTGCAGGTAGTAGCGGCTGCGTGTTTTGCTGCGCTGCGAGCACAGGGCAAAGCCGCGCGAGCTGTTGGCGTAAATGAGTTCGTGGTGCACGGGGGGCGTGTCTGACAGCAGGCCCAGCCAGCC
>JBEEOS010000155.1:0-4142 GCA_041191485.1 Pseudomonadota bacterium
GACTTTGATGTGCACCACGGCAATGGCACCGAAGACATCGTGGCCGGGGATGAGCGGATCTTGATGGTCAGCTTTTTCCAGCACCCTTTCTACCCCGAGGGCGGCTCGCAATCGACCGCGTCCAACCTGCTGAACTTGCCGGTGCCGGCCTACACCCGTGGCATGGACATTCGCGAGCTGATCGACATGATGTGGATGCCCCGACTGGAGGCGCACAAGCCCGAGCTGATTTTCATCAGTGCTGGTTTTGATGCCCACCGCGAAGACGATATGGGGCAAATGGGCCTGGTCGAGCAAGACTACGCCTGGATCACCCAGCGCATCAAGGATGTGGCCCTGCGCCATGCCCAGGGGCGCATCGTCAGTTGCCTGGAAGGCGGCTACAGCCTCAGCGCTCTGAGCCGCAGCGTGGAAGCGCATTTGAGAGTTCTGGCGGACGTGTGAGCGGCTGCCCAGCTTGCCGCAGGCCAGCCCTTCTTTGTGCACAATCGAGTGCATGAACTCACCTGCTGAAAACACCAACATCTTGCTGCACGAGCGTGATGCGCGCGGCGTGCACCGACTCACCCTCAACAGCCCCGCCAGCTTCAACACTCTGGGCGAGGCCATGCTGGAGGCCTTGCAAAGCGCGTTCCATCAGATCGCGCAAGACGCCGATGCGCGTGTCGTGGTCTTGGGGGCGACAGGCAAGGCCTTTTGTGCAGGCCACAACCTCAAAGAAATGCGCGCCCAGCCTGAGCTGGCGTATTACCAAAAGCTGTTTGCCCAGTGCACGCGCATGATGCTGTCCATTCAGAACTTGCCCGTGCCTGTGATCGCCAGAGTGCAAGGCGTGGCCACGGCAGCGGGTTGCCAGTTGGTGGCGCAATGTGATTTGGCGGTGGCCGCGCAGGGCGTTCAGTTTGGCGTCAACGGCATCGATGTCGGCTTGTTTTGCGCTACACCCAGCGTGCCGCTGGTGCGCAATATGCACGCCAAACAGGCCATGGAAATGTTGCTCACGGGCGGCTTTGTCTCGGCCGATGAGGCTTGCCAGCGCGGTTTGATCAACCGCGTGTCTCCACCGCAGGAGCTGGATGCCCGTGTGGACGAGTTGGTGAATGCGATCTTGGCCA
Source organism: Pseudomonadota bacterium (assembly GCA_041191485.1). Lineage (GTDB taxonomy): Bacteria > Pseudomonadota > Gammaproteobacteria > Burkholderiales > Burkholderiaceae_C > Limnohabitans_A. The sequence goes on from JBEEOS010000155.1 coordinate 1,116, forward strand.
AACCCCGTGAAGCGGTGCGCATGGGCAAGCAGTTGTTTTACACGCAGCGCGAGATGGGCATCGAGGCGGCCTACCAGTTGGCTGGTCAAACCATGGCCTGCAACATGGTGCACGAGGTGGCGCAAGAGGGCGTTCAGGCCTTCATTGAGAAAAGGGATCCCTCATGGCGAATCTGAAAACCGTCCATGTGGCCGATCCCATGGCCTGGTTGGACTCCTTGGCTCGCCCAGAGTCATTGCAGGCATTGGCTGCCTTTGCCCTGTGTTTGTTTTTGGCCTGGATCATGGTTTGGGGTTTGCGGCGTTTGCTGCGCGGCCATGAGCTGAAGATTTTGCTCGGACACCAGTTGGTGGATGGGGTCTTGTTTCCCATCTTGTTGCTGGGCCTGACCTTTGTGGCGCGTACGCTGTTGACAGAGGATCATCCGCTTGCAGTGTTTGATATTTTGCTGCCCGTTTGCACATCTTTGGCCGTGATTCGCCTTGGGGTGAAGGTGCTCCAGGTGGCTTTTTCCGGTGCCGTTTTTGTGCGGGCGTTGGAACGCACCATTTCATGGCTGGCTTGGGCTTGTGTGGTTTTGTGGGTCACGGGCATCTTGCCCTTGGTGCTGGGTGAGCTCGATCAGATCCATTGGAAGTTGGGAGGCACCTTGGTCTCGGTGCGCACTTTGATCGAAGGCGCATTGACTGCCGGTGCTGTGCTGATCGTGGTGTTGTGGATTTCGGCGGCCATCGAAGCGCGCTTGCTCAAGTCGGCCACGGGCAGTGACTTGTCCTTGCGCAAAGTCATCAGCAACACCGTGCGAGCCATGCTCATGTTTGTGGGCTTGCTGATGGCGCTGTCTTCCGTGGGCATTGATTTGACGGCCTTGTCGGTGCTGGGCGGTGCTGTTGGCGTGGGCATTGGCTTTGGTTTGCAAAAGCTCGCGGCCAACTACGTCAGTGGTTTTGTGATCCTGGCCGAGCGCAGTGTGCGCATTGGCGATACGGTCAAAGTCGATGGCTTTGAAGGCCGGATCACCGACATCAAGGCCCGCTACACCGTGATTCGATCGCCCAATGGCCGTGAGTCCATCGTGCCCAACGAGTTGATGATCACCCAGCGCGTGGAGAACATGACCTTGAGTGACGCCAAACTGGCACAGACAGTGATTGTGCTGGTGGCCTACGATTCACCGGTCGATCAGGTGATCGACCTTTTGTTACAGGCGTGCTCGTCACAAGAGCGTGTCCTGGCTGATCCCGCCCCTTCTGTCGCTTTGTCAGCCTTTGGCGCTGATGGACTGGAATTCACGGTCAGTTATTGGTTTGAAGACCCTGCCAGTGGTTTGCTCAATTTGAAGTCCGACATTCATCTGGCCATCTTGAAAGCCCTGAAGGCACACCAGATTGAAATTCCTTATCCACAGCGTGTGGTGCACCTGCAATCTCCCCCCTGATGCCAATTGGAGAGCGTCAGAAAAAAGGCTCGCCTGTGGCGAGCCTTTTTCTTGGGCATGTTTTTCGTTCAATCCATCATGGACGGCAGCCACAGGCTCAGGCCGGGGAATGCCAACAAAATGCCCAAGGTGACGATGAGCACCAGCACCAGTGGCCAGACGCCACGGAAGATGGTCAGCAAGCCGACTTTGGGCAACAAGGTGTTGAGCACAAACAGGTTCATGCCCACAGGGGGTGAAATCAGGCCGATCTGGATGACCATCACGATCAGCACGCCGAACCACACCGGATCAAAGCCCAGTTGAATCACGATCGGGAAAAACAGTGGAATGGTCAACAGCACCATGGTGAGCTCTTCCATCACCGTGCCCAACAGGATGTAGATCAGCATCATGGCCGCCACGATCATGATGGGCGACAGGCCCAGATGGGTGATCCATTCTTTGAGCTCCATGGGCATGCTGGTGAAGTTCACGAAGTTGGCAAAAATCGTCGCAGCGATCAGCAAGGTGAACAGCATGGCGGTGGTTCGCGCCGATTCAACCAGCACCTGGAACAATGTTTTCCAGCTGAGGGCCCGTCGGGCCAGCGCAAACAAGAACGCGCCCATGGCCCCCATGCCGGCGCCTTCTGTGGCCGTGAAAAAGCCGCCATAAATGCCGCCCAACACAACGACCACCAGCAACAAAACGCCCCAGATGCCGCGCAAAGCTGCCCAGCGCTCGGACCAACTGAACTTTTCGCCTGCGGGCGCGTGCTCGGGGTTGCGCGAGGTCATGATGACCACGGCCACCATCATCAGCGCAGCCGTCAACACACCAGGGATCACGCCGGCAGCAAACAATTTGCCAATGTGTGTTTCGGTGATGATGCCGTAGATCACCATGATGGTGGACGGTGGAATCATGATGCCCAAAGTGCCGCCGGCGGCGATCACGCCGGTGGACATGGCGCTGTAGCCCATTTTTTTCATGGACGGGTAGGCCACTTTGCTCATGGTGGCTGCAGTGGCGATGGACGAGCCACAAATGGCGCCAAAACCTGCGCAGGCGGCAATCGTCGCATGGGCCAGACCGCCGCGGCGGTGGCCAATGAAGGTGTAGGCCGCGTGAAAAAGTTCGTGCGCCAAGCCGGCCCGGGCCACAAAGTTGCCCATCAAGATGAACAAGGGGATGACCGACAAGGTGTAGGCAAAACCGGTGTCGTAGACCACTTGTGCGGTGCTGGCCATGGCGGGCATCCAGCCCCGGGTCAAGCCAATGCCCACCAGGCCGACCAGGCCCATCGAAAAGGCCAGTGGTACACGCAGCAGGGCCAAGGCAAAGATGGCCGTAAATCCAATCAGGGCTTCGATCACAGGGCGCCTCCTTCGGTTTCTTCATGGTCCAGAGGACGCAGCATCATGCTCAGATGAATGAGCCCAGTGAAGCCGCACAGCAAGCCCATGCCGTAAATAAAAGGGGCTTTCAAAATTTTGAGTTGGGCCGTGGTTTCACCGCTGGCCATGAAATCCGAACCGGTTTGCCACATCAGCCAGCCCAGCGCCATCAGGGCTGCTGCACACAGAAGATGCACCAAGGCCCGCTGA
>JBEEOS010000156.1:0-5277 GCA_041191485.1 Pseudomonadota bacterium
GCTCTGCAAAGCGCCCGCGCCTACGGCCAGGTTTTGCTGGCCGATGTTGAAAACCATCCCTGGCCCTTGACCCAGCAGTTTGATGCCGTGGTCGTCACCAACTACCTCTGGCGCCCCTTGTGGCCTGCTTTGCTCGCCAGCCTCAAGCCCGGCGGCGTGCTGCTGTACGAAACCTTTGCCGAAGGCAATGAAACCGTCGGGCGCCCGGCCAGACCGGAGTTCCTGCTGCGTCGCGGTGAGTTGCTTGAAGTCTGCGCCGCTTTGCATGTGGTGGCGTTTGAGCAGGGGTTTATGACCCATCCCGAGCGTTATGTGCAGCGCATTGCCGCCGTCGCCAGCCAGGAAAATGCGCCTTGGCCCCTGGCGAATCGCTAGAATGGTATTTTCAGATTCACCGAGCCTGCAATAGAGCCCGACATGACCCAAGCGACCCTTTCCCTCAAAGGCAGCATTCCTGCCCTGATCACCCCCATGCAAGACAACGGCAGCGTCGACTACGCCGCCCTGCGAAAACTCATCGACTGGCATGTGGCAGAAGGCACCGATGCCCTGGTGATCGTCGGCACCTCTGGTGAGTCCCCTACCGTCAATGTCGAAGAACACCGCGAAATCCTGCACGTCTCGGTCGAACAGGCTGCCAAGCGCATCCCCATCATTGCGGGCTGCGGCGCCAACTCCACATCGGAAGCCATCGCGCTGGCCAAGTACGCCGAATCCATTGGTGCCGATGCCCAACTGCAAGTGGTGCCCTACTACAACAAGCCCACGCAAGAGGGCCTGTACCAGCACTTCAAGGCGATTGCCGAGGCCACACCCCAATTGCCCGTCGTGCTCTATAACGTGCCCGGCCGCACCGTCGCCGATCTGCAGCACGACACCGTGGTGCGTCTGTCCAAGGTGCCGGGCATCATTGGTATCAAGGAAGCCACCGGCAACCTCGAACGCGCCCAATGGCTCATTCGCGACCTGCCCAAGAGCTTTGCCGTCTTCTCGGGCGATGACCCCACCGCTGTGGCCATGATCCTCATGGGCGGCGCAGGCAACATCAGCGTCACCGCCAACATTGCTCCCCGCAAAATGCACGAGCTGTGCGCAGCCGCCGCACGTGGCGACATCGCCACAGCCATGAAACTGCAGTTTGAGCTCATGCCAGTGCACAAAGCCCTGTTTGTGGAAGCCAACCCCATTCCGGTCAAGTGGGCTGCAGCGCGCATGGGCCTGTGTGGTCCGGCGATTCGCCTGCCACTGACTCAGTTGTCCGAAGGTCAACGCCCTGTGGTGGAAGCAGCCCTCCAGGCTGCTGGCCTGCTCTGAACCCCTACGAGGAACCTTCGCGCATGAACGCATCGTCCACCCCACGCCTGATTCTGGCCTTGGCCCTGACCGGCACTCTAGGCGCCTGCTCCGTTCTGGAAGAAGGCAAAGTCGATTACAAAAGCGCCAAGCCAGTCAGCGCACTGGAAGTGCCTCCGGACCTGACCCAGCTGACGAAAGACTCGCGCTATGTGCTGCAAAGCACATCGGCCACGGCTTCGGGCTTCATGAGCGCAGCAGCACAGGTCAAGGACGCCGGCACCGCCGCCAACAGCATGGGCGATGTCAGCATGCAACGCAATGGCCAGCAGCGCTTTTTGGTGGTGCAACGACCTGCAGACAAGCTCTGGGAGCCCCTGCGCAAGTTCTGGGCCGACAACGGTTTTGTACTGACCACGGACTCGCCCGACATCGGCATCATGGAGACCGACTGGGCCGAGAACCGCGCCAAGCTGCCCCAGGACTTCATCCGCAAAACTTTGGGCAAGGTGCTCGATTCGCTTTACTCTACTGGTGAGCGTGACCGTTTCCGCACCCGCGTCGAGCGCACGGCTACGGGCGTGGAAATTTACGTCACCCATCGCCGCATGGTCGAGGAATACGCCGACCAGCAAAAAGAACGCACGATCTGGATGCCGGGCGCCAACGACCCCGAACTGGAAATTGAATTTCTGCGCCGTCTGATGGTGCAACTGGGCGCCTCACCCGAGCAAGCCAAAGCCGCCACCGCGGCAGGTTCAGCGGTCGCCGCACCCACCAGCGCCCAAGTGAGTGTGCAAAACGGCCAGCCGGGAATCGCCCTGAGTGACGACCTGGAACGTACCTGGCGCCGCGTCGGCGTGGCTTTGGACCGCACCGGTTTCACCGTGGAAGACCGTGACCGCCAAAAAGGCATTTACTTCGTGCGTTATGTCTCTGGTACAGGCCAGGAACAACCCGGCTTCTTTGCGCGCATGTTTGGCGCCAAAAAGTCCGAGGGCCCTGTGCTCAACAAATACCGCATTGCTATATCCGCTCAGGGCTCTGGCAGCCTGGTGCAGGTGCTCAACGAACAAGGTCAGCCCGAGTCTGCGGACAACGCCAACAAGATCCTCAAACTGCTGGCTCCCGAGATTCGTTGATCAGACGTTCGGTTCACTCCAAAGAAAAAGCCCGCCGATTGGCGGGCTTTTTCTTGGCTGAATGCCGATGCATGCACCGGCGTTCAACGACGAAGAATTACTTCTTCTCGCCTTCAGCAGCTGCGGGAGCAGCAGGAGCGGCTGCGGGAGCAGCTGCGTCGGCAGGAGCGGCAGCAGGTGCAGCGGCAGGAGCAGCAGCGTCAGCAGGAGCAGCAGCAGGTGCGGGTGCAGCAGGAGCAGCAGCTTCTTCTTTTTTGCCACAAGCGGCCAGAGCAGCAGCAGCGATCAGGGTAGCCAGAACGAGAGATTTTTTCATTTTGATGTCCTTGAAAGGATGTAAACAATTTCCGGAAATTGCCCGGGACAGCTGCCCCGGTTTGAACAAGCCACACAGATGTGCAACACATTCAGTGCGCGATTCTAGCGGCTTTAAGTGCAAACCCTAGGCCTAGAGTACCACTGCCGTTACAGATATTTACGAGTGCTGCTTCATACGGGTTTTAACCAGCCGTTGTTGGCCCAGTCCTGCAGGGCCTCCAGCGCGTCGGCACTCAGGCGCGCCACTTGCGCGCCCCCAAGCTGACGGTGATCGGCCAATTGGCGCAGCAAACGACCATCCGCTCCGCCCACACGGAAACTGTCCCCGTTGATGTAGATCTGCTTGGGGTCATACATCATGCGCGTGCGTCGGTCCAGCGCCACCCCCTGGCTCACGTCAAAGCCCTCGCCATCAAACCAGACACCCGATTTGGCCTGTGTCATGTATTCACCCAACAGGGTTTCCAGCCACTGCGGCTGGTCCACCAGTTTGCGTACCGCCTGCGCAGCGAAATCCTGCAGCTGCTGCGGGATGGCGCCCGGATGAGACACCGCCACTTGCTTGGGATCGCGGTAGATCGCCTCACCCACCAAATCCACCGCTTCCTGTGCCAGCCCCGACACCAGCTCAGCCGCCAGCTCGGCCTCGTTGGGTGAGCGAAAACCAATGGACCAGGTCATGCACTCGCCCTCGGCAATGCCGTCATGCGCCCATTTCGGCGGCAGGTACAACATGTCCCCAGGCTCGCGTCATGTCTTTCTGCCGCCCAATGCGCCAGCGGCGCTGGCCATGAGCCTGCAACAAAAACACGTCGTAACTGTCAAAGTGCGGACCCACACCACCACCATCGGTGGCGTAGCTGATCATCAAGTCATCCAGCCGTGCATCAGGCACAAAACGAAACTGCTGCAGCAATTCATGCGCGCGGTCATCATGCAGGTCCACACCCTGCACCAGAAAAGTCCACTTCTTTTGCGTGAAAGGCGGCAAGGCGCGGCGCGCCAGCGGACCATGCTTGAGGCTCCAGCCTTTGGCGCCATGCACGATCAGGCGAGACTCCACATCCTCGCGGGCAGCCATCTCCACCAGATCCTTGCGGCTCAAAAAAGCCTGAAACCCGGGTATGGCCTGTCGAATCAGCAAAGGCTTTTTGTGCCAATAGGTTTTCATGAAACGCTCGGGCGAGAGTCCGCCAAGCAAGGCCAGGGGTTGTTGAATATCCATGATGTACTTTCAAGTGCAGGGCGAGCACCAGCCACAGCCATGCCCGCCAACAAACTGCGACAATTGTCGTATGGAAATCAAATCACCTTGCGTGGTCGCACTGACCTGGACCCTGATGGACACCTTGGGCGAGACCCTGGACGAGCTCGATGAAGCGGTCGAGTTTCTGGTGGGCGGCAACGACCTGCTGCCCAAAATCGAAGAAGCCCTTCAAGGCCACGCCGCAGGCGCCAAGCTGGACCTGCACCTGGAGCCGGAAGACGCCTTTGGCGACTTCAATGACCAGCTCATCTTCCTGGAGCCGCGCAGTCTGTTCCCCAAAGACATTGAAGAAGGCCTGACGATCGAAGGCGCCGCCCTGCCTTCGGGCTGCAACCCCGAGGCGCCACGCAACGTGCTCTACACCATTGCCCAGCTCTACCCCGACCATGTGGTGCTCGACGGCAACCACCCCCTGGCCGGCATCGCCCTGCGCCTGCGGATCAAAGTCGCGTCAGTGCGCGAAGCCACGGTGGACGAAGTAGGCAGCGGCAGCTGCGGCACTGGTTTTTTCAGGATCGAAGTGGGCGACGAGCCCAACGCCAAGGGTCAGACGCTGCATTGAAGCTATTGCTTGCCAGTAGAGCCGTACCCGCCAGCGCCCCGCTCGGTCACATCGCCAAACTCTTCGACCACATTGAACCGCGCCTGCACCACAGGCACGATCACCATTTGCGCAATGCGCTCCATCGGCTCGATCGTGAACACCACATCGCTGCGATTCCAGCAACTCACCATGAGCTGCCCCTGGTAATCGCTGTCGATCAAGCCCACCAGGTTGCCCAGCACGATGCCGTGCTTGTGACCCAGCCCGGAGCGCGGCAGCAGCATGGCCGCGTAACCGGGATCCTTCAAATGAATGGCCAGGCCCGTGGGCACCAGCTGCCAGGCATTGGGCTGCAGAGTCAAAGGCGCGTCCAGACAGGCGCGCAGGTCCAGACCGGCACTGCCGGGCGTGGCGTACTGAGGCAATTGATCGCGCATGCGTGCATCGAGAATCTTGACGTCGAGTTCCATCCCAAATCTTTCGGTTTAAGCAGTAGGTGACTTGCCCAGACGGCGGGCAATGTCTTCAATCAGTTGAGTGGCCAGCACTTGCTTGCTGGCGTGGGGTAATTCGCGCGCTCCCTGGGCATCCACCAGCAGCAAGGCATTGTCGTCCTGTCCAAACGTAGCTGGACCGATGTTGCCCACCAGCAGCGGAACGCCCTTGCGCGCGCGCTTGGTGGTGGCATGCGCCAGCAGGTCGTGGCTTTCAGC
>JBEEOS010000157.1:0-5055 GCA_041191485.1 Pseudomonadota bacterium
GTGGCTTTTCGTGTGCAGGATGCCCTCAAGGCGCATACCCGTTGTGTGGCGCTGGGGGCCTGGGGTGTGCCCAGCCATGCCCAGGCCATGGAGCTGCACATTCCGGCCATTCATGGCCCCGGTCGCAGCCGCTTCTATTTTGTCGACCGCTGGCAAGAGTTTTCGATTTACGACATCGACTTCAAACCCATCCCCACTGTCGATCAACATCCGCCTGCATTGGCGGGCATGAGCTACTTTGGTGTGGTGCAGTACATCGGCGCCGGCCGCAGCGGCGACTGGATGACGTACTTCGAACACATGTTCGACTTCAGCAGCATCCCCGATGAAGAACGCTTTGGCATCCTGCCCAAAGGTAAATTGATGAAGAGCCCATGCGGCAGTTTTCTCTGGCAACTGGTGGAGCCCGATCCGTGGATGGAGTCCGGGGACGACAGCCCGGAGTGTCTGCAGCGTATTGGTTTTGGCGTGCCGGATGTCGCCGCAGCTGTGGCAGCACTCAAGGCACGTGGTGTGGAGTTTGTGGAGTCCAGTCAGTTGCACGCGGAGGATCGCGGGGCGCTGACGCGCAACGTCCTGGGCTCTGTGGCCTTTGAGCTGGTCCACAAGTGATAAAGGGCATGACCATGAACATGCTCAATGGCTACGGGATGGACACCATCACCATGGCGGGTTCTCTGGAGGCCAAGCTGACCGCGATGAAGGCAGCGGGCTTCTCGCAAGTCATGTTGATGGCGCGGGATCTTGTGACACATTCTGGTGGTGTTCAGGCTGCTGTGCGGGCAGTGCAGGACAGCGGCTTGCGTCCCACAGGTTTTCAGGTGTTGCGTGACTTTGAGGGCCTTTCAGGCCACCTGCACAGCTACAAGGTGGACATTGCCAAGTCCATGCTGGAGATGTGCGCCGCCACGGGCAGCAAAGTGTTGCTGGCTTGCTCGTCCACCTCGCGCCATGCGACACAAGATTTGGACCAGATCGCCGCAGATTTGCAAAAACTGGCCATGCTGGCGCTGCCATTGGGCATCAAGGTGGCGTATGAAGCCCTTTCCTGGGGGCGTACCGTCAACGAGTTTCCCGTCAGCTGGGACGTGGTGTGCCGAGCCGACTGTCCTAACCTGGGCATTGGGCTGGACTCGTTCCACATCTTTGCGGCCAAATCTTCGCTGGATGCCATCGAAGAGCTGGACCCCGAGAAGATCTTCCTGGTGCAACTTTCGGACTTCATGTGGCAAGAGACGCCCACGTTTGAAGAGCGCATGACCACGGCGCGCACCTTCCGCGTGTTCCCGGGCGAAGGCGTGCACAGCGAGCAATTGGCCGATCTGGTGTTGCGCCTGGACCGCATCGGCTACCGGGGCGACTACAGCTTTGAAGTGTTCAACGACGACTACCAGCAACTGCCCCTGGATGTGGTGGCTGAGCGTGCCCGTCGGAGTGCTTTGTGGCTTCACACGGACGTGCTCCACCGCACAGCACCTTTACCAGGGTGGACCCGTCAGGCTTGATGATGGCTTGACAGGGGGGGCTGGTAGATGCACCATCACTCCCCATGTCCATCCAGGTCCTGATCGTCGGCATTCACCTCGCGCGCAGCACGCGGGGCAAGCCCTGCGCGCCACCAGACTGCCTGTAAGCTGTGTTCCCCGCGCCACTCGGTGACGCGGGCTGCAGCGCTTTCTCCCTTCCTGTTTTTTTGAAGGTCCTGCCGATGCAAGGGCAGGGCCCGGCTTTATCTGGAGAAATTTCATGGCAGATTTGTTTGAGAACCCCATGGGCCTGTGCGGCTTTGAATTCGTCGAGTTTGCATCCCCCACCTCGGGTGTACTGGAGTCCTTGTTCGAGAAACTCGGTTTCAGTCTGGTGGCCAAACACCGTTCCAAAGACGTTGTGCTTTACCGTCAAGGAGACATCAACTTCATCGTCAACCGTGAGCCGCGCAGTCCAGCGGGGTACTTTGCGGCTGAACACGGCCCAGGCCCTTGCGCCATGGCGTTCAGGGTGCGCGACGCGCACCAGGCCTACGCCCGGGCGCTGGAGCAGGGGGCTCAACCACTGGATATCCCGACGGGGCCGATGGAATTGCGTCTTCCAGCGATCAAAGGCATTGGCGGCGCGCCGCTGTACCTGATTGATCGTTTCGAAGATGGCAAAAGCATTTACGACATCGACTTTGAATGGCTGCCGGGTGTGGAGCGCCATCCGGTGGGGCATGGCTTCAAAACCATCGACCATCTCACGCACAACGTCTACAAGGGGCGTATGGCTTTCTGGGGCAGTTTTTACGAGCGCATCTTCAACTTCCGCGAGATCCGCTACTTCGACATCAAAGGCGAATACACCGGCCTGACCAGCCGCGCCATGACCGCGCCCGATGGCCTGATCCGCATTCCCCTGAACGAAGAGTCTGGTCAGAACGGAGGGCAGATCGAGGAGTATCTGATGCAGTTCAACGGGGAAGGCATCCAGCACATTGCCTTGCTGACCGATGACCTCTTGGCCAGCGTGGATGCCTTGCAGTTGGCGGGCATCCCGCTCATGACCGCGCCCAACGACATCTATTACGAGATGCTGGCCGAGCGGCTGCCTGGCCACGGTGAGCCGGTGGGAGAGCTGCAAACGCGCGGCATCCTGCTCGATGGTTCCACCGCCAATGGCGAGAAGCGTTTGCTGTTGCAGATCTTCAGCCAGACCTTGTTGGGGCCGGTGTTCTTCGAGTTCATCCAGCGCAAGGCCGATGAAGGTTTTGGCGAAGGCAACTTCAAGGCCTTGTTCGAAAGCATGGAGCGCGACCAATTACGACGCGGTGCGATTGCGGGGGCTTGAGCCCTGAGTGCTAGGCTTGCGGCATGTGGCTCCATATCGACACCTTGCGCTGTACTGGCTGTGGCTGGTGCGTGGCGGCGTGTCGGGACCATGTGCTCAGCCTGCAGGTACAGGAGGGGCGAAAGTACGCCGTATTGCATGACCCCGCCGGCTGCACGGCCTGCGGCAAGTGTGAGCGCAAGTGCCCGCATGGGGTGATTGACATGCGGCCAATCAACTCATGCGATCTCGAAGTCAAGCCGTGAAATGGGCAGTGTCCATCTGCTTCAGGTCCTTGGCCACAAGTGGCTTGAATTCCATCTGATCGAGCACATCGCTTTGCAGATCGATGCCGGGAGCGATCTCGAAGACTTCAATGCCTTGCGGCGTGAGGCGGAAGCTGGCGCGCTCGGTCAGGTAAAGCACTTCCTGCTTGCGCACCAGGCCTTGCGGCCCTGAGAAGGTGATCTGGTCGACCTGTTTGACCAGCTTTTTCACCGCACCTTGCGTCAGTACGCGCATCTGGCCGTCGCCAGTTTGCAACTTCACCCCTTTGGCGGCCAGCGTGCCGCAGAACACCACCTTCTTGGCGTTTTGCGCGATGTCGATGAAGCCGCCTGGACCTACAGTGACGCCGCCCAGACGCGAGACGTTGACCGAGCCTTCTTCATCGAACTCGCCAAAGCCCAGGTGGCCGCGTCGAGCATAGCGGTGGCGTTGCGGGCGTAGCCAAACAGCACCCCGTCCATCAGCGTGCCGCCGTAGGTGCCGTGTTCGATGGTCTGGTAGATGCGGTGCTGTTCGTTGCGTGCGGCGATCAGTTTGGCCACGGCATCGGGCACGCCCACGCCGTAGTTGATGACCGGGCGGACCTTGCCGGTGTTGAAGAGTTCCTGATAGGCGCGGCGTGCCACGGCTTGGCGTTCGCTGAAGGCTTCCTGTGAAGACGCGACTTCGCGGGCATGGTCTTCGGCTTCGCTCGCTGCCCGTGCGGTGCCGGTCAGCTCGCCGCTGAAAGCCGGATCAAACGGGATGGCGTAGCTGGTGGACTGCTCGGGATCGACCACGATGGCATCCACCCAGGCCGAGGGAATGCGCACTTCGCGCGCCTTGAGCGCACCCTTGGGCAGGCGCTCCTTGACCTGCACGATGACCTTGCCACCACTGTTGCGCGCGGCCAGGGCCAATGATTGCGCATCGAGGTTGGCGGCCTCGTGCTCGAAGCTGATGTTGCCGTCTTCGTCGGCACTGCTGGCGCGCACGATGGCGACATGGATGGGGAAGGGTTTGTAGCGCAGGTATTCGCGCTGGTCGATGGTGATGATTTCGGCCAGATCATCTTTTGCAGCATCGTTCATGCGCCCGCCGCCGTGACGCGGGTCACACACGGTGCCCAGACCCACATGGCTGATGAGGCCGGGGCGACCGGCACCAATTTCACGCATGAGCTGGCTTGAGACGCCACCAGGCAGGATGTAGGCTTCGATCTTGTTGGACAGGGCCAGCTGTTGCATGGCGGGGGACCAGACCCAGTGTCCGCCTATGACGCGCTTGACCAGGCCCTCGTGTGCGAAGCAGTTCATGCCTTGGGTCTTTTTGTCGCCAATGCCCAGGGCATGCATCACCGTCAGGTTGCGCGGGCTTTGGGTGCTGAGGAAGCGTGCTTGTACGGCCTCGAACATGTGGGTGGCTTCCATCAGTCCGCCACCGCCACCCATCAGGCCTACGGTGTCACCGTCCTGGATCAGTTGTGCCGCCTGGGCTGCGGTCATGAATTTTTCGCTCATTCTGACCTCAGCGATTCACGTCAAACAGCGCGGCACCTTTTCTCAGGGTGCTCTTGGCGATCACCCCCCGGTGAATCTCGCTCGTGCCGTCAAAGATGCGGTAAATGCGGGCGTCGCGGTAATAGCGCTCGATCGGCAACTCCTTGCAGAAACCCATGCCACCAAACACCTGCACCGCCCGGTCCACCACGCGGCCCAGCGTCTCGGCGGCGTGCACCTTCACCATGGCAATCTGCTCGCGTGCATCCAGCCCCTGGTCCAGCATCCACGCGGCGTGGTAGACCATCCAGCGCGCCGCGTTGATCTCGATCACGCTGTCCGCGATCATCTGCTGCACCATCTGGAAGTCGCCGATCTTCGTGTTGAACTGCTTGCGCTCGTTGGCCCAGCCCACCATGATTTCGCAAACATGGCTGGCCTTGCCCACGGCGCGCGCGCCCACCTGGGCCAGGCGCACCACATTGAG
>JBEEOS010000158.1:0-3459 GCA_041191485.1 Pseudomonadota bacterium
TGCTCAACGCCATGCTGCACGTCATCGTGCACGAGGGCTTGTGCAATGAAGCCTTCTTGAAGGAACGCGCCGACAACGTGGCCGAACTCAAGGCCCATGTGCAGGACTACACGCCCGAGGCCATGAGCGCCATTTGCGGCATTCCGGCAGACACCATCCGCGAAGTGGCCCGGGCCTACGCCTCGGCCAAAGCGGCCATGATTTTGTGGGGCATGGGCGTGAGCCAGCATGTGCACGGCACCGACAACGTGCGCTGCCTCATTGCACTGGCCAGCATCACTGGCCAGATTGGCCGCCCCGGCACCGGGCTGCACCCGCTGCGTGGTCAGAACAACGTGCAGGGCGCGAGCGATGCGGGCCTTATCCCGATGATGTACCCCAACTACCAGCGGGTGAGCGACAAGTCCGCGCACGACTGGTTCGAGAAATTCTGGAATACGAAGCTCGATGACCAGCCCGGCTACACCGTGGTCGAGATCATGCACAAGGCGTTGGCGCCAGACAGCGACCCGCACAAGGTGCGCGGCATGTACATCATGGGCGAGAACCCGGCCATGAGCGACCCGGACCTGAACCATGCGCGCCATGCGCTGGCCAGCTTGCAGCACCTGGTGGTGCAAGATATCTTTTTGACCGAAACCGCTTGGCTGGCCGATGTGGTGCTGCCCGCCAGCGCCTGGCCCGAGAAGACCGGCACCGTCAGCAACACCGACCGCACGGTGCAGATGGGCCGACAGGCTGTGCTGCCGCCTGGCGAGGCCAAACCCGACCTCTGGATCATCCAGCAGATCGCCCAGCGCATGGGCCTGAACTGGCACTACGCTGGCGAACACGAAGGCGTGGCCGAGGTTTATGAAGAAATGCGCCAGGCCATGGCCCCTGCCATTGGCGGCATCGACTGGGCGCGCCTGAACGCGGGCTCGGTCACCTACCCCTGTGTGAGCGCCGACGACCCGGGTCAGCCCATCGTTTTCCATGACCACTTTCCCACGAAAGATGGCCGTGTCTGGCTGGTGCCCGCCAGCCTGATCTCGGCCAACGAGCAGCCCGATGCCGAGTACCCGATGGTGCTGATCACCGGGCGACAGCTGGAGCACTGGCACACCGGCAGCATGACGCGCCGGGCCACCGTGCTCGATGCGCTGGAGCCTGCAGCCACGGCGTCCATGCACGCGGCCGACATGGCCCGCCTGGGCCTGCAGCCGGGTCAGCGCATCCGCGTGGCTTCGCGCCGGGGCCATGTGGAGCTGGCCGTGCGCCAGGACAACGGCACGCCGCTGGGCGCGGTGTTCATCCCCTTTGCCTATGTGGAAGCCGCAGCCAACGAGCTGACCAATGCCGCCCTCGACCCGTTTGGCAAGATCCCGGAGTTCAAATACTGCGCCGTCCAGATCGAGGCCCTGACCTTGACCGCATAATCAGCGGCAACAAAAAGTCACCTGGCCTCCCCAAAGGCTGGGTAGGTCAGAAAAATCCGATGGGTCAAGGAGGCCTGCTTGAAACTGGATGTGCAACTCCTCTTCTGGGTAGATGCGTTCATGTACCTGATGCTGCACGCGGCCTTGTGGTACGGACTGGCCCGATTCCGCAGCCGCGTGGCGGTGCTGTGGAGTGTGTCCGGTATTTTGAGTGCGCTCAGCCTGTGCGTGCTGGGCAGCAGGGGGTTGATTCACGTCGACCATGTCGTTGTGTTTGGCCAATTGTTGATGGCCTTGGGCAACTGGGGGCGGCAAATTGCCCTGCGTTCGCTCGATGGCCCACCCGATGCCCGCTGGCTCTGGGGCATGGGCCTGTTCAACGTGCTGGCTTTGGGCTTGAGCTTTGGCCTGCATTTTTCGGGCGCGCCCGAAAGCACCATCATGGTGGTGTTTTATTCGTTCTACACCTTCAATTGTCTGGAGTACTACGTCTCAGGGCGCCGCATGGCGCGCAGCCACGACAGCATTGGGGCCACCTCGGTCCGTTGGGCGGGTTTGGTGTTGTCCGGCAGTCTGGGCATCAAGGCCTTGGCCATGATCACGGGGATTGGCTCGGGCGATGTTTACGAGGCATCCTGGGACCATGCGGTGGTGTTTGCGGGGCAGTTTGCCGGCATCACCATTCTGAGTGTTGGCTTCATGCAGATTTTCGTTGACAAGGCGCACCGATCCAAAATCGCCGTGCAGGAACAGCTGGCCCGTGAGCAAGAGCGTGTCGGCCTGGCACTTCGACATGCCCAGCAATTGTCAACTTTGTTATCCGAACGCGAAGAGCTGATCCGGCAGTTGACCTTGTCCAACAAGAGCGCAGGCATGGGGGCATTGGTGGCCAGTTTTGCCCACGAGCTCAATCAACCGTTGGCCGCCACACTGTTGCATGCCGAGTTGATCCAGGCCCAAGTGAAAGCCACGCAGAGCGCAGGACGAACCATCGATCAACAGTTGCTGGGCACCGTGGCCAGCCACATCGTGAGCGACACCCAAAGGGCCGGTGACATCATCCGCAAACTTCGCGCCTTGTTCCGCATGAGCAAGGGTGAGTTTTCGAAAATCGACTTCAAACAATTGGTGCTGGATGTGCTGGATATTGTTCAGGGCAAGTCGGCTTTGGAGAAGGTTCGCATCGTCAGTACATTTGATGAGGGGTTTCGCCTGATGGGCGATGTCACGCAACTGCAACAAGTGGTCCTCAATTTGGTGACCAATGCGATGGACGCCATGCGTGACATTGGACACCGTGAGCGTGTGTTGCACATCCGTGGCCTGGTTTTGCCCGGCCATCTGGCGCTGGAAGTCGAAGACAACGGCACAGGTATTGCGCTGGACAAACAAGCAGAGGTTTTCAGTCTTTTCAAAAGCACCAAATCCGAGGGCATGGGCGTAGGTCTTTGGTTAAGCCAGGCGATCGTTGAGTCGCATGGCGGCACATTGACCTTTGCCAGTCAGCCCGGTCAAGGCACGGTTTTTACCCTGCGATTGCCCTCGTCAGACTATGTTTTGCCCGCTTGATGAACAATGCGCTCATGAACACCCCATCTCAAATTGACGTGGCTGTGCTGATGCGCCGCGAGCCGGTGCAAGGCCCCATGGCCCGCTGGCAAAGCCACCGCTGGACGCTGGACGATGTGGTCTTGCAGGAAGCCAGCTTTGGTCAGGCCGTTCGTTGCCTGCGTGAAACGCCGGATGCCTCGCAATGGCTCTACCCCAGCTGGTCGGTTCAGTTGTTCCCCCACGATGCCGAAGGCTATTGGCTCAACGCCACATCGCCGACGCCCTGCTGGTTTGTGATGTGGCGACTCATCGAAGTCGATGGTCAAGCGCCGCGTGCAGAGCCCCAGGCGGTGAGCCTGAGCTACCACGATGCAGGCCGTTGGCTGGATGCCCAAGAAACCGTGGAGACCATCCCGGCCCCCGCAGAGGTGGTGCAGTGGATCCGTGAATTTGCCGAGCACCACTATGTGCCCGAAGTGAAGAAACGCCA
>JBEEOS010000159.1:0-3385 GCA_041191485.1 Pseudomonadota bacterium
GGTCGCAGCTTTCACAAGAGGGGGGCCGCCCAAGAAGATCGTGCCCTGGTTCTTGACAATGATGGTCTCATCGCTCATGGCGGGCACATAGGCGCCACCAGCCGTGCACGAACCCATGACCACCGCGATCTGCGCGATGCCCTGCGCGCTCATATTGGCCTGGTTGAAGAAGATGCGGCCAAAGTGGTCGCGGTCCGGAAAGACCTCGTCCTGGTTCGGCAGGTTGGCGCCGCCCGAGTCCACCAAATAGATGCAAGGCAGGCGGTTCTGCTGCGCGATCTCTTGCGCCCGCAGGTGTTTCTTGACCGTCATCGGGTAGTAGGTCCCGCCCTTCACGGTGGCGTCGTTGCAGACGATCATGCAATCCACGCCGTTGACGCGGCCAATGCCCGCGATCACACCCGCGCAGGGCGCGTCGTTGTTGTACATGTTGAGGGCAGCCAGCGGCGCGACCTCCAGAAAAGGCGTGCCGGGGTCGAGCAGGTTCATGACGCGATCGCGCGGCAGCAGCTTGCCGCGGGCGGTGTGTTTGGCGCGGGCGGCTTCGCCACCACCCTGGGCCACGCGCTCCAGGTGGGTACGCAGGTCATCGACCACGGCTTGCATGGCCGCGGCGTTGGCGGCAAATTCGGCCGAGCGGGGGTTGAGTTGGGTTTGCAGGGCGGTCATCGGGTTGAGGTCCTCTCGAAATGGACGGGCAATACCCCGAAGCGTAGCGACCCTGTTTCGTTTGCGGCTGACAGACAAGTTGCAAATCCTGCCAAAATATTAACCACTATGCCCACCTCTGCCCAAACTGCCCGCGCTGAAACCCCCATCGCCTTCATTGCGGCGATGGTCAGAGCCTATGAGCAGCGGGGCATGGACCCTTCCGCAGCGCTCACTGCAGCACAAATCACGCCAGAAGAATTGAACAACCCGGCCGCCCGCGTGACCGCGCTGCAGATGGAATGGATGTCGGCCGCCGCCATGCGCGAACTGGACGACGAGGCCCTGGGCTGGTTCAGTCGCCGCCTGCCCTGGGGCAGCTACGGCATGCTGGTGCGGGCCTCGCTCACCGCCCCCAACCTGGCGGTCGCCCTGCAGCGCTGGGGGCGACACCACGGCCTGCTGACCGACGACATCACGGTGGAGCTGCACACGCAGGATGGCCTGGCCCACCTGACGCTGAGCGAGCACCGCGACCTGGGCGAGCAGCGCGAGTTCTGCGTGGTCTCGGTGCTGCGCAATGCACTGGGCGTGGCCTGCTGGCTGACCGACTCGCGCATCCCGCTGGCGGGCACCACGCTGCGCTTTGCGCCCCCGCCCCATGCCGGCAGCTACCGCGTGCTGTTTGACGGCCCCACCACCTTCAACGCCCCGGTCAACAGCCTGCAGTTTGACGCCGGCTACCTGCAGCTGCCCATCCGCCGGGACGAGGCCGCCTTGCAGCGCATGCTGCAACGTGCCCTGCTGCTCACCGTGCGCCCTTACCGGCGCGACCGTCTGCTGGTCGAAAAAGTGCGCCAGACCCTGGCCGAGCAGCCGGAGCACAGCCGCAATGCCGAGGACCTCGCCCAGCGGCTGAACCTGTCGACCCGCACACTGCACCGCCAGCTCAAGGAAGAAGGCGCGACCCTGCAGCAACTCAAGGACAGCGTGCGGCGCGACAAGGCGGTGGACCTGCTGCTGCGCACCCAACGCCCGATCAAGCAGATCGCCGGCGAGGTGGGCTTTCTGAACGAAAAGAGTTTCATCCGCGCCTTCAAGGTCTGGACGGGGCAGACCCCAGACCTTTTGCGGCGCAACCGCTAAAACGCATCACGCAAAACAGCGCAGCTCTCGCATGTGACTGAACATGCGACTGGCCCCGGCCTGCTCAAGCGCTTGCACATCCACCCCGGCTGGCGCGTAGGCCCAAACCGTGGCACCGGCGGCCACCCCTGCGGTGATGCCCACGGTGGTGTCTTCCACCACCAGGCAGCGCGCCGGCTCGACCCGCAGGTGCGCTGCCGCCGCCAGGTAAACGTCGGGGTGCGGCTTGCTGCGCGGCATCTCGTGGCCACTGAAGATGCGGCCTTCGAAAAAGCGGTGCAGGTCCACTTTTTTGAGCATCATCTCGACCTTGAATCGGTCTGCGCCCGAAGCCACGGCAATGCGGCCCTCGCAGTGGTCGTGCAAGTGCGCCACAGCATCATGAATACCGTCGATCGCGGTGATCTGGGCATCCAGCCGCTGGTTGCGGCGCTCGAAGAACTGCTGCAGCCATTCGTCGGTCAGGGGCACGCCGGTATGGGCCTCGATGACCGCACGCTTGCTTTTGACGGTGTGACCCACAAAGCGCTGCATGCACTCTTGTAAGCTCATGCGCCAGCCTTGCTCTTCGAACATATCGCGCAAGACGCCGCAGGTGATGGCTTCGCTGTCGACCAGCACGCCATCGCAATCAAAAAGAAACGCTTCGAAATTCATGACGTCATGATACGAGCGACTCAACGTACATCGCCGTCCACGTAGTACCAGAGGCTGTCTTCACGTACGAATCGGCTGCGTTCGTGCTGGCGCACGGCGCGCCCGCCTACGCGAAAGCGTGCAACAAATTCGACTTCGGCGGTGTACTCGCCAGTCGTGCGATGCTGTTTGATCTCCAAGCCCAGCCACTTGGCCCCCGCTTCCAGTTCGAGGGAGGTCGGGCGAGTGCTCGCGTGCCAGGTGGCCAGCAAATAGGGCGCATCGCCACGCACAAAGGCGCTGTAGCGCGAGCGCATCAGGGTTTCAGCGTCGGGTGCGGAGTGTTCGCCGCTATGGGCAGCAGCGCAGCATTCAGCGTAGGCCCGGACACGGCCCTTGCTGTCGGTACGGCCGCAGGGGCAGGCCTCGGCCATCAGTGGCCTTTGCGCGCGGCGCTTTCAGCCTTGTGCTGTTCCAGCGTGACGATGGGCGAGCCGGATTTTTTCCAGGCCGCAAACCCGCCTTCGATATGGGCGACGTTGGTCATGCCCATGTCCATCAGGGTTTTGGTAGCCAACGCACTGCGCCAGCCTGCGCCACAAAACAGCACAAAGGTTTTTTCTTCGTCACCGAACACTGGCTTGTAGTAGGGGGACTCGGGGTCTACCCAAAACTCGAGCATGCCGCGCGGTGCCAGCAGGGCGCCGGGCACGGTGCCATCACGCTCGAGCTCACGCGGATCACGGATGTCCACGATCTGGACATGGGGGTCCGTTTGCCGTTGCCGCACCTGATCAACCGTCAAGGTGGTCACCTGGGCCATGGCCTCATCAACCATGATGCGAAATCCACGGGTAATCGGCATGTCTGTCTCCTTGTGCGGCGTTCAAAGTCCGCGTTGAATGATGATTTTCTGCACGTCACTCGTGCCTTCATAGATCTGGCAAACCCGCAC
>JBEEOS010000160.1:0-4811 GCA_041191485.1 Pseudomonadota bacterium
CACTGTAGACGGCCCTTCGGCAGGCCGCTTCCGAGATGAGATCGCCAAACTCGAAGTCGACATCGTGGCGCTGGAAATGCTGGTGCTGCGCGTGCTCTCGGCCGAGAAGTCCGGCAAGAACTCGCTGGACATCGCAGGGCTCTTGAAGATCCGTGGCAGCGAGATCCAGCAGCGCTACACCGAACTGATGATGCAGGCCGCCGGGCCGTTTGCCCTGCCCTTCATTTTTGAAGCCATGGAAGCCGGCTGGCAAGGCAACTTCCCAGGCGGCGTGGTGGCCAATGCGCCACTGGCCTCCAACTACTTCAACATGCGCAAGACCACCATTTACGGTGGCAGCAACGAAGTGCAACGCAACATCGTGAGTCAGACCGTTCTGGGCTAAGGGGATAAACATGACCCCCAACACTCATATTCATTCGTTGCCCCCCGAGGGGGCGCATGCCTCCTTTGAGGCGGCTCGGCAGGAGGCATAAGATGGATTTCGATTTTTCTGAAGACCAGGAACAGCTGCGCGACGCGGTGCGCAAATGGGTGGACAAAGGCTACGACTTCGAGCGTCGCCGCGCCATCGTGAACGCAGGTGGCTTCGACCGCGCCGCCTACACCGAGCTGGCCGAGCTCGGCCTGGCTGGTCTGTACGTGAGCGAAGACCATGGCGGCCTGGGCATGGGCCCGGTCGAGGCCATGGTGGTGATGGAAGAGTTGGGGCGTGGCATCGTGCTCGAGCCGCTGGCGCAGACGCTGATTTCAAGTGCCGTGCTGCAAACGCATGCGCGGGCGGACCTGCAATCGAGCTGGCTGCCGCGCATTGCCGGTGGCGAAGCCATGGTGGTGCTGGCGCACCAGGAGCGTGGCGCCCGCCACCATCTCAACCGCTGCAAGGCCGAGGCCAAGGAAGCTGGCGGCCAGTGGACTGTGAGCGGCACCAAGAGCATCGTGCCCGTGGGCGACCAGGCCGACGCCTTCATCGTCCCGGCCCTGGTGGACGGCCAAATGGTGCTGTTCCTGGTGGAACGCGGCGCTGCGGGGGTTAAGACCGAAGGCTACCTGACCCAGGATGGCTCTCGCGCCGCCGAAGTGCATTTGATCAATGCCCCGGCGCAGTTGATCACGAAGAACGGTCAGGCCGCGCTGGAAGAAGCCGCCGACATCGGCTCGGCCTGCGTGTGCGCCGAGGGCGTGGGCGTGATGGACAAAACCCTGGCCATCACCGCCGAATACATGAACACGCGCAAGCAGTTCAATGTGCCGATCGCCAGCTTCCAGGCCCTGCGCCACCGCGTGGCCGACATGAAGATGCAGCTCGAACTGGCCCGCTCGATGAGCTACTACGCCAGCCTCAAACTGCACGCTCCAGAGGCAGAGCGCCGCCAGGCCATCGCCCGCGCCCGTGTCCAGCTGGGCAATGCGATGCGTTTTGTCGGACAGTCGGCGGTGCAGCTGCACGGCGGCATCGGCGTGACCGATGAGTACATCGTCAGCCACTACTTCAAGAAGCTCACCCAGCTGGAAATGACCTTTGGCGACACCCTGCACCACCTGGTCTGCACGGATGCAGGACACGGCAGGCGTTTTCGCCTGATCACTCCGGCGGCCTGACCCGCACAAAGGCGGCAAAACGCGGCACGCCTTTGGGCGTGCGGTCCCGGTAACGGTAGGTCACCCAGCTGCCCACTTCCGGCGGGTTTCGCCTTTGTGCATCGCTCAGACCTGAGCCCAAGGCAAACACCACGCCTTCAGGCGTGCGCACCTGCAAGGCGCCAGTCATGCCCACGTAGCGACCCTTGCCCGGCAGATACCCCAGCACCTGCGCTTCATCGTCCAGCTCTGGCTTGAGCTTGAACAAGGCATCGCTGCGCCCGGGATGCCACAGCGCGTCCGCCCGGTGCAGTACCAGCCCCTCTCCGCCCGCGCGAACCACGGCCTTTAATGTGTGGGTCAATTCAACTGAGTTGCTGACTTCAAACTGCGCCACCCGCTCCAGCCAGGGCTGGTTGACCGCTGCCAACACCCGCTCCAGTGACTGCCATCGCGACTGGAAGCTGCCAGCAACCGTTGGCGCATCAAAGACAAGATAACGCACCGCCTTCCAGTTGGCCTCATCGGACCGGAGCTGACGTACCACGCCCGAGAGGCGGTCAAACTGACCTCGTCCCAACCACAGCTCGCCATCCAATGGGTGATCGGGCAAAGCCCTTACAAACCAGTCCGGCGCAGCAATCTCGCGGCCACTTCGAAAGCGCAGCTGATGGCCATCCCAGACAGCGCGGACACCATCAAATTTTTCGCTGATCAAAAATCCTTGCGGTGATTGACCCAAGGGCCAGTCCGATGCAAGTTGCACCTGCGAAGTGGCGGCCTGCGCCTGTGGCCAAAAAGGCAAAGCAGCCAGCCACTGCAAGCTGCGTCGCCGCGTGAGTGCGGCCAAACCGCTGCCCCCATGGTCAACATCCATTGAATTCATTCCTCCTCCCTTCGGCCTGCTGTCCTGCACGGACCGGCCCTTGTTGTGAGGAACATGATGCGCCGCCCCGTGCGAGGCGGCAAGAGGGAGTTACATCAATAAACGAGACGTGCGTGGCACATGCGCCATCAAAAATTCCATCTGATCGGCCAGGATGCGGCGGTTGCGCAAGATGAAGTCTTCCCAAAGGCTGGGCACATAAGGGGTGTAGAGCAAGGGCATATTGGCCTGCTCAGGGGTGCGGTCGCGCTTGCGGTGGTTGCAGGCCTTGCAGGCGGTGACCACATTCATCCAGTCGTCCCGGCCTTTTTGGGACACCGGCACGATGTGCTCGCGGGTCAATTCAGCTTCATGAAAGTGCTCGCCACAGTAGGCACAGACGTATCGATCCCGGACAAACAATTTGGTGTTGCTCAGGCTCGAGCGCAGGTCGAAAGGGTTGATCCTGGGCACGCCCTTGGTGCCAATGATGCTGTTGACGGTGATGATGGATTGCTCGCCCGAGATGGCGTTGTGTCCGCCGTGGAACACCGCGACCTGCTGGCCCATTTCCCAACGAACTTCGTCGGCGGCGTAATGCAATACCGCCTCTTCGAGCGAAATCCAGGACTGGGGCAGCCCTTGCGCCGACAGCTTGAGAACCTTCACACACGCCTCCAATCAACAGCCATAAAGACACTGACACGGGTTCGTGAGTCGCGACCTTGAGGCTGGCAGACGCCAGCGGGCCGGGCTCAGTCACAATATAACCCTTAAATTTCTCAAATTCATGACACGGACGACATGAAAGTCTTTCGCGGTTTTCACCACCCTGAGCTGGCCCCCGCCTGCGCCCTGACGATTGGCAATTTCGACGGCGTGCACCGCGGCCATCAGGCCATGCTCGCCTTGCTCAGGAGCGAAGCGGCTCACCGTGGCGTGCCCAGCTGTGTGATGACCTTTGAGCCCCACCCGCGAGACCACTTCGCCAAAGCCCTGAACAAACCCGATCTGGCCCCGGCCCGCATCGCCACCCTGCGCGACAAGCTGCTCGAACTCGAGCGTTGCGGTGTGGACCAGGTCGTCGTGCTGCCCTTTGATGCACGTCTGGCCAGCCAGACGCCGCAAGCCTTTATTGAAGAGGTGCTAGTGCAGGGACTGGGCGTGCGTTATGTGCTGGTGGGCGACGATTTCCGTTTTGGCGCCAAACGCTCGGGCGACTACGCCATGCTTGACGCCGCCGGCCAGCAATGGGGATTTGACGTCGCCCGCATGAACAGTTACGAGGTGCGCGGCCTGCGTGTGTCCAGCTCGGCCGTTCGCCTGGCATTGGCCGAAGCCCGCATGGCCGATGTGGCCACCTTGCTGGGTCGCCCCTACAGCATCAGTGGCCACGTGGTGCATGGCCGCAAGCTCGGGCGCGAGCTGGGCGCCACGCAGGAAGGCGCAGGCGATGGCTTTCGCACCCTGAATCTGCGCTTTTCGCACTGGAAGTCTGCAGCCAGCGGCATCTTTGCCGTCGAAGTCCATGGCCTGACGCCCCAGCCTCTGGCTGGCGTGGCCAACCTGGGCATCCGCCCCTCGCTGGACCCGGGCGATGTCAATAGGGGCCGGGTGCTGCTGGAGACCCATGTGCTGGACTGGCCCGCTGCGCTGGGGCACGAAGGGGGCTACGGTAAAATCATCCGCGTGGATCTGCTGCACAAACTCCATGACGAGCTCAAATACGACGGTCTCGAAGCCCTGACCCAGGGCATCGCCAAAGACTGCGACGATGCGCGCGCATGGTTCGCCGCCCGCCATGGCAACGATAACGCCCAGTCCTTCCACCGCCAGACCACTCGCGACCGAATTTGACGCTCACCGCGTTCGCCCGGGCTGCCACCTGCCCGTCCCAGGACCCACCCGGGTCATCCAATTCATACGGCCTACCCTCATTGCAGGCCGACCCAGAGTTTCAAGCCATGTCCGACCAAGCCACCGATTACCGCTCCACCCTCAACCTGCCCGACACGCCCTTCCCCATGCGCGGCGACCTGCCCAAGCGCGAACCCGCCTGGGTGCAGGAGTGGAACGAGCAGGACCTCTACAAGCAGCTGCGCGAAGCCCGCAAGGGTGCCCCACTGTTCGTGCTGCACGACGGCCCGCCATATGCCAACGGCAAGCTGCACATCGGCCACGCGCTCAACAAGGTGCTCAAGGACATGATCGTCAAGAGCCGCCAGCTCATGGGCATGGACGCGCAATACATCCCCGGCTGGGACTGCCACGGCCTGCCGATCGAAAACGCCATTGAAAAGCTGCATGGCCGCAACCTGAGCCGCGACGACATGCAGGCCAAGAGCCGCGCCTTTGCCACCGAGCA
>JBEEOS010000161.1:0-3351 GCA_041191485.1 Pseudomonadota bacterium
GCCTCCAGGCTTGGCGCTGTGTTGGCAGTGGCCGGGATATCGTCATAAGAGGGGGAGTAGGCCATCGCACCCGCATTCGAGCGCGTGTAGTTGCGGCGCACCCACCAGGCCAAAGCCAGCATGGCAGCCAGCAAAGCGGCAGCCCAGCCCAGGGTGCGAGGGTCGTTTTTAAGCTTTTCGAGCACGTTGCTGGAGCCAGAAGCGTCCGTCTGTTGGGGGGCTTCGGCAGTCTTGGCCTCAGGCTGCGGCAGGTTCAGGCCCGCACCTGGAGCGGTGTCCTTGTTTTTGGCCAGATCCTGCAATTCGGCCATGTTTTTTTGCAGAGCATCGAGCTCTGCCTGCTTGTCCTTGCCCTCTTTTTCCCTGGCAATCTGGGCTTCCTGTGCACCGCTCACGGTGGCCTGGCTCAAGGTCAGTCGGTCGGGCTTGTCCTCGGCTTCCTTGACGTTCGCGTCAGGCGTGGTCAGGCGACCACTCATCTCGCTGGTGGAGGTCTGGTCCACTTGCATGGGGGTGCGAGCAAGGCGCTGGGTGTAGGCCACGAAGTCTCGGGTTTGTGCAAGCACGATCTGCCGTGCTTCCTGGCGCGATACGCTCTGGGCGTCACCCGAGGAAGGCATGCGCAAGTTGGCGCCAGCGCGCACCAGGTTGACGTTGCCCTCAATGAAGGCGTCGGGGTTGGCTTTGGCCATGGCCACCAGCATCTGGTCCAGGGACACGCTTTCGGGCAAATGACGCACCGCAATTTCGGATGCAGTATCACCCGCATTGACCTCCACGGGGCCCTTGTTGCTGCTCGCAACTTTGCTGGCTTGGACCGCTGGCGCCGTCAAGGCAACGGGTGCAGGTGCTTGCATAGCTGGTGCGGCAGGGGCATCAAACTTGTAGACGGGCACGCCCTCGCCGTTGCGCTGAGGTTCGGGTATCTGGGCAACCGGAGCTGGGGTGGGCAAGGCTGCTGCGGTCACGGGCTTGGCGATGGTGGTCCCGACGGGCAGCTGCTCAGCAGACACTGGTGCCGACGCGCCTGGCTGGCGTTGAGATCCCATTCGGTTGAGCAGCAAAGCGTAATTGCGCTTGAGCTTGCCGCCGTTGTTCCACTGGGCCTGAATAATCAGGTCCAGAAAGGTCTCTTTCACAGGTTGGCGACCCTGTACCACGAGGAAGGGAAGTCCTTCGCGGGTTTGCAGGCTGACGGTAGCGCCTTGCAGAGCCGGGCTGAACTCCATGCCAGACTGACTGAACAGGGCAGGGGGGGCTACCTGGGCTTGCAGGCCGGACAATTCTGCTGCAGTAGCTTCCACCACTGCAACTTCGGCATGCAAGGGGTCGCCGAGACCTGAAAAGACTTGCAGACGACCCAGGTTCAGAGCATGGGCAGGGCCACTCCAGGCCGCAAGCACAAGCAAGGCACTGCTGCTCAGTGCCCAAGTGATGCGGTGATTCGAGCTTTTCCTGGCCATGTTGTTTTCCCCTGAGTCTTGTCTTGTCGTCGCTGTACCTGAGGTCCGCTTAGGCGTCCAGCAGGATACGCAGCATGCGGCGCAGCGGCTCTGCAGCACCCCACAGCAACTGGTCACCAATGGTAAACGCTCCCACATACTCCGGGCCCATGGCCAGTTTGCGGATGCGACCCACCGGAATGGTCATCGTGCCGGTCACGGCCACAGGGGTCAAGTCCTGCAGCGTGGCTTCACGCGTGTTGGGCACGACTTTAACCCATTCGTTATCAGCAGCGATCATGGCCTCGATGTCGGCCACGGGCACGTCCTTCTTGAGCTTGAAGGTCAGGGCCTGGCTGTGGCAGCGCATGGCGCCCACGCGCACACAAAAACCATCCACCGGAATGGCGGCGGCATTGAAGCCCTCGCCCAAACCCAGAATCTTGTTGGTCTCGGCCATGCCTTTCCACTCTTCCTTGGATTGGCCATTGCCCAGATCTTTGTCGATCCAGGGGATCAGCGAGCCACCCAGCGGCACGCCAAAGTTGGCGGTCTCGGCGCCGGTCAGGGCGCGTTGCTTGGCAATCACCTTGCGGTCGATTTCCAGAATCGCGCTCTTGGGGTCGTCCAGCAGGGCTTTGACTTCGGCGTTGAGGGTGCCGTACTGCGTCAGCAGCTCGCGCATGTGCTGCGCACCGCCGCCAGACGCTGCCTGGTAAGTCTGGGTGCTCATCCACTCAACCAGACCGGCTTTGTAGAGTGCGCCTACGCCCATCAGCATGCAGCTGACTGTGCAATTGCCGCCGACCCAGTTGTTGCCGCCCTTGGCCAATGCGTTTTTGATGACAGGCATGTTGACCGGATCGAGAATGATCACGGCATCTTTTTCCATGCGCAAAGTGGAGGCTGCATCGATCCAGTGGCCGTTCCAGCCGGCAGCGCGCAGCTTGGGGAAGACTTCGGAGGTGTAGTCACCGCCCTGAGCGGTGATGATGATTTCGCAGCGCTTGAGGGCCTCGATGTTGTGTGCATCCTGCAGCACGGTCTCGTTTTTGGCCATGGCGGGGGCTTTGCCACCAGCGTTGGAGGTGGAGAAAAAGACCGGCTCAATCAGGTCGAAGTCTTTTTCGGCAATCATGCGGTCCATCAGAACCGAGCCGACCATGCCGCGCCAGCCGACCAAACCTACCAACTTGCTCATTTTCAATGCCCTTTCAAGGTTAATCAGTGCCACGCCTGAGGGTCTTGCCCGGCTCGTCTGGCCGGGTTGGGCGCACGACGAGCAGAGCCGATCAGCCCTTAATGGTCGTGGTTTTGGTGGAGATTGCGCGCACGCCAGCAGCCACCGAGGTGGTGGTCGTTTTGTTCAGCAGGAACAGGCGTGCGGCAAACATGGTTGAGGATTGTAAAGGAAAGGCTTTGATGGCCCTTACAGCGCCTTGACCACCGCGTCGCCCATCTCGCGCGTGCCGACCTTGGTCGTGCCCTCGCTGTAGATGTCAGGCGTGCGCAGGCCTTGGGCCAGCACCTTTTGCACAGCGGCTTCGATGCGCTGGGCGGCTTCTTCCTGGTTCAGCGAGAAGCGCAGCATCATGGCGGCGCTCAGGATGGTGGCGAGTGGATTGGCCACGCCCTTGCCGGCGATATCAGGCGCGCTGCCGTGGCTGGGCTCGTACAGGCCCTGGTTTTTGGTGTTCAGGCTGGCCGAAGGCAGCATGCCGATCGAGCCAGTCAGCATCGAGGCTTCGTCGGACAGGATGTCGCCGAACATGTTGCCGGTCACAACCACGTCAAATGCTTTGGGCGCCTTGACCAGCTGCATGGCGGCGTTGTCCACGTACATGTGCTGCAGTTCCACGTCGGGGTACTGGGCGTGCACCTCGGTGACCACGTCTTTCCAGAACTGGAA
>JBEEOS010000162.1:0-4039 GCA_041191485.1 Pseudomonadota bacterium
GTCCGAGTTGGCCAGCGAAGGATCGGCGCGCAAGGCCTCGTTGACCTCGATGATTTCGCCGCCAGCGGGCATGTGCACGTCTGCGGCGGCCTTGACCGACTCGACCACACCAGCCACGGCCTTGGCGTCAAAAGTGGCACCGATGGCTGGCAGGTCCACGAAAACAATGTCCCCCAGGGTGTCTTGCGCATGGACGGTGATGCCCATGACGGCGATGTCGCCATCGCGTTTCAACCAGGTGTGTTCGTCTGAAAAAAGGCTTGAAATCAAGAAACGCCCCGAAGGGCGTTTCGTTTTTTTCGATTATAGGCAGTCTTACTTGAAGCCCATCACATGCGGCAACCAATTGGACAAGGCAGGCACAAAGGTCAGTAAGACCAGCACAACGCCATGCGCCCAGAGGAAGGGCTTGAGCTCGCGGGTCAGGTCATTCAGGGGCACCTTGGACACATTGGAGGTGACAAAGAGCAAGCCCCCTACAGGCGGGGTGATCATGCCCAGCGTGAGGTTGTAGATCACCACCATCGCGAAGTGGATCGGATCAATGCCCAGCTTGGCCGCCACGGGCGCCAGAATCGGCACCAGCACCATCACGCCCGGCAGGGGTTCGATGAAGATGCCAAAGATCAGCAGGAAGATGTTGATGACGATCAGGAAGCCCCAGACGCTCAGGTTCATGCCGGAGATCCAATTGGCCACGGTTTGCGGCATGCCTTCGATGGTCAAGATCCAGGCAAACGAGGCCGATGTGCCAATGATCAACAGCACCGATGCGGTCAAAAGCGCGGAGCGCGACAGAATGTCCGGCACAGCCTTCCACTCCAGCGTGCGGTACACGTATTTGCCGCAGATCAGCGCATAGAACACGGCCACCACCGACGCTTCTGTGGGGGTGAACCAGCCGGCGCGCATGCCGCCCAAAATCAGCACGGGCAGCAAGATGGCGGGCAGAGCCTTCCAGGTGGTCGCCAAAATCTCAGCCCCTGTGGGCAATTGGCCGTCACCCTTGTAATTGCGTTGCTTGGAAACGTAAAAGTTGACAAGGCACATGGCTGCTGCGATCAGCAAGCCTGGAATCAAACCCGCAATGAACAGGGCGCCCACCGAGACGTTGTCGTCGGCCAGGGCGTAAATGATCATGATGATCGATGGCGGGATGATCGGGCCCACGATGGCGGTGGACGCCGTGAGCGCGGCGGCGTAGGGTCGGCCGTATCCTGCCTTGTCCATCATGCGGATCAGCATGGAGCCCGGGCCTGCAGCGTCGGCCAATGCCGAGCCTGAAATGCCCGAGAAGAAGGTCAGCGAAACCACGTTGGTGTAACCCAGACCGCCGCGCTTGTGACCCACAAACTGACCAGCGAACTTGAGTAGCACCTCGGTCAGAGAGCCGCCGCTCATCAGCTCGGCAGCCAGAATGAAGAAGGGGACGGCCATGAGCGGGAAGCTGTCCACACCAGTGAAGGTCTCTTTGAGCAGGGCCAGCATGGGGTACGCATCGGACAGCACCAGCGCGGTCACGGTGGACAGGCCCAGCGCAAAGGCCACTGGCACACCAATGGCCAGGTAAATGCAGGCGGAAATCAAGAGAATCAGGCTGGCGCTCATAGGGATGCACTCGCGGTGGCGTCAAAGTGGGCATCGCTCGCGAATTCACGGCGGGCGATGTAGCTGCGCACGATCAGCAGCCAATGGATCAAGGTCATGCCCATGCCCAGTGGCAGGGCCAGGTAAACCCAGGCAAAAGAGATCTGCGTGGCAGGGGTGATTTGGTATTGGGTGCGGTCCATGTATTGGATACCGAACCAGATGGAAAACACGCAAAAAGCGGTCACCAGCAAAGCGATCAGCACGCGCAGCATTTGCGCAGCTTTGGTAGGCATGCCGTCTTGCAAGTTGTCGATGGCGATGTGACCGCCGTAACGCAAGACCGGGCCGCAGCCGATGAAGGTCAACCAGATCATCATGTGGCGGGCTACTTCTTCGGCCCATTCAATCGACTGGCTGGTGGTGTAGCGCAGCACCACGTTGGTGAAAATGATCACCGACATGGCTGCCAGAATCAGGATCAGTGCCCAGCGGTTGAATGCCAGAAAATAGTCTTCGAATTTTTTCATCACGTACCGGCCTTTCAAAGACCATCACCCATCAAAAAGGCCTGTGCCACCTTTGGCAGCACAGGCCCAAATACCCGCAGGAGTTTGTTCAGCGAATTTCCTGGATCTTGCGGATGTTATCAGCACCAAACTCTTTCGAGTATGAGGCATAAGCAGGCACCAGAGCATCGCGGAAGGCTTGGCCGTCCACTTTGCGCACAACAGTCATGCCGTCTTTTTCCAGCTGGGCGATGCCGTTGTTTTCATCTTCGTTGACTTTCTTGCGTTGGGCCACTTTGGCTTTTTGCGCTGCGTCGTAGAAGACCTTTTTGTCTGCATCGCTGAGCTTGTTCATCAAGCGGGGCGATGTGATCAAGAGGCCTGGCGAGTACACGTGCCCTGTCAAGGAGAGGTGTTTTTGCACTTGTGAGAATTTGGAAGCCAGGATCACGGGGATGGGGTTTTCCTGACCATCTACAGTACCTTGCTGCAAAGCGCCGAACACTTCAGGGAAGGCCATGGGCGTTGGCTGGATACCGAAGGTTTTGTAGCCGTCCATGTGCACCTTGTTTTCCATGGTGCGCATCTTCAGGCCCGATGCATCAGCGGGCTTGACGATGGGGCGCTTGCTGTTGGTCATGTGGCGAAAACCATTTTCGGTCCAGGCCAGAGCGATCAAGCCTTTGGAGGGGAACTTGGTCAGGATGTCTTGGCCAATGGGGCCGTCCATGACTTTGCGGGCGTGGTCATAGTCACGGAACAGGAAGGGGATGTCCACGATCTTGACTTCGGGCACGAAGTTGCCGACAGGGCCGGTGGAGGTATTGACCAGATCCAGTGTGCCCAGTTGGACAGCTTCGATCATTTCACGCTCGCCACCCAGCGAACCGCTGGGGAATTGCTGGCACTTGTAGCGACCTTGCGTGCCTTTTTCAATGTCGTCGCAAAAGACCGTGGAGCCCACGGCATAGTGGGACGTTGCCGATGTGGCATAGCCCAGTTTGAGGACTGTTTGTGCAGAAGCAGCGCTCATCAGACCGAGAGCCATGCCCATGCCGATGGCCAATTTGTTCAGTTTCATTGAATGTCTCCAGTTGAAGGGGTGATGCAGTCGAGAAAACTCAACTTGTCATACAACTTTGATTATGGCGACAAGCGGGACAAGGCCAATAAGGGTTTTCTCTTGGTGTGATGCCAAGGTGACGCCCAAGTGGCCCTGCAGGCAAAAAAAAGGAGGCCACGAGGGCCTCCTGGGTTCAATCGAGCCGCATCACATGCCCGAATAGTTCGGTCCGCCGCCACCTTCAGGTGTCACCCACACAATGTTTTGCGTGGGGTCCTTGATGTCGCAAGTCTTGCAGTGCACGCAGTTTGGCCAGGTTGATGCTCACGGGCACCGAGGCGTCTTTGAGCGTCAGGTGCGCAGGCTGGTTTTCTTCATGGTTGGTGTTGCTGATGAACACGCTGGAGAGGCGGTCAAAGGTCAACTTGCCGTCTGGCTTGGGGTAGTCGATCTTGGGGCAATCGGCCGCAGGCTTCAGGTAGGTGTGGTCGGCCTTGTCGCGGCGCAGCGTCCACGGAATGTGGCCGCGCAGCACGAACTGCTCGAAGCCGTTCATCAGGGTGGCCACGGTCAGGCCCTTCTTGAACCAGCTCTTGAAGTTGCGCGACTTGTTGAGTTCGGTGTAAAGCCAGCTGGCTTCAAAAGCCTCGGGGTAGGCGGCCAACTCGTCGTGCTGACGGCCCGCCACGATGGCGTCGTAGGCCGCTTCGGCGGCCAGCATGCCGGTCTTGATGGCGGCGTGGCTGCCCTTGATGCGGCTGACGTTCAGGTAACCGGCGTCACAACCGACCAGCGCGCCGCCCGGGAACACCGTCTTGGGCAGGCTCATCAGGCCGCCTGCAGTGATGGCGCGTGCGCCGTAGCCGATGCGCTTGGCGTT
>JBEEOS010000163.1:0-3288 GCA_041191485.1 Pseudomonadota bacterium
CTGGATCGCTGTGTGCGAGACACCGACTTTTTCACCCAAAGCACCCAGGGTCAGACCAGCAGCCAATCGTGCTTGCCGAATGCGATCTGCGATCATGATACCTCCTAGGGTTTGGTTTAAAAGATCTGGAAGTCTACCAAATTTTTAAACCCCTGGGTAGTCTTTGCCTTGGTGCGTGACAGATGGCGCTATATGCTTGCCAGGACTGCTGGCCTTCAGTGGCCGACACGCGTGGTGGCAGGAATTTCTCCTAACCAGCGAGGAAGTTAGAGCAAAACCTTGGAAGCGCCCCGATTTCCTCATTCGGGGGGTGTTTTCAGGACAACAAGCCTCACACCTTCGGGATGAGTGTTTGCGGTGCTGCTATACTCCACCACCATATACAAACGCCCGACTGCTCTCAGTTGGGCGTTTTCATTTGGGCTTCCCCCAGTGCACGCGTGGAACAGGCGCATTCTGCGTGTGCCAGGGGGTACGTCGAACAGGCGCCTACAGTACCCAGTTCGACCCTTTTCTGCCCTCTGTTCTCTGAGAAAAAACACCAACTCTTACGCCGTGGCACACGCACATCGCCTTGTGTGACAAGGACTTATACGTGTGTCGATTTTTCGAGTTCGCCACCCCACTTGGAGGGGCTGTGCATAAGGTTGGCGTGCCGGGGCGTCAGTTGCTCTGTGAGTTCACATCGGGCGACATCTCAAGGCCTTGGACGAGAGCCATGCGCAAATCGTTTTCCACACCGCCCGGGCCGATCTGCACCGTGGTCAGCCCCATGGCGGCCAGCATGACGATGCAGTCGTGATCACGTTTGACCTTGCCACACCATTCGATCCAGGCGGGCGCGTCCTGCCAGAGTTTGTCCGGGCTGTCCGCCTTGATGGCTTTGCAGATGTTGGTGGCCTGCTTGCGGTCAAAGCCCTGGTCAATCAACCAGTCGATGCTTGCCGCGATGGGGTTCTTGTCTTCCATTTCAAATCCTTTCGTTGAACGTGTGTGATGCCGTCTTGGCATCCCCAATTTCTGTTTCAGCCCGCTGCTGATGCGCACGGCATCCAGTAGGCTCCCGGGCGTTGGGTTGATTTCACAAGCGTGCGGTACGCATGCAGCGGGCCCTCGTACTCCGGCTTGCCTTTGTTCTCTTTTTTGACCTTGAATAGGTCGTTGGGCTTTTGGCTGTCCTGGCCCGCTTTGAGCATCACGCGCTCAGCATCCACCTTGACGCCCTTGAACGACCAGAGCGCCTTGAAGACAGCCGCCTGGCCGTCCGTGCAGCGGATGGGGCCATGGGGCCAGTCATCCAGCGATACCCACCTGAAGTCCGCCGAGAAGGGGCCCATGTACGTGGCCCAGGGTTCGGCCACCATCATGGGTGCCTGGCCCGTGTCTGATCCGATCAAGGCAATCCCGCTGCCGTAGATCGTGAACCGTTCCTCCAATGACAGCCACTCAATGCCGCTGGGAAACGGGTTGCCGCGCATCCCTCTGGATTTGGGTGCAATCACCCGGATGTCGGCACCGGTCACACGGACCCGATCAAAGATGGACGGGTCGGACCACAGCCGGTTCAGGCTCCTGGCCAACAACACCGGCGACCGACGCGAATCGCCCAGACGCCAGACACCATCGGCGATGTCGGTGATGCCGTCGCGGCTTTCGATTTCCATCGTCATGCGCAGCTTTGACCGCAGCCACCCCTCGTCCAACATCACCGCAGCCCGATCGTCAGGTGTCAGTGTGATCGGGCCGCAGTTCGGGCACTGGCAGATCTGCCCACCCTTGCCATCGCCAGCGATCTGACCGCTTTTCAGTTGGCAGTACGGGCACAGCGCGAAGGTGCGACTGATGACCGTCGGCTTGATCGCCGCACCCATGCTGGCGCAGGTCTTCATCTCGGCCGATGACAACGCCCCCCGGAATATCGGTGTGCCACCACGAAACAGGCGACAGACCAACGACCACGCTTCATGGGTCGACATTGATCAGCCCTCGTAGGCGGGTTGCAGATCCGGTGCATCACTGGCGTCGCCCATCGGCACTTCCTGCGCATTGAGCGTCTGCCCTTTGGCCAGAATACCCAGCGCGACCAGGTAGCCCTCCAGCTGCGCCTGCAATGGCGCGTCGAACTTGTGCAGGTTCAGTCGTCCTTTGCGTGTGACCTCGATCGTGATCACCTTTGACTTCGACTTGCCGGGCTCGGGCGGGTAATACAGGTTGATCTGCGCGGCGGTGACCATCCAGTTGTCCGCCAGGGGGCCAGGCAGCTTTTCTGCAAGGAGGTCGGTGACGCAGCGGTGTTCGCTGGCTGCCATGGCCGTGCAGTCCAGTTTCAACTGGTTGTCCGGGCTGAGCAGGCTGATTGATTTCACCTGCAGCACGTTGAAGCCATCGACTTCCGCCTGCGGTACATCGAATCCCAAACGCAGTGCCGACAAATCGAGCGTCGGCGCCTTCAAGCGCTGCGCATCAAGGGTGGTGTGCAGCAGGTGCTCGGCAAACGCCTTGAGCAGTATCTGGTGGTACTTGGCACCACCTTTGACCAGGGACCGTGTGACGCCAGTGCGCGTCGAATACTCCAGCACCGAATGGATGTTGGGGTTGCCGACGCGGCGCTTGAGGTCATCACCCTGGAATTCCAACTGGACAGTGGACAGGTCCTTGACGTGCACGCTCAGCAGGAATACGCCAGGGCTGCGCTCCACGACATAGGCTTTGCTGCGGTCACCACACTGCAACTCTCTCTGGTAGAAAGCGGAAACATCTGAGCGCAAGGCTGCCAATGCGGCATCTGACATGTCGGGGATGGTTTTGACGCCCAAGTCATGCTGCTGGGCGTTGGCCGATTGGCGCTCGAAGTGATCCACATCACCGGCACGGTCAAACAGTTCCGGGTGTTTCACGTACAGCCAGAACGAGCGATGGATATCGCTTTTGCAGGTGGCCAGTGCAGTCAGAGCCGCACCGTCGCCAGTGGCCACCTGGAACATGGCCTGCGTCCCAGCCGAATCCCCAAGGGTGACACTGGCACGCAGCTTGGCCGCTACCGTGTCACGCAGAGCAATGTCGAGGCAGCCGAGCAAGGCACCAATCAAGGCCTGCGTGGTTTCCGGCTTGTCGGTCCACGAGAAATCGTCGGGTATCAGCAGCCCCTGGCCCGTTAGGAACTCACGCAAGGTGGCGTCTACGGGCAGTTCGTACAGCAAATCAATCCAGGTTTTTTTCATGTTGGCGGTCCATTCCGAGAAAGCGTCGGAGGTCTGCGGACCGTGAGGTCTGGATGCGCTGGCCAGC
>JBEEOS010000164.1:0-3212 GCA_041191485.1 Pseudomonadota bacterium
GTCGCGGTAAAGCACCCGGGCAATGCGGTCGCCCCACTGTCGCTCGGCGCTGGCAGACAAGCCTTCGGGCCCGCCCAGGTTGGGCAGCTCGTTGCGCTGGGCCCATGCGGGCGACAGCGCCATCAGGCCAGCAAGCATAGCGGTGGCCAGGCGGCGGCGAACAAGGTGGCGGTTGGTTTTCATGCGTGGGGCGTGGGCTTGAGCGCCATCATATGGCCTATCATGCAGGCAACACGTCAAGCCTTTGTAAACACCATGTCTTCTTCTCAATCTGCCGGCGAGCTGACCCACTTCGATGCGCAAGGCCAGGCCCACATGGTCGATGTGGGCGACAAGGCCAGCACCAAACGTGTGGCCGTGGCGCAAGGACGCATCAGCATGTTGCCCGCCACGCTGGCGCTGGTGCAATCGGGCACCGCCAAAAAAGGCGATGTGCTGGGCATTGCGCGCCTGGCTGGCATCATGGGCGCCAAGAAAACGAGTGATCTGATTCCGCTGTGTCACCCCATTGCGCTCACGCGTGTGGCGGTGGAGTTTGAAATCAGTGCGGCGGCCAATGCCATTGAATGCACCGCCACTGCCGAGTGCACCGGCCAAACGGGCGTCGAAATGGAAGCGCTGACGGCGGTGCAAGTGGCCTTGCTGACGGTGTACGACATGTGCAAAGCCGTCGACAGGGGCATGGTCATTTCCGACGTGCGCTTGTTGGAGAAAAAAGGCGGCAAGTCGGGGCACTGGACGGCCTGAGCTGGCGCCTTGTACTTACGTTGCTTTTCTGAAGGGCAGCAAAATGTTGAAGCGGTCTACGCCGTCGGGCAGACTTGACGCATGTCGCAAGTTGATAAACACCAGCCAAAGCGCTGTGACACGCACCAGTAACATGACGGTGAAGGCGGGGGTTGGACTGGCCAAGACGTCCCAGTAAATATTAAAGATGTCGGAGAGCAAGTTGGCAACGCCAATGATGAACGTGCACAATGACATGATGCCGAGGTACCAGTTTTTGGCGTAAGCGTAGATCAGTACGGCAGTTGCGCCTAGCAAAAACCAGCCGCGAAAATACAGATAGTTGGCAATACGGGTGATCTCGACAGGATCGCTTGCCACCCTTGAGGCCATCCTGTCGGCGTCAAAAAGCGTTAAATAAGTGTAAATCGCCGCTACTGTGATCAAAATCCAGAAGCGGACCGGGAAAAATCGATCAACCGAATGGCCAACTGGCCCCCAACCTTTGATCAAGGCATCCAGTTCTTCGGCGCTGACGAGGGGTGTATCTTTTCCCATGATGTGAATTTGGACTATTTTGGGATTCTATTCCCAAGGGGTCAAGTTGGCACATCTACAACGGAAAAACAGCTATGGATGGCCCGATGCGCAGGGTCAACGCGCAATGGCCACCAGATAAGCGGCACCTTGCGGGCCGTAGCGCTCGGCATGCGGATACCCGTGCGCCAGCTCGAAGGTTTCGCCGATCTCAATGGCGCGCTCAATGCCATCAACACTGAGCCACATCTGACCTTCCATCAGCATCGCCTTGAGTGCAAATGGGTGACTGTGTTCGGGAACCACGGCATGGGCAGGCCACTGCCGCAGGACAACTTCGTCAAAGTCCCTGGCCGTGGATTGCCGAAATTCCGCTTCGGTCATGGCTTGATGTCCAGGGCATTTTCCATTTTCATGAAGATGGGCCGTCCATCTGGCGTGTTCAGCGGCACCACTTTCATCTCATCGCCCTCCCCGATCAAGGCGCACAACGTAGGGCTGGAGCGCAGTTCGTCACCCAGAGGCACTTCAAGATCTGCAATGACGAGTTTGACTTCGGACAGAATGCTTTTGACGCGCATGACTTCAGACTCGCAAAGTGGGGGGGCTTAGACGCTTTTGCAGGAAGAGGGCAGGTACTTGGCGGGCATGGGGTTGCTGTCTGCGGGGCCGCAGCGCCAGCCGGCGATGGCCTTGCCGCCGTCGGTGCTGCCGCTGAGCACGGCATCACCCGCCAGTAAAGGCGTCAGGGCAATCGCGTTGGCGCTGGCGCTGGTACTGCCGCGCAGGGCTTCGTGGTTGCCGGTGACGGTGATCACGCCGTTGGCCGTGACGGTGACGCTGGTCACGTATTTGCTGCTCTGGCTTTCGCAGGCGCGGGGCAGGTCGGCAGAGATGTCGGCTTGCGAAGAAGAGCTGACCATCTCGGTCACGGCGGTCTTGCAGCCGTCAGCGGCCAGCACGATCTCGGCCACTTTGGCGCGGATGGTGAAGTCCTGGTAGGCCGGCAGGGCCAGCGCGCCCAAGATGCCAATGACAGCGATCACGACCATCAGTTCGATGAGGGTCAGGCCTTGTTGTTTTTGCATATCGACGTCCCTGAAAGTAGATGGTGAGATATTACGCGAGTCCTGCGTGCAGGACATTGCGCTCCATCAGCTGGCGGCTTCGTTTGTGGCTCGTTTTTTGAGAACCGTGCCTAGCGCCAACACCAGCAACGCCCCCAGCACACCGGCGGCGTAGTGCCAGGACTTGTCTTGCGGCAGATAGTCCACCACGGCAGGGTCGCTGTGGCTCATGGTGCCGGCAATCCAGCCCAGCAGCATGCCGCCAAGGGTGATGATCATCGGGAAGCGGTCCATGAGTTTGAGCACGAGCTGGCTGCCCCAGACGATGATGGGGATGCTCACCAGCAGGCCAAAAATGACGAGCGAGAGTTGATGCTCTTCACCGGCGCCTTGTGCGGCCCCGGCAATGGCAATGACGTTGTCAATGGACATGACCAGGTCGGCCACGATCACGGTTTTCACAGCGCCCCAAAGCTTGTCGCTGCCCTGGATGTTGCTGTGTTCGTCTTCGTCTTCGGGGGCTAGGAGCTTGACGCCGATCCAGATCAGCAGTGCACCGCCGACCAGCTTGAGGAAGGGCACTTGCAGCAGGGTCAGCGCAAATGCAATCAGGATCACGCGCAACACAATAGCGCCTACGGTGCCCCACAAAATGCCTTGGGTGCGCTGTGCTGCGGGTAGCTTGCGACAGGCCAGGGCAATGACCACCGCGTTGTCGCCGCCGAGCAAAATGTCGATCAAAATGATCTGGCCTACGGCCACCCAAAAATGCGCAGTCAGAAATGCGTCCACCAAACGTGCTCCACGACAAAAAAGATAAAGGCCGGAGCCCAAAGGGCGTCCGGCCTGTGGATTGTGCCCGAGTCTGAGTCGACTCGGGCA
>JBEEOS010000165.1:0-3115 GCA_041191485.1 Pseudomonadota bacterium
ATCGTCGGCCGCTGCCCCTGGCCGCTCGACGCCAGCACCTGCGTCTCTGCAGGATTGACCAGCTGGGGCTTAATCTGTGCGAGCGCCTGGAAGGCGCCTCGGGCTTTGCTGCCCCAGTCGGCCTTGAGGGCGCCGAGGTTGCGGCCCATGCCGAGTTGGCGGCCGTGTTCGTCGACCACGCGCAGGTTCATGAACAGGTGCGGGCTGAGCATGTCGAGCTTGAAGTCGGCGCGTTTGACGTCCAGGCTGGTTTCATCACGCACTTTCTTGAGCAGCACGTCGGTCAGCGAACCGGTGCCAAAGACCTCGGGGGCGCTCAGTTCTTCAGCCAGGCGGGCAGCGCTTTCGGGCAGCGGCACGAAGCGGCTGCGCGGTTTTTGCGGCAGGCTTTTGAGCAGGGCCTGGATCTTGTCCTTGAGCATGCCGGGCACCAGCCATTCGCAGCGCTCTTCGCTCACCTGATTGAGCACGAAGAGGGGCACAGTCACTGTCACGCCGTCGCGGCTGTCGCCCGGCTCGTGCAGGTAGGTGGCGGCGCAGTCCACGCCGCCCAGGCGCACGGTTTTCGGAAAGGCCTGGGTGGTGATGCCCGCCGCCTCGTGGCGCATGAGCTCTTCGCGCGTGAGGTGCAAAAACTTGGGGTTGGTGCTGGCCTGCTCGCGCCACCACGGCTCCATGAGGCGGCCGTTGCACACGTCCTGCGGGATCTGCGCGTCGTAATAGGCATAGATCAGCTCGTCGTCCACCAGCACGTCCTGGCGGCGCGATTTGTGCTCCAGCTCTTCGACCTTGGCGACCATGCGCAGGTTGGCGGCCAGAAAAGGCAGCTTGGTTTCCCACTGGCCTTCGACCAGGCCCTGGCGGATGAAGATGTCGCGCGCGCCGTGCAGGTCCACCGTGGCATAGGGCTTGCGGCGGCCGTTGTAGACCATCAGGCCGTAGAGCGTGGCGCGTTCGTAGGCCACGGCCTCGGCGGATTTCTTTTCCCAGTGCGGGTCAAGCAGTTGCTTGCGCAGCAGGTGCGCGCCCACCTCTTCGAGCCACTGCGGGTCGATGTTGGCAATGCCCCGGCCGAACAGGCGCGTGGTCTCCACCAGTTCGGCCACCACGATCCAGCGGCCGGGTTTCTTCTTGAGGTGCGCGCCCGGGTGGCGGTGGAACTTGATGCCGCGCGCGCCCAGGTAAACGTCTTCATCTTCGAGCTTGCAGCCGATGTTGCCCAGCAGGCCCGCAAGCATGGACTTGTGCAGCTGCTCGTAGCTGGCGGGCTGGGTGTTCAACTTCCAGCCGTGTTCGGCCACCACGGTGTGCAGCTGGCTGTGCGTGTCGCGCCATTCGCGCACGCGGCGCACGTTGATGAAGTTCTGGCGCAGGAGCTGTTCGTATTGGCGGTTGCTGAGTTTGTGGGTTTGATGCTCACCACCGCGTGCCTCATGAATCCAGTGCCACAGGCGCACGTAGCCGCTGAACTCGCTCTTTTCATCGTCGAACTTGGCGTGTTGCTGGTCGGCCTGGGCTTGCGCCTCCAAAGGTCGGTCGCGCACGTCCTGCACGCTCAGGGCGCTGGCGATGATGAGCACTTCATCGAGCGCGTTGCGATGGCGCGCTTCCAGGATCATGCGGCCCACACGGGGGTCGAGCGGCAGGCGCGAGAGTTCCTTGCCAATCGGCGTGAGTTCGTTCGCATCGTCCACCGCGCCGAGTTCAGCCAGCAGCTGGTAGCCGTCGGTAATGGCGCGTTTGCTGGGCGCTTCGATGAACGGAAAGTCGTCCACCTGCCCCAGGTGCAGGCTCTTCATGCGCAGGATCACCCCCGCCAGCGACGAGCGCAGGATTTCCGGGTCGGTGAAGCGCGGGCGGGCCGTGAAGTCTTTTTCGTCGTACAGCCGGATGCAGATGCCGTTGGCCACGCGGCCACAGCGGCCGGCGCGCTGGTTGGCCGCGGCCTGGCTGACGGGCTCGATCAGCAGCTGCTCGACCTTGCTGCGCAGGCTGTAACGCTTGACGCGTGCGGTGCCTGCGTCGATCACGTAGCGGATGCCCGGCACCGTCAATGACGTTTCAGCCACGTTGGTGGCCAGCACGATGCGGCGACCGTTGGACGTCTCGAACACCCGGTCCTGCTCGGCCTGACTCAGGCGCGCAAACAGCGGCAGCACATCGGCATTGCGCGTCCAGGCATGGTGGGCCAGGTGCTTGCGCAGGTGGTCAGCGGCTTCACGGATTTCGCGCTCACCCGGCAAGAACACCAGAATGTCGCCCCCTGCCCCACCCGCCCAGAGTTCGTCCACACCGTCCGCAATCGCGTCGTTCAGGTCGTAATCGCGCGACTCTTCAAAAGGACGGTAGCGCTGCTCCACCGGGAAGGTGCGGCCAGACACCATGATGACCGGCGCCGGGCCCTTGCGGCTTTCAAAATGGCGCGCAAAGCGGTCCGCGTCAATGGTGGCCGAGGTGACGATGATCTTCAGGTCCGGGCGGCGCGGCAGGATCTGCTTGAGGTAGCCCAGCAGAAAGTCGATGTTCAGGCTGCGCTCGTGTGCCTCGTCGATGATGATCGTGTCGTAGGCCTGCAGCAGCGGGTCGGTCTGTGTTTCGGCCAGCAGGATGCCGTCGGTCATCAGCTTGACCGAGGCGTTTTTGGAGAGGCGGTCCTGAAAGCGCACCTTGTAGCCCACCACCTCGCCCAGCGGGGTCTTCAATTCCTCGGCAATGCGCTTGGCCACGCTGCTGGCGGCAATGCGGCGCGGCTGGGTGTGGCCGATGAGCCTGGGTTTCTCGCCGGGTTTGGCGTTGGCCTTGCCTCTGCCCATGGCCAGCGCAATCTTGGGCAGCTGCGTCGTCTTGCCCGAGCCGGTTTCGCCACAGACGATGATGACCTGGTGCTGCGCCAGAGCATCCATGATCTCATGGCGTTTGCCGGAGACGGGCAGGCTGTCGGGAAAATCGATTTGGAGGGGGGTGGCTGACAAAGCTGAAACTTCTGTGAAAATCAATGCAAGAGCAGCTGCGGATTATCCCAGCCCCACGCCCACATTGCCCAAGACGCTTGATCGCCCATGTCCACTGTCTTCAACTTCACTTTTGTGCCCTGGTTCCGGTCGGTGGCTCCCTA
>JBEEOS010000166.1:0-3616 GCA_041191485.1 Pseudomonadota bacterium
GGGTTTGATGGCCATGCGCACCAGGGCCTGGGTGCCTTTGGGGATCAGGTTGAACTCGCCTTGCTGGGCATCGGCGTCATTGAAATCAGACCATGCAGCCTGGTGGTGGTTGTCGTGGTTCATTGAGAAATCTCCTTTGTTTGGTGGTGTTGGGGTGAAGATGAAGGCTTTGGGCGCTCAGAGCTGGACATCGCCTACCCATCGAATCTGGAAGGTGGGCTCGGTGATGAGTTCCTTGCGGGCTGGCTGAAATGCCGCGCGCAGCAGTGGATGCCAGCGGGCGTAGTCCTGCTCGGCCACCGAGAACTGGACCTGCATGAAATCCTGTACGCGGTCACCGGCAACGACCATTCGTTCTGCGATTTCAGACAGGTGCTTCTGGTCCCAGACGATTTCTTTAGGCTGCGAGACATCAATCTGCAGGTCACCGTCATCGATGCGGAATCTGGCAGCTTCGTCTTGACCAAGGCTGTCGGCATGGCGAATCTGCTCGGCGTAGCGGATTTCCATGCCTCTATTAATTCGGCCGCGCATCTGCTGCGTCCAGTCACGGAGCTGCTGCACCGCGTTGCTGAAATGAGCCAGCTGGTCTTTGGGCAGTCGGCTGATCTGGCTTTCGGAGAGGTCAGGCAGGGCCGCCTGTTGCAATTGGAGGTGATTCATGGGGTGGCTCCTTAGGCAGTTGCTCGTTGTGAGGTGGAGACGTGCTGGACGCAGTTCTCGAAGGCAATCACGGCATTGAGGGGATAGTTCACCCGCTTGCCCAGCTTCAAGTAATGGGGGCCGCGCCCTTCCATTCGCCAACGTTGGAGGGTCTTGGGGCTCATGCCCCATCGCGAGGCCAAATCGGCTTCGCTCAGGACTTGCCGTGGGGGCATGTATGGCTCTGGGGCCATGACGCTCAAGGGGTTGAGCGTTGAAAGCGCTGGTGTTGCTAGCAGCATGGGTCACTCCTTTCAGAGAGTTGAGGGACAACGCTGCTATTTCAGAAAATCAATGGGGAACTGATAAGGAACTGAACAAGGAACTTTGGCGATATCTCCAGTTCCTTGATCCTGGCCTGGTGTCTGATGAGCTTGGCGCTTTGCTTGGAGCACCTGCAATAGCAAAGTAAATTTCCGACCAATACCAAAGTAAATTTCTGCATTCACGGAAATAAACACTCATATATACATTGCTAAAATTTTTAAAGCGCCATAAAATGCGCCTTAAATGAAATCTCTATCCCCACCACCATTGCCAGTTGCACGCAGCCTGACCCGACTCGGTCAGGCAATTTCGCTTGCCCGTCGGCGCAGACACCTGACACAGGAAGATCTTGCTGAACGGATCGGCGCGTCTGCCCATACCGTGCGGCGAATGGAAGCTGGCCACCCAGGGACCGCCATGGTTCACCTTGCCAGGGCCTTGCAGGTGTTCGGGGAGCTGGACAAGCTCAATCAGTTGCTCGACACGCCTCAAGACACCATCGGCCTGACGCTGATGGATGAAAAATTGCCCCAGCGGGTGCGCAAGTCCCGCAAATCACCCGAATCTGGAGCGTTCTGATGGCCACAAAACCTGCTGCCAAACCCACCGCCAGACCGGCTCCAACGCGCACCCAGATGGATGTCTTTCTGGGCAAGGCAGAAAAGCCGCTGGGGCGGCTCATCTTCGTCAAGGACGGTCAACGGGAGTTTTCTCAATTCGCCTACAGCGACGAATGGCTGGCAGATGCGCAGTTCTTTGATGTCTCACCCGACATCATCCGCCAAAGCGGCTACCAACTTCGCAAGCCCCCCACCAAGAACGACACGTGCTTCTTCTTGGCCTTGGCCGATACCGAACCTGACGCGTGGGGACGGCGGGTGATCGCACGCGCACATGCCAAGGCTCGTGCCAAAGATGCATCGCTGGGGCCACTGACCGAAGCGGACTACCTCGCTTGCGTGGATGATTTCAGCCGGGTGGGCGCACTGCGACTGCGAGATGAAAGCGGGCACTATCTGCGCAGCGTGGCCGATGGCGCTCGGTCAACACCTGCGTTTCTGGAGCTGGAAAAAATCCTCCTTGCATCCCGTGCGGTGGAAGTCAGCAAAGAAACGGCCGAAGACTTGGCCTA
Organism: Pseudomonadota bacterium; assembly: GCA_041191485.1. Lineage (GTDB taxonomy): Bacteria > Pseudomonadota > Gammaproteobacteria > Burkholderiales > Burkholderiaceae_C > Limnohabitans_A. The sequence continues at coordinate 2,102 of JBEEOS010000166.1, forward strand.
CCTTCAGGGCAAAGGAACATCCCTTGGAGGTATGCGCCCCAAATGCACCATCCTGGATTCAAATGGCGCTTTGTCACTGGGCAAGTTTCCCAGCGTGAACGATGAGCGTGCTGTCACACGTGGTGAGGTGCTGGCATTAAGGCTAGCCCAACTGGCAGGCATTGATACCGCGCAAGCACGCATCGTGATGGTTCAGGACCAGCCGGTTGCCATGATTCGTCGCTTTGACCGCACACCTGAACAAAACCGTATCCCCTACATCTCAGGTGCAACGCTGTTGCAAGCCAACCGCGACGATGAACATTCGTACACGGAGATCATCGATGTAATGCGTTCCAAGTGCGAGAACTTCATCGATGACGCCAGGCAATTGTGGAGACGATTGGTGTTCAACCACCTGATCACGAACGTGGATGATCACCTGCAGAACATCGGGTTCCTGTACAGCGGCAACAACCAGTGGCGGCTAGCCCCTGCGTTTGATCTGAACCCTTTTCCCGACAAGGATCCGGAATCCAAAACCTGGCTCAGTGAAGACAGCGGTCCGATCACCTCGATCCAACAACTGCTGGATCAAGCCGCCCGCTTTGAATTGTCCAAGCCACATGCGCAATCCATCCTTGAAGAAGTGACCACAGCGGTCAAGCGCTGGAAAGATGTGGCTATCTCAACAGAGGTTGGACTGCAGCCGCATGAGCTCAATGACTTCAAGCCTGCGTTTGAGAGTCACATCAAATGAGCAGCCACCCACTTCCTGCCTAGAAGCTGGAAAACTGCACGGAAATACCGCCATCTAACATCGCCGATGTTAGAAGTCACATTATTTGTTAGATCAAAACCTCTCAGGCATTACTTTGCACCCAGGTCAGCTGATACAAACCCAAACGGCGCTGTCTGCTGACCAGTTGTTCATAGGCATGAATCGGCCCCTCGTACAGGGGATCACCACGATTTGCGGCCTTGACCTTGAAAACATCCATCGGTTTATCTCGGTTTATCGCTGGCCAATCCCGCTTGCCGCATAAGTACTTCGGCTGACTGGGCTTGATGCCGGTGATTCCAAAGCGTGGCAAACAACCTCGCCTGAGCCTCAGTCAGACGAATGGGGCCGTGCGGCCAGTCCGCCAAATGCACCCAAGCGAAGTCGTGACTGAACGGACCATGGATTGCCACCGGAATGATCATCTCTTTAGAGTCAACCATGACATCAGGATCGTCACCGAGCAACCGTAACGCCATGCCGTGCAGAGCAAACCGGTCTTCCAGCTGCCACCACGTAGCCATCCCCGCCAGCGGATCCAATGGTTGCCGTACCAAAGGCCGTGGCGTGATCACCCAGCTTTGGCTGCGTGGCTCGGGTCCATGGAAAATCCGTAGCCCGTGCCGCTCGACCAGATCGATACGGCGAGCCAGCAACACCGGCCGCTTCTTATACCGACCAATGTCCCACACGCCATCAACGATTTGAGTGGCGGTGGCGTGCGGCGAAATGTCCAATGCGCCGCGCAGCTTTCG
>JBEEOS010000167.1:0-2995 GCA_041191485.1 Pseudomonadota bacterium
ACGGTCGTTTGATTTTGTTTGAACCGCACTACAAAAACACTTACCCCAACGGAGAAATTCCCCCATGGATTTGGCATTCACCCCCGAAGAACTCGCGTTTCGCGACGAGATCCGCACCTGGGTCAAGGCAAACTTGCCCGCCGACATTTCACAAAAAGTGCACAGCGCCATGCGCCTGACGCGTGAGGACATGCAGCGCTGGGCCAAAATTTTGGGCAAAAAAGGCTGGCTGGGCTGGGGTTGGCCCACGCAGTTTGGCGGCCCCGGCTGGACCGCCGTGCAAAAGCATTTGTTCGAAGAAGAATGCGCTCTGGCTGGCGCCCCCCGCGTGGTGCCCTTTGGCCCCGTGATGGTGGCCCCGGTGATCATGGCCTTTGGCAATGCCGAGCAGCAGCAGCGCTTTTTGCCCGGCATCGCCAGTGGCGAAGTCTGGTGGAGCCAAGGCTACAGCGAACCGGGCTCTGGCTCGGACCTGGCATCCCTCAAAACCCGCGCCGAGCGCGTGGGTGACAAATACATCGTCAATGGCCAAAAAACCTGGACCACCTTGGGCCAATATGGCGAATGGATTTTCTGCCTGGTGCGCACCAGCACCGAAGGCAAGCCACAAACCGGCATCTCTTTCTTGCTGATCGACATGAAGTCGCCCGGCATCACCGTGCGCCCTATCAAACTGTTGGATGGCGAATGCGAAGTCAACGAAGTCTGGTTTGACAACGTTGAAGTGCCCGCTGAAAACCTGATCGGAGAAGAAAACAAGGGCTGGAACTACGCCAAGCACCTGCTGGCCCATGAGCGCACCAACATCGCCGACGTGAACCGCGCCAAGCGCGAACTCGAGCGTTTGAAGCGCATCGCCAAAGCCGAAGACGTGTACGACGACCTGCGCTTCCGTGACGAAATCGCCAAGCTCGAAGTGGACATCGTCGCCCTCGAAATGCTGGTGCTGCGTGTGTTGTCCGCCGAAAAGTCGGGCAAAAATTCACTCGACATCGCAGGTCTCCTGAAGATCAAGGGCAGCGAAATCCAGCAGCGTTACACCGAGCTGATGATGCAAGCCGCGGGCCCCTTTGCCCTGCCCTTCATTTTCGAGGCCATGGACGCAGGCTGGCAAGGCAACTTCCCAGGCGGCGTGGTGGCCAACGCACCCCTGGCGGCCAACTACTTCAACATGCGCAAGACCACCATTTACGGTGGCAGCAACGAAGTGCAACGCAACATCGTCGCCCAGACAGTTCTGGGTTAAGGAGACACACATGGATTTCGATTTTTCTGACGACCAAGAACAACTGCGCGACGCGGTGCGCAAATGGGTGGACAAGGGCTACGACTTTGAGCGCCGCCGCGCCATCGTCGCTGCGGGCGGTTTTGACCGCGCCGCCTATGGCGAGATGGCCGAACTGGGCTTGACGGGCCTGTATGTGAGCGAAGACCACGGCGGCATGGGCATGGGACCCACCGAGGCCATGGTCACCATGGAAGAGCTCGGCCGCGGCATCGTGCTCGAGCCCCTGACCCAGACCCTGATCTGCAGCGCCACGCTGCAAACCCACGCCCCTGCTGCCCTGCAAGCCGCTTGGTTGCCGCGCATGGCCGCAGGCGAAGCCATCGTGGTGCTGGCGCAGCAAGAGCGCGGTGCCCGTTACCAACTGGGCCGCTGCGCAACAGTTGCCAGCGAAGCGGGCGGTGCATGGACCGTCAGCGGCACCAAGAGCGTGGTGGCCATTGGCGACCAGGCAGACGCCTTCGTGGTGCCTGCCACCGTGAACGGCCAAATCGCTCTGTTTTTGGTCGAGCGCAGCGACAGCGGCGTGAATACCCAGGCTTACATCACCCAAGACGGCTCACGCGCCGCCGAAGTGGTGTTGAACAAGGCCGCCGCCCAACTGATCACCCTGAACGGCCTGACCGCTTTGGAAGAAGCCGTGGACATCGGCATTGCTTGCACCTGCGCCGAAGCCGTGGGCGTGATGGACAAGACCTTGGCCATCACCGTGGACTACATGAACACCCGCAAGCAGTTCGGCGTGAACATCGCCAGCTTCCAGGCCCTGCGCCACCGCGTGGCCGACATGAAAATGCAGCTGGAGTTGGGCCGCTCGATGAGCTACTACGCCAGCCTGAAGTTGCACGCGCCTGCCGACGAACGCCGCCGCGCCTTGGCCCGTGCCAAGTACCAGCTGGGCGTGTCCATGCGCTTCGTTGGCCAACAAGCGGTGCAATTGCACGGCGGCATTGCCGTCACGGACGAGTACATCGTGAGCCACTACTTCAAGAAATTGACGCAGCTGGACATGACCTTTGGCGACACCCTGCACCAGCTGGGTGAAGTGTCGGCCCGCATGCAGGAGACGGCAGGCGTCTTCGCTTGATGGTCTGCTGACCCCATCAACAAGGGCGCCGCAAGGCGCCCTTGTTCATTCTGGCTGCCGCACCCGCAAAAAAGAAGCAAATCTCGGCAGACCTGAGGGCGTGCGCTCACGGTAACGGTAAGTCACCCAAGCCCCCACAGGCGGCGGATCGCGCCGCAGGGCGGCGCTCAGACCCGAACCCAATGCAAAACGCTGGCCTTGCGGCGTCTCCAGCAACAGCGCACCCGTCAAGCCTTCGAAACGCCCCTTGCCTGCCTGGTAGCCCAGCACCCGCCCTTCTTCATCGGGCTGCGGCTTGAGCTTGAACAAGGCCTCCGTTCGGCCCGATTGCCACACCGCATCGGCACGGTGCAAGACCAGGCCTTCACCGCCTTGGCCCACCACCTCGTGCAAACGCACCTGCAATGCCGCCGCATCCTCCAAGCGGCTGTGCGGCACCGCCTGCAACCACGGCAGCTTGGCGGCCGACACGGCTTGCGTGAGCACACCCACACGCTGGACAAACGGTTCGCTGCGCCCCCAGACGTCAAACACGAGGTATTTCAGGCTGCGCCATTCGGCATCGTCGGGCACGGTTTTGCGCACGGCTCCTGATAGGCGGTCGAATTGCCCACGGCCCATCC
>JBEEOS010000168.1:0-3893 GCA_041191485.1 Pseudomonadota bacterium
CTGTTGCAAGTGGTGCGCGGGGGGCAGTTTCCCGAGCTGCGCACGCGCCCCACGCTGGATGCGCTCGAGCGCGTGGCGCGCGCCGGTTTGATGCCGCAAGCCACAGCACAGGCCTTGGCGCAGGCGTATGTCTTCTTGCGTCAGGTCGAACACCGCATTCAATACCTGGATGACCAGCAAACCCATGTGTTGCCCACATCGGACGAGGACCTGGCCTGGATCGCGCAGACCTTGGGCTTGCCCGACGTCTGCAGCTTTTTCAAAACGCTGGATGCGCATCGCGAATTGGTGGCGCAAGAGTTCGATGTGTTGCTCGGCGGCGATCGCCCGTGCAAGTCCTGCAACGGCAACGGCAAGGCTGCCTCATCTAACCAGCCACAGTGGGGTGCGGTCTTCGACGCTTTTTCCCCAGAGGTGCGCGAACATCTGGACAGCTGGCCGCACAACCCACGCGTGCAGGCACTCAGCGAAGAGGCGCTCGCACGCCTGTTGCGCTTGTTGCAGCGCACCGCCCAATGGCTGGCAGAGCAACGGGTGGACACACAAGCGGTGCTGCGCATGACCGACTGGCTGGAGCCCCTGCTCAGGCGCGAAAGTTATCTGACACCCAGGGGTGATTGATGAGTTGGCGGGGGGTGATCTGTTTTCCACCCGTTTCGACGCTGCTCAATTTATCGCCGAGCTCAATGCCCGCAAACATGCCCTGGCACGCACCGCAGAAGATGACGAGGAGAGCCTGCTCAACCTTTTGCGCCGCGCATGCCATGCAGAGCAGTTCCGAACACTGGCCCGCGATGTGGAAGGGGTGCTCACGGTCGAGCAAGTGGCTGATGACCTCAGTGCCTTGGCTGACGCGGTGCTGCAGGTGGCGGCTGACTGGTGCTGGCAGCGCTTACGGCAACGCCACCAGGACACACCGCAACTGGCCGTGATTGCCTACGGTAAATTAGGAGGCAAGGAGCTCGGCTATGGCAGCGACCTGGACATTGTGTTCGTGTATGAAGACACGCACGGACAAGCCCAGGAAATTTACGCCGCCTTCGCCCGCAAGCTGATCAACTGGATGACCGTCAAAACCGGCTGGTCACGCCTTTTGAGGCCTACGCCGACTACCAGCAGCAACGCGGCAGCAATGCCGCCTGGACCTGGGAGCACCAGGCCATGACGCGAGCGCGTTTTGTGCTGGGGCAGGACCATTTGCGAGCGGCTTTTGAGCGTGTGCGTGAAGCGGTGATTTGCGCCCCGCGCGATGCTGCAGCCCTTCGCAGCGAGATCGTTTCCATGCGTCAACGCGTGCAGCAGGCGCATACCGTGCCTACCGACAGCTTTGACGTCAAGCACAGCCCGGGCGGCATGGTTGATGCCGAGTTTGTGGTGCAGTATCTGGTGCTCTTGCATGCAGCGGCGCACCCCGAGTTGCGCGCCAACGTAGGCAACATTGCCTTGCTCCAGCGCGCCGAACAATCGGGCTTGCTCCTGCCTGGCATGGGCCAGCGCGCGGCCGATGCCTATCGACGTTTACGTCAGCTGCAGCACACAAGTCGACTCAACGAAGACCCCACCCAACTGGCCTTGACGGGCGTGCGCGAACAACAGCAAGCCATCAGCCATTTGTGGGCGCACGTTCTGGGCGAACGCTGAAGACAAGGCCTGGGCCTGCAGTCCTGCAGTGGCCCGCAACCGAATCAGGCAGCAGGAGGCGCGGTGTCGATGAAGCTTTGGCGCTGCATCAGCTTGTCCATCAGCTTGTGCAAATTGGGATGACAGCTGCGCCAGTCCAGCTGCGGAAAGCGGAAGTCCAGATAACCCAGCGCGCAGCCCACGGCAATGTCGGACAGACTCAGGTAAATGCCGGAGCAAAAAGCCTTGTCGCCCAAGCCACGCGACATGGCGGCCAACGAATCATTCACTTTGCCCATTTGCCGATCAATCCAGGCCTGGCTGCGCTGGCTGTCGGCGCGTCCGGGCCAGGTGGCTTCCAGGCGCGCGAGGATGGCCGCATCCAGCAGCCCATCGGCCAAGGCCTCCCAGGTTTTCACTTCGGCGCGCGGGCGGCCTGAAGGCGCAATCAGTTTGCCCACGGGCGAGAGCGTGTCCAGGTATTCCACGATCACGCGGGAGTCGAACATGGCTTCTTGCCCATCCATGATCAGGCAGGGCACCTTGCCCAGCGGGTTGGACTCGGCAATGCGCGTGTCGGCAGCCCAGACGTCCTCCGTGACGAACTCATAGTCCAGCTTTTTTTCTGCCAGCACGATACGCACTTTGCGCACATAGGGGCTGGTGATGGCGCCAATTAATTTCATTGCATTTGTGGAAATCAAATATTACGAATGATTCTATGGGAATTGTCCTTACACAGGCTGTCACCTGTCGGCAAGGGTTTCCAGGGGGGGCCGTAAAATGTGCACATGAACTTCTCCCCGATTTCCGCCCTCTCGCCGCTGGATGGTCGTTACGCCAGCAAAGTCAACCAATTGCGTCCCCTGGTCAGCGAGCTGGGTTACATGCATCGCCGTGTGCAGGTCGAAATCGCCTGGTTCATCGCTTTGTCGGATGCTGGCTTTCAAGAATTCAAGCCGCTCTCAAAAGAAGCACGCACTCACCTTGCAGGCCTGGTGCAGAACTTCTCCGAGGCCGATGGCGTCGCCATCAAGGAGTTTGAAAAGACCACCAACCACGATGTCAAGGCGGTCGAGTACTGGATCAAATCCAAATTCAAAGGCCACGCCGAGCTGGAAAAGAACGCTGAGTTCGTGCACTTTGCCTGCACCAGCGAAGACATCAACAACACCAGCCACGCCTTGCAGATCAAGCATGCCCGCGCCGAAGTCATGCTGCCCGGTCTGGATGGCATCATCGCCAAGCTGCGCGAGATGGCCCACACCTTTGCCGACGTGCCCATGCTCAGTCGCACCCACGGACAGACCGCCAGCCCCACCACCGTGGGCAAGGAGCTGGCCAACGTGGTGGTGCGTCTGAACGGTTGCCGCGAGAAGATCGCCGCCGTCAAGCTCATGGGCAAGATGAACGGCGCCGTGGGCAACTACAACGCCCACCTCTCGGCCTGGCCCGACTTCGACTGGGAAGCCTTTGCCCGTAAGGTGGTCGAGACGCCCGAGCTGGGCGAAGGCCAGAGCAGCGACTGGGGCCTGGGCCTGACCTTCCAGCCCTTCAGCATCCAGATCGAGCCGCACGACTACATGGCCGAGCTGTTCGATGCCACCGCGCGCGCCAACACCATCCTGATCGACCTGGCACGCGACATCTGGGGCTATGTGAGCCTGGGCTACTTCAAGCAAAAGCTCAAGGCCGGCGAAATCGGTTCGAGCACCATGCCGCACAAGGTCAACCCGATCGACTTTGAAAACGCCGAAGGCAACCTGGGCCTGGCCAACGCCGTGCTCAAGCACTTGAGCGAAAAGCTGCCCGTGTCGCGCTGGCAGCGCGACCTGACCGACTCGACCGTGCTGCGCAACATCGGTGTGGGCCTGGGCTACACCGCGCTGGCCTACGCCTCGCTCATGACCGGCCTGAACAAGCTCGAACTCAACGAAGAAGCGCTCGCCGCTGACCTGGATTCGTCGTGGGAAGTGCTGGCCGAGCCGATCCAGACCGTCATGCGCCGCTATGGCGTGCAGGGTGCGTATGAAAAGCTCAAGGAAGTCACCCGCGGCAAGACCGTGACGGCGGCGGATCTGCACAAACTCATCCAGAGCCTGGAGATCCCGCAAGCCGACAAGGATCGCCTGCTGGCCATGACGCCCGCCACCTACGTCGGCAAGGCCGCCGAGCTGGCGCGCCGCGTCTGATCGGCCCAGCATGGCCCTCAAGTCCACCATCTACAAGGCGAATCTCTCGATCGCCGACATCGACCACGGCTACTACGCCGA
>JBEEOS010000169.1:0-2904 GCA_041191485.1 Pseudomonadota bacterium
CAACACTGGCAAAACAAAACCGGTCAAGTCCACTTGTACTGAAACCCCGGATGCATCGGTGCTTGAATCCTGGCCCGCATCAATCAGCAAGGCCTCTTGGCCGCGCGTCATGTTGATGTACACATCAGCCAGCAATTCGGCATCCAGCAAAGCGCCGTGCAAGGTGCGGCCGGAGTTGTCGACTTCGAGGCGGTCGCACAGCGAATCAAGGCTGTTGCGCTTGCCAGGGAACATTTCCTTGGCCATGGCCAGGGTGTCGATGACGCCGCTGACATAAGCCTTGAGTGGTTTCTTGCCCACGCGCTCCAGCTCTTTGTTCAAAAAGCCGATGTCAAACGCGGCGTTGTGGATGATGAGTTCCGAGTCGCTCAGGTAATCCAGAATTTCGTCGGCCAGTTGCGCAAACTTGGGTTTGTCCCGCAAAAACTCGTTGCTGATGCCGTGCACCTTAAGCGCATCTTCGTGGCTGTCGCGCTCTGGGTTGAAATAGAAATGCAGGTTGTTGCCGGTGAGCTTGCGGGCATACAGCTCCACACAGCCCAGCTCAATGATGCGGTCGCCGCCTTCGGCTGAGAGGCCGGTGGTTTCGGTGTCCAGAACGATTTGACGCATGCTTGTTCGCCTTCGCTCAGTGCAGCTCTTTGGCGTGGTTGATGGTGTAGCGCGGGATCTCGATCACCAGATCCTGCTTGGCCACAAAGGCCTGGCAACTCAGGCGCGAGTTGGGCTCCAGGCCCCAGGCGCGGTCGAGCAGGTCTTCTTCGGTTTCTTCCATCTCGTTGAGGCTTTTGAAGCCTTCGCGCACCACCACATGGCAGGTGGTGCAGGCCGCGCTCATATCGCAGGCGTGCTCGATGTTGATTTTGTTGTCGAGCAGCGCTTCGCAGATGCTGGTGCCCGCAGGCGCCGTGATTTCTGCGCCGTTGGGGCAGTACTCAGGGTGGGGCAGGATTTTGATGACGGGCATAGGTGGCTTTGGATTCGGTACAGGTCGGACTTTACAAGGACTGGATATTTTGGCCAGCCAGGGCCTTCTGAATGCTGTGGTTCATGCGCTCGGCAGCAAAGGCTTCGGTGCCTTTGGCCAGCGCCTGGGTGCAGTCTTCCAGCGCCTTGGCGTCTTGTTCGGTTTGAACGGCCGCTTGCAAAGTGGCCATCAGGGCGTCGATGCGGGCACGCTCGGCATCGCTCAGCAATTGGCCATCGGCGGCCAAGGCACTGCGCGTGGCCAGCAGCATGCGGTCGGCGTCCACACGGGCTTCCACCAGCGCACGGGCTTTCATATCGGCCTGGGCGGTGGTGAAGCTTTCTTGCAGCATGGTGGCGATCTGGTCGTCGCTCAGGCCATACGAAGGCTTGACGTCAATGCGCGCCTCCACCCCGCTGATTTGTTCTTTGGCCCCTACGCTCAGCAAGCCATCGGCGTCCACCGTGAAGGTGACGCGGATGCGGGCAGCGCCTGCGGCCATGGGCGGGATGCCGCGCAGCTCAAAGCGGGCCAGGCTGCGACAGTCTTGCACCAGATCGCGTTCGCCCTGCACCACATGCAGTGCCAGTGCGGTCTGGCCATCCTGGTAGGTGGTGAAGTCTTGCGCCATGGCAGTGGGGATGGTCTGGTTGCGCGGGATGATGCGCTCGACCAAACCACCCATGGTCTCGATGCCCAGCGACAGCGGGATCACATCGAGCAGCAGCAACTCGCCAGCGGCGTTGTTGCCCGCCAGCTGGTTGGCCTGAATGGCCGCGCCCAAGGCCACGACTTCGTCGGGGTTGAGGTTGTTGAGCGGTGCCTGACCAAAAAAGTCGGCCACGGCCTGCTGGATTTGCGGCATACGGGTAGAGCCGCCCACCATGACGACGCCTTGCACATCGTCTTTGGCCAGCTGCGCATCGCGCAGCGCTTTGCGCACGGCCGTGACGCATCGGGCCGTGAGGGCTTGGGTGGCTTGCTCAAAATCGGCACGGCTGATTTGCACCGACAAGCTGCCGGTGGACAAGGCGGCATTCAGCGTGACCGCGTCGGCGTTGGTGAGCGCTTCTTTGGCAGCACGGGCTGCTGCCTTGAGCACGGTTTTGTCCTCAGCCGTGGCCGCCTGCAAGGCAGGCTGGCGGGCCATGGCGGCATCGGCCAGGGCTTGGTCGTAATCGTCGCCACCCAATGCGGAATCACCGCCAGTGGACAGGACCTCGAACACGCCTTGCGTCAAACGCAAGATGGAAATATCGAAGGTGCCGCCACCCAGATCGAACACGGCATAGACGCCTTCACTGGCGTTGTCCAGACCATAGGCGATGGCCGCTGCTGTGGGTTCGTTGATCAGGCGCAGCACGTTCAGGCCCGCCAGTTGCGCGGCGTCTTTGGTGGCTTGGCGCTGCGCGTCGTCAAAGTAGGCGGGCACTGTGATCACCGCGCCGTACAGGTCGTCGTTGAAGGTGTCTTCCGCGCGGTAGCGCAGCGTGGCCAGAATTTCGGCACTGACTTCCACGGGCGACTTGGGGCCTTGCACGGTTTGGATGCTGAGCATGCCCTGTTCACTGGCTGTGAACTCATAAGGCAGCTTGCTTCGGTCAGCGATGTCTTGCAGGCCACGCCCCATGAAGCGCTTGACCGAGGCGATGGTGTTGACCGGATCGCTGGCGGCAGACTGCACGGCGTCAAAACCAATCTGACGGCCCTGCCCCGGGATGAAGCGCACCACAGACGGCAAGATCACCCGGCCATCGTCGTCGGGCAGACATTCGGCCACGCCGTTGCGCACCGAAGCCACCAGCGAATGCGTGGTGCCCAGGTCAATGCCCACCGCAATGCGGCGCTGGTGCGGGTCGGGCGACTGGCCCGGTTCAGAAATCTGCAGTAACGCCATGGTCAATCAGGGGTGGTGTTCAAGTCGCCCACCTGCATGA
>JBEEOS010000170.1:0-2901 GCA_041191485.1 Pseudomonadota bacterium
CCCTCAGGAGACAGACATGGCCATTTACCAACTCGACGCGCACACCCCCGAAGTGGCCGACTCCGCATGGGTTGCCGACTCGGCGCAGGTCATGGGTGCTGTCAAGATCGCCAAAGACGCCAGCGTCTGGTTTGGCGTCACTGTGCGAGGTGACACCGAAACCATCGACATCGGCGAGGGCAGCAACATCCAGGATGGCAGTGTCATGCACGCCGACCACGGCAAACCGATCAAGGTCGGCAAGCACGTGACGGTGGGCCACATGGTCATGCTGCACGGCTGCACCATTGGTGACGAATCGCTGATCGGCATTGGCGCAGTGGTGCTCAACGGCGCCAAGATCGGCAAGAACTGCCTGGTGGGCGCAGGCTCTTTGGTGACCGAGGGCAAAGAGTTTCCAGATGGCTCCATGATCATGGGCACCCCCGCCAAGGTGGTGCGTGAATTGAGTGCAGAACAGATCGAAGGCCTGCGCCAAAGCGCTCGTCACTATGTTCAAAATGCGCAGCGCTTCAAAGCCGGTCTGAAGAAGATCGGCTGATTTTTGTCTTGTTAACTTTTGAGGATTGGCCAACTGGCCGGTGAATTGACTTTGTCCGAACTCCATAAATTCATTTTTGAAGGCCTGCCGGTGCGCGGCATGCTCGTGCGCCTGACCGATGCTTGGCAAGACATCCTGGCGCGTCGCGCGGCCAACTCCGAAACCGGGGCTTACCCCACACCCGTGCGCCAATTGCTGGGCGAGATGGCCGCTGCCGGTGTGTTGATGCAGGGCAACATCAAGTTCAATGGCGCTTTGGTCTTGCAGATTTTTGGAGACGGTCCGGTCAAGCTGGGCGTGGTCGAAGTGCAGCCCGATTTCAGTTTGCGTGCCACCTGCACCCAGGTGGGGGATGTGGCCGATGACGCGACACTGAGCCAGATGGTCAACGTGAACAACCAGGGGCGCTGCGCCATCACGCTGGACCCGCAAGACCGTTTGCCTGGGCAACAACCTTACCAGGGCGTGGTCCCCTTGTTTGGTGACCAGGGCGAAAAGCTGGAGAACATCAGCGAAGTGCTGGAGCATTACATGCTGCAGTCCGAGCAGCTGGACACCGTGCTGGTGCTGGCGGCCGATGACAAGGTGGCGGCCGGTTTGCTGATCCAGCGCCTGCCGATCGAAGGCGAGGGCAATTTGGCGGGCAAGTCTGATTCGGTGGAGCGCGAAGCGGCGCTGGGCCAAAGCGAAGATTTCAGCCGCATCGCGATCTTGACCAAGAGCCTCAAGCGCGAAGAGTTGCTCACACTGGATGCCGAAACCATCTTGCACCGCTTGTACTGGGAAGAGCCGTTGGCCCGTTTTGAGCCGCTCATCGGTGAGACAGGTCCCCGTTTTGCTTGCCGTTGCAGCCGTGAGCGCGTGGGCAACATGATCCGCAGCTTGGGCACCGAAGAGGTGGAGAGCATCATCGCCGAGCGCGGTCAGGTGGATGTGGGTTGCGATTTCTGCGGTGCCGAATACCGCTTTGATCCCGTGGACGCGGCAGGGCTGTTCACAGGTTTGAGCGCGGACTTGTCAGGCGGCTCGGTCCACTGATGTGTTGGCAGGTCGGAGCTTTAGCTCCGACTATGTTCGCTTCGGCTCAGGTTTCATCTCGGGGCTGAAGCCGTCGACCTGCAGCGTTCAGCTTGACCGCTGCGCCAGCAGGCCCGTGAACAGCTTGTGTTCGCAATCGGGGTCGCTGCACTCGTTGCATTGCCAGACGGTGCGGCCCTGGTTGATGCTGAACTGAGCCTGCTCCCGCAATTCACGCGCTGTGTCGTCTTCGCCGTGCAGACCCAAAGCCAGCAGGGCGTTGTTCAGCCGTTGATGACCCTGCCCATAGACCACACGGAAGGCGATTCCTCCACGCGCCAGCGCTTGCCTCACCAAGGTGTCCACCGGCCCACGCACATGGGGGCCATCGCGTTGCAGGCCATCGGCCACCCAGGGCAAATCCAGCCCGGTGACCAGCGTGATGTCGTACTGCGCTTGGTGCGCCAAAGCCATGGGGTACAGGCTGTCGTCCTCAAACAGCATGTGGCTGTACACCGCGGTCATGAGCGGGGTGGTGTCGGAGATGACCCAGCCTGGCGCGGCTTGTTCCACGGCTTGCGCCTGCGCCCGAGCAATGCCCAGTTGTTCATGCGCTTGGGGTGTGCGGCCTTCGCGTTCGCACCAGTTGCGCAAGACCTCGTCCACCGTGTGCACGGTGTGCCCACGCAGGCGAATGACTTCGGCCAGTGCTTGCGTCAGCCAGGACTTGCCGGTGCTTTCTGCGCCGACGATGGCGATGCGGCGCACGCTCATGCGCGTGCCTGCATGCGGGTTTGCCAAGCCCTCCAGCCCCACACGCTCATGAGCGTGAAAAGCGCGTACAGCAAGCACGTGAGCCACAGGCCTTTGTAGGCAAACAGAGTCACGCTGATGACGTTGACCACCAGCCAGACCAGCCAGTTCTCGATGTATTTGCGCCCCAGCAGGGCTTGGCCCACCAGACTCAAGGCGGTGGGCAGCGCGTCCCACCAGGCCACATCGCTGTCGGTGAAGTTTTGCAGCAGCAAGGCCAAAGCGGGCCACAACAGCACCGAGGTCAGCACGACCAGGCTCCAGCCCTTGCGTGACAAGCGCTGAATGACCAAAGCCGGTTGGGCATCGTCACCCGTGCGCAGCCATTGCCACCAGCCCCACAGGGCCAGCGCAGCAAACACCAGCTGCAAAGCGGCTTCGCCATACAAGAGGCTGTCTTTGAACACAAAAAAGTAGAGGAGGGCGCTGACGATGGCCAGCGGCCAGCTCCAGTGCAGCTCGCGGATGCTGCAGACCACCATCACCAAGCCCAGCACAAAGCCGGCGATCTCGGTGGGGGTCATCATTTG
>JBEEOS010000171.1:0-2874 GCA_041191485.1 Pseudomonadota bacterium
GTATCCGTCCGGCGAACCCATCTTGAAGCAATGATCTGAAGCGGGCATCGTGTCCACGATGGGAGGATCGTGGAGACGATGGAACAGTTTGCAAACGAGAGTCGGCCGCGCCGACGGGAATACAGCAAGGCTTTCAAGGCCCAGGTGATGGGCGAGTGTGCGCAGCCTGGCGCCAGTGTGGGCGGTGTGGCCTTGTCGCATGGCCTGCACGCCAACATGGTTCACCGCTGGCTGCGCGAAGCCAAGTTGGCGCAGACCTTTACGGCGCAGCTCAGCGCTGATGCACCTGCCCCGTTCTTCGCGCTGGAGTTGCCTGATGGCATGTCATCGCTCACCCCATCAGCGCCCGTGGCGCCGGCACCTGTGCAGGTTCTTCTGCAACGAGGCGAGCTGGTGGTCAGCCTGAGTTGCGCCGTCAGCGATTGTGGGGCGCTGCTGCGCGAGGTGCTGCGGTGATCCGGGTGGATGCCATCTGGATGTCTACCGAACCGCTGGACATGCGAGCGGGGATGCACACGGTGCTGGCGCGGGTGGTGCAGGTCTTTGGTGCGGCGCACCCGCACCACGCCTACTTGTTTGCCAATGCCCGTGCCAACCGCATGAAGGTGCTGGTGCATGACGGATTTGGCGTGTGGCTGGCGGCCCGGTCTTTGAACCAGGGCAAGTTCGTCTGGGGCGGTGCAGGTGCAGATGCACGCCAGTTGCTCAGCGCCGAGCAGTTGCAGGCGCTGGTGATTGGCTTGCCCTGGCGGCGGCTGGGCGAGGCTGGCGTGATCACGGTGCTGTGACCTTCAACGCCTGTCTGTGCATGTGCAATTCGTGAATGTGCTGATGGGCAAACGGGTCCACATCGGTGACGATAGTGGCCATGGATGAACAGGTCGATCTGCAGGGTTTGGACGAAGGCGCACGGGCGCTGGTGCAGCGCCTGCTTGCCGACATCAAGCACAAGCAAGCGCAGATCGACAAGCTCGCCTACGAGATGGCGCTGCTCAAGCGCCTGAAGTTCGCCGCCAAGACCGAAGCCCTGCACACCGACCAGCGCCACTTGCTCGAAGACGATCTGGAAGAAGACCTGCAGGCGGTCCACGAAGAGGTCGAACAGCTCAAGAGCGAGGCCGAGCGTGCCCCACGCCAGCAGCCCAAACGCCAGAGCCTGCCCGCACAGCTGCCGCGCCAGAGCTTTGCGCACGAACCCGAAGTGACCGAGTGCTGCAATGAACCCATGCGCCGCATCGGCGAGGACGTGGCCGAGAAGCTGGACTACACGCCCGGCGTGTTTACCGTGCACCGCCATGTGCGTGGCAAGTGGGTGTGTGCCTGCTGCCAGACGCTCAAGCAGGCACCGGTGGAAGCCCACATCATCGACAAAGGCATCCCCACCAGTGGCCTGCTGGCCCAGGTGCTGGTGGCCAAGTACGCCGACCATTTGCCCCTGTATCGCCAGGAAGCCATCTACGCCCGCGCTGGCGTGCCGATCCCCCGCTCAACCCTGGCGCACTGGGTGGGCAGCTGCGGCGTGCAACTGCAGCCCTTGGTCGATGCGCTGCGCAAGGAGGTGTTGGCACACACCGTGGTGCACGCCGACGAGACGCCGGTGCAGGTGCTCAAGAGGGGCAGCGAGCGTGATGGCAAGACACACCGGGCCTACCTGTGGGCCTACACACCGGGGCGGCATGAACAGATGAAGGCCGTGGTCTACGACTTCTGCGAAAGCCGGGCAGGCAAGCATGCCAGTGCATTCCTTGAGGACTGGAGTGGCACGCTGCTGGTGGACGACTTTGCGGGCTACAAACAGCTGATCGGCGAGCAAATCACAGAGGCCGGGTGCTGGGCGCACGCGCGGCGCAAGTTCTTTGAACTGCACAAGGCCAACCAAAGCCAGATTGCGGTGCAGGCCCTCGAACAAATTGGCCAGCTCTACGAGATCGAGCGACAGATGCAAGGCGCACCGGCCGACGAGCGGCTGCGCATGCGCCAACAGCAAAGCAGGCCCGTTGTTGACAAGCTCAAGAGCTGGCTCACGGACAACAGGACCAAAGTGCCCGAAGGCTCGGCCACAGCCAAAGCCATCGACTACAGCCTGCGGCGCTGGCAGGCGCTGACGGTGTTTGTGGACAACGCGCAGTTGCCCATCGACAACAACTGGGTGGAAAACCAAATCCGGCCCATCGCCCTTGGCCGCAAGAATTGGCTGTTTGCTGGCTCACTCAGAGCGGGCCAACGCGCCGCCGCCGTCATGAGCCTGATCCAGACGGCCAAACTCAATGGTCATGACCCGCACGCCTACCTCAAGGACGTGATGGACAAGCTGCCCAGCTGGCCCAATAGCCGCATCCTGGAGTTGCTGCCGCATCGCTGGCAGCCAGCCAGCGCCTGAGTGGCCACCAGTTCAGCTGGCGGGCACCTTGCGCAACAGGACGGGCGAGACCTTCCAGTTCTGGGCATCATCGGTGCGCAAGCTGGCCGTCTTCTTGTTCAGGCGAACAACCACGGCGCGTTTGATGCTGCCGTCCTGAGTGGTGAACTCCACTCGATCACCTTCGGCAAACTGTGCCAGCTGCACCGTGCTTCTGGCCTGAGCCAGCAGATTCAAGCGCTCCAGCACCATCCGGTTGAGAAACAGCAGGTCTTCCTCGCCCATGTGGCGCAGGGCCTGCACAAACATCTCGCGGTCTAAAACAGTCTGGCTCGATCTCATGGGCGGCAGTTTATGCCTTCACAGTATCTACCACAGTCAGGCCGAATACAGGATGGGGTTCGCCGGACGGATACACTCCAAGCACTTTGGGCAGTAGCCGTTTTGGGGTGTGAACAAGAATTGCCAGCAGTATGGAATGAATCGATGATCACAAAATGAAAAAAATTGAACTG
>JBEEOS010000172.1:0-2842 GCA_041191485.1 Pseudomonadota bacterium
ACCATGCCCGCGTTGACGATGCCCATGTCCATGCCCGCCTGAATGGCGTGGTACAGGAACACGGTGTGGATCGCCTCGCGCACCGGGTCGTTGCCCCGGAAGCTGAAGGACACGTTGGACACGCCGCCCGACACCTTGGCACCGGGCAGGTTGGCCTTGATCCAGCGCGTGGCTTCGATGAAGTCCACCGCGTAGTTGTTGTGCTCTTCGATGCCAGTGGCGATGGCAAAAATGTTGGGGTCAAAAATGATGTCTTCGGGCGGAAAGTCCACCTCGTCGACCAGCACGCGGTAAGCGCGCTCGCAAATCTCAATCTTGCGTTCGTAAGTGTCGGCCTGGCCTTTTTCGTCAAAGGCCATCACCACGGCGGCGGCGCCATAGCGCTTGACCAGTTTGGCCTGGCGCTTGAACTCTTCCACGCCCTCTTTCATGCTGATCGAGTTCACGATGCCCTTGCCCTGGATGCAGCGCAGACCGGCCTCGATGACCGACCATTTGCTGGAGTCCACCATCACCGGCACGCGGGCGATGTCGGGCTCACCAGCCATCAGGTTCAAAAAGCGCACCATCGCCGCCTGGCTGTCGAGCATGGCTTCGTCCATGTTCACGTCGATCACCTGCGCGCCGTTTTCGACCTGCTGACGCGCCACGGCCAAGGCCTCTTCGTACTGACCGTTCAAAATCATGCGGGCAAAGGCTTTGGAGCCGGTCACGTTGGTGCGCTCGCCCACGTTGACAAACAGCGACCCCTCGCCGATGGAGACAGGCTCCAGACCGGACAACTTCATGGGGGGCACGGAAACGAATTTGGGCGCGACAACAGACACAGGCTCACCTTGGGCTTACAGGTGAGCGTCGTTGTGCAAAACATTCAGACATTGAACGGCCCCAAGCCTGACCTGCTGCGCCTATCAGGCGGCGGGCTGCAACGCTCCTTGGGAGGCTGGGATTTTAACCGGACACCTGAAAGGGAACGTTAAAACCCTCTTTGCACCAAGATGACAGGTTGGATGGTTTGAAAAACGCACAATGAGGCATCCACATTGAAGACACCATGACCCTTGCCACCAACTCATACGCTCTGCTCCAAGGCGCCTCCAACTTCCGCGATTTGGGCGGGTATATGACCACGGACGGGCAGCGGGTGCGGCGTGGGCAGGTGTTTCGCTCGGACCATCTGGCGGGGCTGAGCGACAGCGATGTGGCGCGCTTGCAGGCGCTGGGCGTGAAGCACAGCCTGGACTTTCGGGGGGTGGCCGAGTACACCGCGACGCCTTACGCCATTCCAGGCGTTGAGCGCGTGGCCCTGACCATTGAGCCCACGGTGATCGCCCGCATGCAGGCACTGGTGGCGCAAGGGGTGGTGCCCACCACCGAAGAGACGGTGGAACTGATGCGCGAGACCTACCGCGATTTTGTGAACCAAAACGCGGGCACTTACGGGCGGTTCATGAAACATTTGCTGGAGCAGCCCACACCGCAGGTATTTCATTGCACCGCAGGCAAAGACCGCACGGGTTTTGCGGCGGCGCTGCTGCTGTCAGCGCTGGGCGTGCAGCGCGACACGATCGAGCACGACTATTTGCTGACCAACCAGCTGTACCGCAGAGACTCGCGCCTGGAAGGCAAGGGCCATCCGCATGTGATGCAAGTGCTGTGGCAAGTGCAGCCCGAATTTTTGCATGCGGCGTTTGATGAAGTGGACGCGCAGCATGGCGGCATGCGTGACTACCTGCACGGGGCGATTGGGCTCAGCGCGCAGGAGCTGGCTGAGCTGCGCAGGTTACTGCTGGAAGGTTGAGTACAGCTTGTCGGGGCTGAAGCCACCGACCTACAAAATCAAGCACCGATCCCCGTAGGTCGGACCTTCAGGTCCGACATCCATCGCTTCGCGAAGCGACATCACCCAAAACATCGGCACACCGTCAGCCATGTCGGACCTGAAGGTCCGACCTACAAGAGGGATCAGGCCGCTTCTTTGTAGAAAAACCCGCCGTGTACGTTGCGCGGGGCCAGCGGGCCAACCGCCTTGCTGATCGCGCCGATGTGGTCGGGCGTAGTGCCGCAGCAGCCGCCCACAATGTTGACCAGGCCTTCGGCAGCGAACTCGTGCAGCAGGCGACTGGTGACTTCGGGCGTTTCGTCAAAGCCGGTGTCGCTCATGGGGTTGGGCAGGCCAGCGTTGGGGTAGCAGCTGATGAAGGTGTCGCCCGCGACCTTGTTCAGCTCCTGGATGTACGGGCGCATCAGCGTGGCACCCAGCGCGCAGTTCAGCCCAATGGCCAGCGGCTGGGCATGGCGCACGCTGTGCCAGAACGCGGTCACGGTCTGGCCGCTCAGGATGCGGCCGGAGGCGTCGGTCACGGTGCCGCTGATGATCAGCGGCAGACGCTGGCCGCTGGCTTCGAAGAATTCTTCGATGGCAAACAACGCCGCCTTGGCGTTGAGCGTGTCAAAAATCGTTTCGACCAGCAGCACGTCCGAGCCGCCTTCAACCAGGGCTTCAACCTGCTCGTAATAAGCGGCGCGCAACTCTTCAAAGGTCACGTTGCGGGCACCGGCGTCGTTCACGTCGGGGCTGATGCTGGCGGTCTTGGGCGTGGGGCCGAGTGCACCGACCACAAAACGCGGCTTGTCGGGGGTGGAGAACTTGTCGCAGGCAGCGCGGGCTAATTTTGCGGACTGCAGGTTCATCTCGCGGGCCAGGTGCTGCATGTCGTAATCGGCCTGGGCAATGGTCGTGGCGCCAAAGGTGTTGGTCTCGATCATGTCGGCCCCGGCGGCGAGATACCCTTCGTGGATGTCGCGGATCACGTCGGGGCGGGTCAGGCTCAGCAGCTCG
>JBEEOS010000173.1:0-2697 GCA_041191485.1 Pseudomonadota bacterium
CAGCACGCACGGCGTGTTCGAGACGCAGGTCAAGCAGCTGTGCGAACTGGTGCACCAGCACGGCGGCCGTGTGTACGTGGACGGCGCCAACATGAACGCCCTGGTCGGCGTGGCCGCACCCGGCGAGTTTGGCGGTGACGTGAGCCATCTGAACCTGCACAAGACCTTCTGCATCCCGCACGGCGGTGGTGGCCCCGGCGTCGGCCCTGTCTGCGTGGTCGAAGACCTAGTGCCTTACCTGCCGGGCCATGCCACAGCAGGCGTCAAGGTCAACGGCGTGGGCGCCGTCAGCGCAGCACCTTTGGGCAACGCTGCGGTCCTGCCCATCAGCTGGATGTACATCCGCATGATGGGCGCCGATGGCCTGCAGCACGCCACCGAAGCCGCCATCCTGGCCGCCAACTACATCAGCAAACGCCTGGCACCGCACTACCCCACGCTGTACGCGAGCGACAACGGCCATGTGGCCCACGAGTGCATTCTGGACCTGCGCCACTTCAAGGACAGCTGCGGCGTGATGGCCGAAGACGTGGCCAAGCGCCTGATGGACTACGGCTTCCACGCGCCTACCCTGTCCTTCCCTGTGGCCAACACCCTGATGGTCGAGCCCACCGAGAGCGAAACGCTGGAAGAGCTGGACCGCTTCATCGACGCGATGATCGCCATCCGCGAAGAGATCCGTCAGGTTGAAAACGGCACCTGGCCGCAGGACAACAACCCACTCAAGCACGCGCCGCACACCGAAGGCAGCCTGATGGCAGCCGACTGGGACCGTCCGTACTCGCGCGAAATCGGCGGCGCCCTGAAAGGCCGTGTGCCGGGGAGCGTCAAGTACTGGCCGCAGGTCGGCCGGGTGGACAACGTCTACGGCGACCGCAACCTGTTTTGCAGCTGCGTGCCGCTGGACGCCTACACGGACTGAATCTCTGCAATCCACCCCGGCAACTGCGCATGCACAATGCGCAGGGCTGGGGCTTGGTGGCGCTTGGACAAGGTCACCAGGCCAAATTTGGCGGTTCCCGTCATTTCAGGTTTGACGGGCAAGAGCAGGAGTCCCGGCCCCGCCGCCATGATGCTCAGGACCACCGCATTACTGCTTCGGGCGACATCGACGATGTGACTGGTCTCTTCGCTGCGCAAGGTCACCATGTCCTCCGGATTGGCCTGGGGGCCGTACAGCCCCATCAGCATGCGAGCCACCTCGTCACTCAAGGGCGTGGAGGCCAAAGGAAAGCGCCTGATTTCTTCCAGCGTGACGCTCTTTTTCTTGAGCAGGGGATGCCCTGGCCTGACCAAAAAGCCTGCGGCCACCTCAAAGACATGGTCTACCTCGAATTCAGCGGAGGGACGCATGGCCCGAATATCGACAATCGCCGCATCGATCTCTTGCTCTTTGAGCATGCGCAGCAGCGACTCGGTATTGCCCCGCGACACGCCAAACTGCACCTGAGGATGGTTCTGGGCCATGAAATTCATCAGGCGTCCGGCAAACAACACGCCTGGCCCCGAGCCCAGCCCGATGCGCAGCTTGCCCGTCAAACCCTTGTCCAGCCCGGAACCCAGACGCTTGAGGGCATCTGCATCGCTGACCAGCACACGGGCACGCGCCAGCACCTCGTGGCGAAAAGGCGTCAGATTGATGCGCCTGCCCATGCGGTCAAACAGTTTTCCACCCAGCTCATCTTCCAGCGCCTGAATGCTGCGCGTCAGTGCTGGCTGGGTAAGGAACACCGCTTTGGCGGTTTGAGCGAACGAGCCCAGCTCGGCCAGGGCCACCAGATGCTTGAGTTGAGTGAGGGTCATAAAGCAACGTCAAAGTTATAGGTTATTGATGATTAATGCATTGGACTTTAACAATTCTGACTTCTACGATGCAAGCACATTGATAAAAATCATGGAGACAAGGTGTACAGACTGAGCGAAGAAGCGATTGAAGAGTTCATCGGTTTGCGCCGGGACATTCATCAAAACCCGGAACTGGCCTATGAAGAGCATCGCACCAGCGCCTTGGTTGCTGAGCGCTTGCGCCACTGGGGCTACGCCGTCACCACAGGTTTGGGTGGCACCGGCGTTGTGGGTCAAATGGTCAGGGGTGGCTCAGGTACACGCATTGGCCTGCGCGCCGATATGGACGCCCTGCCGATTCAGGAAGCCAACACCACAGACTGGGCCAGCTGCAAACCCGGCCTCATGCACGCCTGCGGTCACGATGGCCACACCGCCATGCTGCTGGCCGCTGCGCAAATACTCGCCGTCTCCACCCATTGGACAGGCACACTGAATCTGATTTTTCAACCCGCCGAAGAAGGCGGCGGCGGCGCGCTGCGCATGATGCAGGACGGTTTGTTTGAACAGTTTCCCTGCGACAGCATTTTTGCCATGCACAACATACCTGGCTTTCCTCAGGGCCAACTGGTGTTTCGCAGTGGCCCCACCATGGCCTCGTCCGACTACTTGACCGTGACGCTGCAAGGCCAGGGTGGCCATGGCGCTATGCCGCACCGGGCCAATGACCCCATCGTGGCGGCCGCTTCGCTCATCATGGCGCTGCAAACCGTGGTCTCTCGCAATGTGGACCCCCTGCAACCGGCAGTGGTGACCGTGGGCGCCATACAGGCCGGCAAGGCCAACAATGTGATCGCCGATCAGGCACGGCTGGAGATCAGCGTGCGTGCGCTGGACCCGCAGGTACGTGTG
>JBEEOS010000174.1:0-2695 GCA_041191485.1 Pseudomonadota bacterium
ACCGTCAGGCCTTCTTTGAGCGAGAGCTGGAACCAGTCACGGCAGGTGATGCGGTTGCCGGTCCAGTTGTGGAAGTATTCGTGACCGACCACGCTTTCGATGTTGCCGAAATCCATGTCGGTGGCGGTGGCCGGGTTCGCCAACACGTATTTGGTGTTGAAGATGTTCAGGCCTTTGTTCTCCATGGCCCCCATGTTGAAGTCGCTGGTGGCCACGATCATGAAGCGTTCCAGGTCAAGCGGCAGGCCAAAGCGTGCTTCGTCCCAGGCCACGCTGGCCATGAGCGAATTCATCGCGTGTTCGGTCTTGTCCAGGTCGCCGGGGCGCACAAACACTTGCAGCAAGTGCTCCTGGCCCGAGCGCGAGCGGATGCGCTGCTCGCGCGCCACCAGCTTGCCAGCCACCAGGGCGAACAGGTAGCAGGGTTTTTTGTGCGGGTCCACCCACTTGGCAAAGTGGCGGCCGTCTTCCAGATCGCCTTGCTCGACCAGGTTGCCGTTACTCAGCAGCACCGGGTAGAGGGCCTTGTTGGCGCGCAGCGTCACGGTGTAGCTGGCCATCACGTCGGGGCGGTCCAGGAAGTAGGTGATACGGCGGAAACCCTCGGCTTCGCACTGGGTGAAGAAGGTGCCCTGGCTCACGTACAGGCCCATGAGCTGGGTGTTCTTCTCCGGGTTGCAGGTGGTGAAGATTTCCAGATCGAAGGGCTCAATGCCCTCGGGCAGGTTCTCCAGCACCAGTACATTGCCGTCCATCTTGAACGAGGTGCCGCCGCCGTTGACCAGCACGCGCGCCAGGTTCAGCTCTTCGCCTTCCAGGCGCAGCGGCTGCGGTGCCACATCGGGGTTGCGCCGCAGGCGCATCTTGTTGAGGACGCGGGTTTTGGCGGGCTCCAGATCGAAGGTCAGATCGACCGTGTCGATCCAGAACGCCGGGGCGGTGTAGTCTTCACGGCGAATGGCCGTGGCTTGTCCTTCACGCATGGTCAAACGCCTTGTTTGAGAGAGGCTTCAATGAACGCATCCAGGTCGCCGTCGAGCACCTTCTGGGTGGCCGAGATTTCGACGTTGGTGCGCAGGTCTTTGATGCGGCTGTTGTCCAGCACATAGCTGCGAATCTGGTGACCCCAGCCCACATCGGTCTTGGTGTCTTCGAGCTTTTGCTGCTCTTCCATGCGCTTGCGCATTTCGTGGTCGTACAGGCGCGAGCGCAGGCGCTGCCAGGCCACATCGCGGTTGCTGTGCTGGCTGCGACCATCCTGACACTGCACCACGATGCCCGTGGGGATGTGCGTCAGGCGCACAGCCGAGTCGGTCTTGTTGATGTGCTGACCGCCGGCGCCGCTGGCGCGGTAAGTGTCGGTGCGCACATCGGCCGGGTTGATGTTGATCTCGATGGAGTCATCAATCTCGGGGTAGACGAACAGCGAGGCAAACGAGGTGTGGCGGCCGCCCGAAGAGTCGAACGGGCTCTTGCGCACCAGGCGGTGCACACCGGTTTCGGTGCGCAGCAGGCCGTAGGCGTATTCGCCCTCGACCTTGATGGTGGCGCTTTTGATGCCGGCGGTATCGCCCGGCGTTTCTTCTTCCACCGTGGCTTTGAAGCCCTTGCGCTCGGCGTACTTGAGGTACTGGCGCAGCAGCATGCTGGCCCAGTCGCAGGCCTCGGTGCCACCGGCGCCAGCCTGGATGTCCACAAAGCAGTTGAGCGGGTCGGCCGGGTTGCTGAACATGCGGCGGAACTCGAGGTCTTCCACCATTTTGGTGAGCTTCGCAGTTTCGGCTTCGATGGTGAGCAGGCCAGCTTCGTCGCCTTCTTCCTTGCTCATTTCGAAGAGTTCGCTGTTGTCAGCCAACTCGCTCGTCAAGGTGGTGATGGTGACCACCACGCTGTCGAGCGACTTTTTTTCCTTGCCCAGTTCCTGGGCCTTCTTGGGGTCGTTCCAGACCGAGGGATCTTCGAGCGATGCGTTGACGGTTCTCAGGCGGTCAGCTTTGGCATCGTAGTCAAAGATACCTCCGTAAATCTTCGGTACGCGCTGTCAGGTCTGTCAGGGCTGTACCGATTTGATTGATGTGTTCTGCGTCCATTGGAATTCTCGTGTGTAGGCTGTCAAACCGCTGATTTTCTCATGCCGCAGTCACTCTTGCGTCAAATCCGTTGACCGCAGGAAAACATTGAGGCTGCAGCCCCAAGAATATTCATTGGCCAGGAACGCAGCTCAATAAAGGAATTGGGCCACAGCAAGGGCCAGGCGCTCGGGTTGATCATGCTGGAGCATGTGCCCCGCGTCCTGCAAGGTCAGGGTTTGCAGATGGGCAATGTGTTGCAGCCGTTCGTCGTGCTCTTGCCGGGTAAAGCTGCCTTTCCACCACTGGGCCAGCGAGTCGTCCTGGGCCTGCACAAACAGCACCGGGGCCTGGATGTGGCGGTAAGCCTCCAGTGTTTCGTCCAGGCGGTACAGGTAGGGGTTGGTATTCTTGTGCGCCCGGTCACCCAGCACCCGCCACTGTCCGTGGGCATCGGGTTGTGCCCAGTGCGCCGCCAGCCACTGGGCGCGGTCCGGGGGCAGGCGAGGGTTGTTCTTGCGCAGGCGTGCGGCGACGGCGTCCTGGTCGGGGTAGCTTTGCAGCGTGTTGCCACTCTTTTGGTGGGTTTGCAGCTCGTCCAGCCATTTGGCGATTCGGTTGGGGGC
>JBEEOS010000175.1:0-2679 GCA_041191485.1 Pseudomonadota bacterium
CAACCTGGTCGGCCACGTCAAGGCCGTGACCAACATGAAATCGCTGGCCTCCTGGACCAACGAGCAGTTTGACCCCACGCTCAACTGGGACGACATCGCCTGGGTCAAAAAGCAATGGGGCGGCAAGCTGATTTTGAAGGGCATCATGGACGTGGAAGACGCCAAGCTGGCCGTGGCCAGCGGTGCCGATGCGATTGTGGTCAGCAACCACGGCGGCCGCCAACTGGACGGCGCCCCCAGCAGCATCGAAGCCCTGCCCGCCATCGTCGCCGCAGTGGGCAGCCAGATCGAGGTCTGGATGGACGGCGGCATTCGCTCCGGCCAGGACGTTTTGAAGGCCTGGGCGCTGGGTGCCAAAGGCACCATGATCGGCCGCGCCATGGTCTATGGCCTGGGCGCCATGGGCGAAGAAGGTGTGAGCAAAGCTTTGCAAATCATCCACAAAGAGCTGGACGTGACCATGGCCTTTTGCGGCCACACCGATATTCAGACCGTGGACAAAAGCATCTTGTTGCCGGGCACCTTTCCGACGGTCTGACACCTTCTCGGTCATTTCAGACTTGATCGCACCACCATCAACCCTGTCATTCCCGACTTGATCGGGAATCCATCTTGGTCAAGCTGGATCCTCGGAGCCAGTCCGACGATGACAAAATGCTTGGTGCCTTGTCATCAGGGCAACGCCCTATAGGCCAAAGCACCCAGCCGTGACACCGCCCATCCGCCGGATCGCCCACCTCGACATGGACGCGTTTTACGCGTCCTGCGAGCTGCTGCGCTACCCGCAGCTCAAGGGGCTGCCGGTGGTCATCGGCGGCGGACGCCGCAAAGAGGACGACCTGCTGGGCAAGCTGCAAACGGCCTACCCAGATGACGAATGGACCGAAGAAAACTTTGCCGAGCGGCTGGGTGAGATTCCGCTCGACTTCTTCCCCCGCATCGAGGGCTACACCGGCCGAGGCGTGATCACCACCGCCACCTATGCGGCCAGGCAGTTTGGCATTGGCTCGGCCATGGGCCTGATGAAAGCGTCCAAGCTGTGCCCGCAGGCCATTTTGTTGCCGGTGGACTTTGAGCGCTACCGGCATTACTCGCGCACCTTCAAGGCCATCATCACCGACATCGCGCCCCTCATGCAGGACCGGGGCGTGGACGAGGTCTACATCGACTTCACCGACGTGCCCGGTGGCCAGCGCGAGGGCGGTCGGGTGTTGGCGCGTTTGATCCAGAAAAGCATTTTTGACGCCACGGGTCTGACCTGCTCTATTGGCGTGGCACCCAACAAGCTGATCGCCAAAATGGCCAGCGAGTTCAACAAACCGAACGGCATCTCCATCGTGCACGAGGACGAGCTGCAAACCCTGATCTGGCCGCTGGCTTGCCGCAAGATCAACGGCGTGGGCCCCAAGGCCGATGAAAAGCTCCAGGGCTTTGGCATCCACACCATTGGCGAGCTGGCAGCGCGTGAACTGCATTGGCTGATTGAAAATTTTGGCAAAAGCTACGGCGCTTGGCTGCACGAAGCGGCCTGGGGCCGCGACGACCGCCCTGTGGAGACGGAGAGCGAACCCGTCAGCATGAGCCGCGAAACCACCTTTGAGCGCGACCTGCACGCCGTGCGCGACCGCGCCGAGCTGAGCGCGGTGTTCACCCGCCTGTGCGAACAAGTGGCCGCCGACCTGAAACGCAAAGGCTACGAAGGCAAAACCATCGGCATCAAGCTGCGCTACGACAACTTTCAGGCTGTGACGCGTGACCAAACCCTGACCGAATACACCGCCGACGCCAAACAGATCCGCCAGATCGCAGGCCAATGCCTCAAGCGCGTGGACTTGTCACGCCGCCTGCGCCTATTGGGCGTGCGGGTGGGCTCGCTGGTCAAAGCGGGGACAGCGCCCGCAGGTGCAGAGCGTTACCCTTTGCCACAGGAGACCAACCATGGACAAACTGAACTGCTTTTCCCTGAAGACTGAGGGCCACGTTGCCCACCTGGTGATGAACCGCCCCGAGGCGATGAACACCATGCACCCGACCTTCTGGCGCGAGCTGCACGAGGTGCTGACCGACATCCACAAAGCGGGCACAGCACGGGCGCTGGTGATCTCCAGCACCGGCAAGCACTTCAGCGCGGGCATGGACCTGCAGACCTTTGGCAGCGCCATTCAAATGGACGACAGCAGCGCCGAAGGCCGCTCGGCCGTGTACGACCTGCTGACCGACATGCAGCACACCTTCACCCTGCTCGAAGAACTGCGCATCCCGGTCATTGCCGCCATCCACGGCGGCTGCATTGGCGGCGCGGTGGACATGGTGACCGCCTGCTGCATGCGCTACGCCTCGGCCGACGCGTTCTTTTGCATCCAGGAAATCAACATCGGCATGGTGGCCGACGTGGGCACCTTGCAGCGCCTGCCCAAACTGCTGCCCATGGCACTGGTCAAAGAACTGGCCTACACGGGCCGCCGCCTGAGTGCCGACAAGGCCCTAGCCCACGGCTTGGTCAATGACGTGCTGCCGACGCACGAAGCGGCCGTGGCCGCTGCACTTCAAGCGGCCAAAGAAATCGCCTGCAAACCGCCCGTCGCCATCTGGGGCACCAAGCAAGTGCTGCACTACGCCCGCGACCACAGCACCGAAGACAGCCTGCGCCACATGGGCTGGCTGCAAGGCGCGATCTGG
>JBEEOS010000176.1:0-4340 GCA_041191485.1 Pseudomonadota bacterium
ATGCACTACGAGATGCTCAAGCACACCGGCGAGTACCCGATCATCGGCGTCAACACCTTCCGCAACCCCAAGGGCGACGAAGTGCTGGAAAGCCTGGAGCTGGCCCGCTCGACCGAGGAAGAAAAACAGTCGCAACTCAAGCGCCTGCAGGACTTCCACACCCGCCACGCCGATCAGGCTCCAGCGATGCTAGCCCGCCTGCAGCAAGCCGTGATCGCCAACACCAACGTGTTCGAAGTCCTGATGGACGCGGTGCGCGTGTGCTCGCTGGGGCAAATCACCAACGCGCTGTTCGAGGTGGGGGGACAGTACCGGCGCAGCATGTAAGCACGACGCGTGGCGCAAGCTGCGCGCGCCGTCAGCTTTGAAGCATCGGTGGGCTGCAGTCGCTCAATAAGCTGGTCAATTGCTCGGCCGGGATGGCCCAGTCGGAGTCCTCGTTGATGGACTCTTTCAAAAACGCTCTTTGGCTGTCGGTCCAGATCGTCGCATCGGGTAGCGCGCAGGTCTGGCAGGCCCCCGCATGGTCCTCAATGAAGGCCGCTATCGACGAGGCATCGGCCGGCAGGCCGAGCTGCAAAAACAAATCGGTCATGGTGTGGACAGGGCTCTGCATTTGGTGTTCCTTTCTCCAGAAAACCACCTCAGCGCTTTGGCGCGTATGGCGCCATACCCGTTTGAGGGTGGTTTGTGCGGATTTAGACCGTCGCTCACAGAACGACAGCTTACGCTGCATTGGAGGCGTTCACAACGTTGGTCCGAAAGGCAGCTTCGGGTGGCGGATTCAACCGGTCGATTGCTGTCGGCCCATCAGCCCGCACACCTGTCACGGCATCCATGCACAATGGGGGCATGCATACCCCGACCCCCTTCATTGCCCCCGAAGTCTTTGACAACGCCGACGCGGCCCTGCGCCGCGTGCAGGCGATCTACACGCAAAGCGTGCAGCATCTGCGCAGCGCCATGCAGCGCTTTGTGGGCGGGGACGACCTGCAGGGGCGTGTGCGTGCCTGCTACCCTTACGTGCGACTCGACACCGCCACAGGCTGGATGCCCCCCGAAGATGCCGAAACAGAGCTGCTGAGTTACGGTTTTGTGGCCAGCGCGGGCAGTTATGCCACCACGATCACGCGCCCCGATCTCTTTGCCCATTACCTGCGCGAACAATTTGCGCTGCTGATCCACAACCACGGCGTCAAGCTGGAGGTGGGCACCAGCAAGGAGCCGATGCCGGTGCACTTTTCCTTCGCCGAAAACGAGCACATGGAAGGCGAGATGAGCGCCGCGCGCCGCGCCCGCATGCGCGATGTGTTCGACCTGCCCGACCTGACGGCCATGGACGACAGCATTGCCAACGGCACCTGGCGCAGTGCGCAGGGGCAACCACAACCACTTTCGCTCTTTACAGGCGCGCGCACCGACTATTCGCTGCACCGTCTGCGTCACTACAGCGGCACCAGCCCGGCGTACTTCCAGAACTACGTGCTGTTCACCAATTACCAGTTCTACATCGACGAGTTCATCGCGCTGGGGCACGCCGAAATGGCCAAGGAAGGCAGCCCCTATGTGGCCTTTGTAGAGCCGGGCAATGTGGTCACGCGCCGTGTGGGACTGCCTGCCCATGCCGACGACAGCCTGGGCATCGCACCACCTCGCCTGCCGCAAATGCCCGCCTATCACCTGGTACGCGAAGATCACAGTGGCATCACCATGGTCAACATCGGTGTGGGCCCGGCCAACGCCAAGAACATCACCGACCACATCGCCGTGCTGCGCCCACACGCCTGGCTGATGGTGGGTCATTGCGCAGGCTTGCGCACCACCGACGAGGAGTTGCCACTTTGGGTTCCGATCCCGGCCCTGGCCGAAATCCAGGTGGCGCTCGAAAGAGCCGTGAGCGAAGTCACAGGCAGCCATGGTGCCGAGCTCAAGCGGCTCATGCGCACCGGCACCGTGGCCAGCACCGACAACCGCAATTGGGAGCTGCTGCCCGACAACACGCCGCAGCGCCGCTTCAGCCAAAGCCGTGCCGTCGCGCTCGACATGGAAAGCGCCACGATTGCCGCCAACGGCTTCCGCTTTCGGGTGCCCTACGGCACCTTGCTGTGCGTGAGCGACAAGCCGCTGCACGGCGAAATCAAGCTCCCGGGTATGGCCAACCACTTCTACCGTGAGCGGGTCAACCAGCATTTGCAAATCGGCATTCGCGCACTGGAGTTGCTGCGCACAGCAGGGCCAGCACAACTGCACAGCCGCAAGCTGCGCAGCTTTGCCGAGGTCGCCTTCCAATAAGATCCATCCATGAACATTCTGTTTATTGCTGACCCGCTCGCGTCCTTCAAGACCTACAAGGACACCACCTTTGCCATGATGCGCGAAGCGCAAAAACGCGGCCACACCCTCGCGTCCTGCGAGCCGCAGGACATCCGCTGGCTGCAGGGCGAGGGCGTCACAGCCCAAGTGCACGATATCCGCCTGACCGGTCAGGCCGACAACTGGTTTGAGGTCACGGCCACGCGCCGCGCCGCGCTCAAGACCTTTGACGCCGTGCTCATGCGCAAGGACCCCCCCTTTGACAGCGAGTATTTTTACGCCACCCACCTGCTGGGTCAGGCCGAGCGCGAAGGGGCCAAAGTGTTCAACAGTCCCGCCGCCCTGCGCGACCACCCCGAAAAACTCGCCATCCTGGAGTTTCCGCAATTCACCGCGCCCACGCTGGTCACGCGCAGCGAAGCCGACATTCGCAACTTCCACGCCGAGCATGGCGAAATCATTCTCAAGCCGCTGGACGGGATGGGCGGCATGGGCATCTTCAAGGTCGGCGCCGATGGCCTGAACCTGGGCGCCATCATCGAAACCCTCAACCAGGGTGGCGCACAAACCGTGATGGTGCAAAAGTACCTGCCGCAAATCAGCGAAGGCGACAAGCGCGTGCTGGTCATTGGCGGCCAAGCTGTGCCGTTTGCGCTGGCGCGCATCCCGCAGGGTGGCGAAGTTCGCGGCAATTTGGCAGCAGGCGGCAAAGGTGTGGCCATGCCCCTGACCGAGCGCGAACGCGAGATCGCCGAAACCCTCGGTCCGATCCTGTCCGCGCGCGGTTTGCTGCTGGTGGGTCTGGACGTGATTGGTGGTCACCTCACCGAAATCAACGTCACCAGCCCGACTTGCTTTCAGGAGATCACAGACCAGCAAGGATGCGATGTGGCCGCTCTGTTCATTGATGCGCTGGAGGCTGCGCTGCGCGCTTAAAACCTCACGGCGGCGAAAACCAGAGCACTTCGCCGTCCCGGAAGGTATAGAGTCGTCCGGGCTCGAAGGCCACCCAAGGCTCATCGGTGGTCAGGGGCTGAGTGACCACAATCGCCACCCGATCGGTTTCGCTCGTGTGCTCGGCAAAATTCACGCTCAAGTCCTCGTCGCTGAGTGTGGCGCGGTTAAATGGATAACGGCGCAATACGTAATGCAGGTGGGTGCTGGCATGCGCCCACAAGGCCTCGCCATTGGAGAGAAGAAAATTGAAGGTGCCATGCTTGGCAATTTGCGGCACCAGTTCGCGCAAGGTCAGGCTGAGCTCGGCCACGCTGGGCACACTGGCATGCGACTTGGCCAGCTCCTGCATCAGCCAGCAAAAGGCCCGCTCGCTGTCGGTTTGGCCCACGGGCCTGAAGCTGCCATGCAGCCTCGGCTCGAAATCTTTCAGATTGCCGTTGTGCGCGAAGACCCAATAACGTCCCCACAGCTCGCGCACAAACGGGTGGCAATTTTCCAGCGCCACCACGCCCTGGGTGGCTTTGCGGATATGCGCAATCACGTTCTCGCTTTTGATCGGGTAACGCCTGACCAGCTCGGCCACCGGGGAAGATGCGGCGCTTTCATGGTCCACCAGGTGACGTACGCCTCGCCCTTCAAAAAAAGCAATGCCCCAGCCATCGCTGTGGTGGTCGGTCACGCCGCCACGCTGCGCAAAGCCACTGAAGCTGAAGGTGATGTCAGTGGGCGTGTTGCAGTTCATGCCTAAAAGCTGGCACATCAGTCCCTCCCCTGCGCCAGCTTGCGACTGGCAGCCACGCAAGCCGGACAAATGCAGGCCTGGCGCTGCGCCTGCGGCGGCACACGATTCAGCAACTCGGCACTGAAGGTTTCCCGCACACACCAGCAGGGCCCCGGGGGACGCTCGGACTCGGGCAGCGTCATGACGCACGAATTGGGGCCACCACACAAAGGGCAGCGGTAAGGATCGACGGTATTGGCAGCACGCATGCGAAGAGTTTAGAACAACAAAAAAGCGGCCCCCGAAGGGGCCGCTCTGTCTCCTACGCTCCGTTGTTTATTTAGGCGCC
>JBEEOS010000177.1:0-2643 GCA_041191485.1 Pseudomonadota bacterium
GGGCATGTCCAACCGCGGCGAGCACTCCGAGATCGAAACCTTCCTGGGCACGACCGTGGACTCCGAGCTGTCGGGCAACATGATCGACATCTGCCCGGTGGGCGCGCTCACCAGCAAGCCTTTCCGCTACAGCGCCCGCACCTGGGAGCTGTCGCGCCGCAAGTCGGTGGCTGCCCACGATTCGTCGGGTGCCAACCTGATCGTGCAGGTCAAGAACAACCAGGTCATGCGCGTGGTGCCTCTCGAAAACGAAGAGGTCAACGAATGCTGGATCGCTGACCGCGACCGCTTCTCCTACGAAGCCTTGAACAGCGACGAACGTCTGACCCAGCCCATGATCAAGCAGGGCGGCGAGTGGAAAGAAGTCGACTGGCAAACTGCTCTCGAATACGTGGCCAATGGCCTGAAAAACATCCAGCGTGACCATGGTGCTTCCAGCATCGGTGCGCTGGTCAGCCCGCACAGCACCGTGGAAGAGGCCTACCTGGCCGGCAACCTGTTACGCGCGCTGGGCTCGGACAACATCGATGCACGCCTGCGTCGCGCGGAGTTCGTGACTGGCGAGGGTGTTCAGTGGCTGGGCACAAGCATCGCATCCTTGTCCACGCTGCAGCGTGTACTCGTTGTGGGGTCCAACCTGCGCAAGGATCACCCGCTGTTCGCTCAGCGCATTCGCCAGGCCGCCCGCCAGGGCGCACAAGTCAGCGCCATTGTGTCTGCCAAGCAATTGGCAAAGGCAGACGCTTGGGCGATGCCTTTGAGCAACGCTGTGGTGAGCGAAGCATCCGACTGGGCTTTGGCCCTGGCCGATGTGGCCGCGGCCATCGCCGTAGAGAAAGGTGTGACCGCGCCTGTGGCGGGTGAAGCCTCAGAACAAGGCAAAGCCATTGCCAAGTCCTTGCTGGGCGGCGAGCGCAAAGCCATCTTGCTGGGTAACGGTGCTGCGCACCACGCCAACGCGTCGAGTCTGCTGGCCCTGGCCAACTGGATTGGTGAGCAGACTGGCGCCACCGTCGGCTACCTGACCGAGGCAGCCAACACCGTGGGCGTGCAGTGGGCCAAGGCCCAGCCGCAGTCCGGCGGCAAGAACGCCGCGCAAATGCTGGACGGCAGCCTCAAGGCCGCGCTCCTGCTCAACACCGAGCCTGAGTTCGATACCGCAGCCGGTGCTGCGGCTGTGGCGGCCCTCGACAAGGCCGATATGGTTGTCACGCTCAGCCCGTTCAAGGCCAATATGGCGTTCAGCGATGTGTTGTTGCCGATCGCGCCGTTCACCGAAACTTCTGGCAGCTTTGTCAACGCCGAAGGCCGACTGCAAAGCTTCCACGCCGTGGTCAAGCCCCGTGGCGAGACCCGTCCGGCCTGGAAGGTGCTGCGCGTGTTGGGCAATTTGCTGGACGTGCCGGGCTTCAATTTCGAAACCTCGCAAGAGGTTCTGGCCAAAGCCACTGTGCAGCCGCTGCAGCTGTCCAACGCCATCCGCGCTGATGTGCGTCTGGGCGGCTCGGTCAGCGAGCCTGTGGTGGCTGCCATCTACCAACTCGACGGCATCGTGCGCCGCGCTGCTTCGCTGCAGCAGACGGCTGACGCACGTGTTGCCAAGGAGCTCGCATGATCGATGCACTGTACAACGGCGGCCTGAACCTGCTGGCCGATGCCTGGTGGACCACGATGGCGTGGCCCGTGATCTGGATCCTGCTCAAGATCGTGGCCGTGCTGGCCCCGCTGATGGGTGCCGTGGCTTACCTGACCTTGTGGGAGCGCAAGCTGTTGGGCTTCATGCAGGTGCGCATGGGTCCCAACCGCGTGGGTCCTTTTGGTTTGCTGCAGCCGATCGCTGACGCGCTCAAGTTGTTGACCAAGGAATTGATCAACCCCACAGCGGCCAGCAAGGGCCTGTTCCGTCTGGGCCCGGTCATGGCCATCATGCCGGCCTTGGCCGCCTGGGTGGCTATTCCGTTTGGCCCGGAAGTGGCGCTGACCAACCTGAACGCCGGTTTGCTGCTGGTGATGGCCATCACATCCATCGAGGTCTATGGCGTGATCATCGCCGGCTGGGCTTCGAACTCCAAGTACGCTTTCCTGGGTGCGCTGCGCGCTTCAGCCCAGATGGTGAGCTACGAGATTGCCATGGGCTTTTGTTTCCTGGTGGTCCTGATGGTCACCGGCAGCATGAACCTGACGGACATCGTGCTGGGTCAGCAAAAGGGTCAATTCGCCGACATGGGCCTGAACTTCCTGTCCTGGAACTGGTTGCCGCTGCTGCCCATCTTCATGGTTTACCTGATCTCCGGTGTGGCCGAAACCAACCGCCACCCGTTTGACGTGGTCGAAGGCGAAGCCGAAATCGTGGCTGGGCACATGGTCGAATACTCGGGCATGGGCTTTGCCATCTTCTTCCTGGCCGAATACGCCAGCATGTGGCTGGTGTCCATCCTGGCGGTGGTCATGTTCTTGGGTGGCTGGGATTCGCCAGTGGCGGCGCTTTCCTTCATCCCTGGCTGGATCTGGCTGGGCATCAAGACTTTTGTGGTGGTGTCCATGTTCATCTGGATTCACGCCACCTTCCCGCGATTCCGTTATGACCAGATCATGCGTCTGGGCTGGAAGATCTTCATTCCGGTCACCCTGGTGTGGCTGTTG
>JBEEOS010000178.1:0-2612 GCA_041191485.1 Pseudomonadota bacterium
TCGATGATGTCGCCGATGATCTTCATCGACGGCTCGGGCGGGTAGATGTAGGTGTTGCGCACCATGAACTCTTTCAGAATGTCGTTCTGAATCGTTCCGGAGAGTTGCTCTTGCGAGACGCCCTGCTCTTCGGCGGACAACAAAAAGCCCGCCAGCACCGGCAAGACCGCGCCGTTCATGGTCATCGAGACCGACACTTTGTCCAGCGGGATCTCGTTGAACAGGATTTTCATGTCCTCGACCGAGTCAATCGCCACACCGGCCTTGCCCACGTCGCCCGTCACGCGCGGGTGGTCGGAGTCGTAACCGCGGTGCGTGGCCAGGTCAAACGCGACCGACACGCCCTGACCGCCGGCCGCCAGGGCCTTGCGATAAAAAGCGTTGGACTCTTCGGCGGTGGAAAAACCAGCGTACTGGCGGATCGTCCAGGGACGCACCGCGTACATGGTGGCCTGCGGGCCGCGCAGGAAAGGCTCGAAACCCGGCAGCGTGTTGGCGTAGGGCAGGTTGGCCGTGTCTTCGGCCGTGTACAGCGGCTTGACCGAGATGCCATCGGGCGTGATCCAGTTCAGGCTCTCCAGCGGCTTGTCCTTGAGGGACTTGGCGGCGGCTTTTTGCCAGGCTTCGAAGTTGGAGACGTTGAATTCAAAGGACTTGTGAGACATGGTCAGACCTTTTGTTTTGATCGGGCACGGGGCCTCATTTTGACAGTATTAACCCTGAACGATGACATGCATCGACATCGTGATTCATAATTATTGATGCAAAATATTCTAACTTGCTTACAATAACCCCATGTCAGCCTTGTCCCTAGCCCCCCGCGCCCTGTACGAAGAAGTTGCCGAATTGATGCGGCAAAAGATCTTCACGCGCGAGCTCGAGCCGGGCAGCTGGATTGACGAGCTCAAGCTCGCAGAGCAATTGGGCATCAGCCGCACCCCCATGCGCGAAGCCTTGAAGGTCCTGGCCGCCGAGGGCCTGGTCACCATGAAAGTGCGTCGCGGCGCCTATGTCACCGAGGTCAGCGACAAAGACCTGCGGGATGTGTACCACCTGCTGGCCCTGCTCGAATCAGACGCTGCGGGCGTGGTGGCCAAAGACGCCAGCGATGAGCAGCTTCAAGCTCTGCAGGACTTGCACCAGCAGTTGTGCGCCGCTGCAGATGATCGCGAGCGGTTTTTCGAGCTCAATGAACAATTTCACGTCCAGCTGCTGTCGGCTGCAGACAACCGCTGGCGCCAGCAAATGGTCACGGACCTGCGCAAGGTCATGAAGCTCAATCGCCACCACTCCCTGTTCAAGACAGGACGGGTGCAGGAGTCCTTGCAAGAGCATCAAGCCCTGATGGACGCCCTGCTCGCCCGCGATAGCCGGCTGAGCGCTCAGCGCATGCAGGAGCACTTTGCCAATGGCCTGGAGGCCGCAAGCTGAAGATCAGCTTGCGCGGGTCTTGCCCATCATCACCAAGGCCACACCCGACAAAATCAGGACACCACCGACCAGGTGAAAGCCACCCAAGGGCTCGTTGAGCAGCCCCCATGCCACCAAAGCGGTGTACAGCGGCCCCAAATACAAGGTCACAGCCACGCGGCTCGCACCCAGCACTTTCTGAGCCCAGCCATAAATCCAGTAGGCCACCACACCGGGCAACAAGGCCGTGACCAGCATCAAGCCCAAAGCGTGTTGACCGATGCGGGGGGTATGCGCAGACGCCAGCTCCCACAAGGCAAATGGAAGAATGACAACCACCCCGCCCATGCTCATGGCCGCCAGTTGCGCCGTAGAACTCATGACACTGGGCCATCGGCGTTGCAGCAAGGCATAAGCTGCCCATGAAATGGCCGCCCCTACGATCCACAAATCACCGGGCACCAAGCGCACCGCCGATAAATGGCCCCACTGACCTTGAACGACCACATGCACCACCCCCGACATCGCCAGGGCCACGCCCAAACGCTGACGGATGGAAAAATGCTCTTTCAACCAGAGCACTGAACCCACAGCAATCAGTACAGGTGCAGACGCATAGATGAGCGAAATATTCATGCTCACCGTGCTTTGCCCGGCCAGATACACCCAGGCACCGCAAATCCACATGCCGCATCCGCCCAGCACAAGATAACGCCAGCGCTGTTGCCACAACAGGGCCCGGTTTTGCCACAATTCACGCGCACTGACCGCAGCCAGAATACCGCCCGCCAAACCCCAACGCCCCAAGGCCAGGACATTCGGAGAAACCACGCCGGGCGCTTGGCGAGAGGCCACAATGTTGACGGTCCACAAGAAAGGGACCATCCAGATCAGCACCATCGCCCAGCGCTGGGCGCGAGCGCTGTACACCTTATTCGGCATGTGCAGCCCGATCCACCGGCAATTCGGCCCCTCGTTCCAGCGCGTGGCGTGCTTGCTGCCACACTTCGCGCGGCGGCAAAGGCTTGAGCTTGTGGTTGCTCCACACCTGGCGCCACAAGCGCCCACCACGCTGGCCGTGGTAGAGGCCCAGCATGTGCCGGGCAATCGGGTACCAAGGACAACCGTCCTCGGCGTGGGCACGCTCCATGTACTGCACCATCGCCTCCTCGACCGCTTCGCGGGTGGGGGCCGCATGCGCA
>JBEEOS010000179.1:0-3136 GCA_041191485.1 Pseudomonadota bacterium
TTCGGACACACCGAACTTCATCTTGCGCGGTGCCAGGTTGGCCACCATCACCGTGAGCTTGCCCACCAGGTCTTCGGGCTTGTACATGCTGGCGATGCCAGAGAAGACGTTGCGCATGCGGCCCTCGCCGACGTCCAGCGTCAGGCGCAGCAGCTTGGTGGAGCCTTCCACCGCTTCGCAGTTCACGATCTGGGCGATGCGCAGGTCGATCTTGGCGAAGTCGTCGATGGAGATGAGCGGGGCAATCTCTTCGCCGCCAGGAATGACTTTCTCGGGCTCGGGTGCAGCAGGAGCTTCAAACAGCGCCTCCAGCATCTTCGGATCGACCCGTTGCATCAGATGCTTGTACTCGCCAATGGCGTGCCCTGCGCCCAGCGGCTGGCTGGCATTGGCAAAGGTCATGGGCGCGATGTTCAGGAAGGCCTCGACCTGCGTGGCCAGGCCCGGCAGCACCGGCTTGAGCAGCACGGTCAGCACGCGGAAGGCTTCGATGCAGGTGGTGCACACATCGTGCAGGCGGCCTTCCATGCCCTCTTTCTTGGCCAGCTCCCAGGGCTTGTTGGCATCCACGTATTCGTTGACGCGGTCGGTCAGCGCCATCACATCGCGCAGGGCCTTGGCATAGTCGCGCTCGGCCAGCAGTTCGGCAATCGGGGCAATGCCGTCACGCAGGTGCGAGAGCAGGGCATCGCCATCGGCCGAGACCTCGCCCAACTTGCCGCCAAAGCGTTTGGTGATGAAGCCCGCCGAGCGGCTGGCGATGTTGACGTACTTGCCGATCAGGTCCGAGTTGACGCGGGCCTGGAAGTCTTCGGGGTTGAAGTCCACGTCCTCGTTGCGACCGTTGAGCTTTGCGGCGATGTAGTAGCGCAGCCACTCGGGGTTCATGCCCAGGCTCAGGTACTTGAGCGGGTCCAGGCCCAGGGTGTGGAAGGTGATGATGTCCTTGCCGATGAAGTGGTACTGCTCGACCTTCGGGTCGGCCATGAAAGACTCGTAGTCCTTGCCGATCTTGCCGAAGTAGTTTTTCAGCGAGGCCAGGTAGCCGATCGGCGCGTCCAGCCACACATAAAAGTACTTGCCCGGTGCGTCAGGGATCTCGATGCCGAAGTAGGGCGCATCGCGGCTGATGTCCCAGTCGCCCATCTTGGGCTTGCCGTCTTCGCCGGGCTCGATCCATTCAGCGATCTTGTTGAGCACCTCGGGCTGCACCGCGCCGCTGTTGGTCCATTGCGCCAGAAAGTCCAGACAGCGCTTGTCCGACAGCTTGAAGAAAAAATGGTCCGAAGTGCGCAGCACCGGCGTGGCGCCGGACAGGGCGGAATACGGGTTCTTGAGCTCGGTGGGTGCATAGACCGCGCCGCAGCTTTCGCAGTTGTCGCCGTACTGGTCCTTGGCGCCACACTTGGGGCATTCGCCCTTGATGAAGCGGTCGGGCAGGAACATGCCCTTGTCCGGGTCGTAAAACTGCTCGATGGTGCGCGTTTCGATCAGGCCTTCCTTTTTCAGGGACAGGTAAATCGATTGGGCCAGTTCGTGGTTTTCCGGGCCATCGGTGCTGTGCCAGTTGTCAAAGGCGATGTGAAAGCCGTCCAGATAGGGTTTGCGTCCGCCTGCGATGTTGGCGACAAACTGCTGCGGCGTCACGCCCGCCTTTTCAGCCGCGATCATGATCGGCGCGCCGTGGGCATCGTCCGCACAGACAAAGTGCACCTCATGGCCCATCATCCGCATCGTCCTCACCCAGGTGTCGGCCTGGATGTATTCCATGATGTGGCCGATGTGGAAGTTGCCGTTGGCATACGGCAGGGCGGTGGTGACGAAAAGCTGGCGGGTTGCTGCAGACATGGCTTTAGGGATTTTTTCTTGTAAACCTCCGATTTTATGAGTTGTCGCTACACTGCTTTCTGATTTGACCAAGACACCCTTCCCCATGTCCACCACCGAACAATTGCTGCAGGCCCTGCAAACCGTCATCGATCCCAACACCGGCAAAGACTTTGTCTCCACCAAACAGCTCAAAAACCTCAGTGTGGAGGGGGGCAGCGTTTCGTTTGACGTGGAACTGGGCTACCCGGCCAAAAGCCAGATCGCGGCGCTGCGCCAGGCCTTGATTGCTGCGGCCAAAACCGTGGCCGGGGTGGACAACGTGTCGGCCAATGTGTCCACCAAGATCATTGCCCACCAGGTGCAACGTGGTGTGCAGCTCTTGCCGGGCGTGCGCAACATCATTGCCGTGGCTTCGGGCAAGGGCGGTGTGGGCAAAAGCACCACAGCGGCCAATCTGGCGCTGGCGCTGGTGGCCGAAGGCGCGCGCGTGGGGGTGCTGGACGCCGATATTTATGGCCCCAGCCAGCCGATGATGCTGGGGGTCAGTGGTCGCCCGGACACGCAGGACGGCAAAACCATGGAGCCGCTGGAAAACCATGGCGTGCAGGTCATGTCGATCGGCCTGCTGGTCGATGCCGATGACGCCATGATCTGGCGCGGCCCCATGGCGACGCAGGCGCTGGAGCAGCTGCTGCGGCAAACCAACTGGAAAGACCTGGACTATCTGATCGTGGACATGCCGCCGGGCACCGGCGACATTCAGCTCACGCTCAGCCAGCGTGTGCCTTTGACGGGTGCGGTGGTGGTGACCACGCCGCAGGACATTGCCCTGCTTGATGCGCGCAAGGGCATTCGCATGTTCGAAAAGGTCGATGTGCCCATCCTGGGCCTGGTCGAGAACATGGCCATGCATGTGTGTTCCAGCTGCGGCCATGTGGAGCATATTTTTGGCGCCGAAGGCGGCAAGAAAATGGCGGCCGAACTGGGCCTGGACTTTCTGGGGGCCCTGCCCTTGTCCATGGGCATTCGTGTGCAGGCTGACAGCGGCTCCCCAACCGTGGTGGCCGAGCCCGACAGCGAGGTGGCTGGTATTTACAAGGCCTTGGCGCGTCAGGTGGCCATTCGTGTGGCCGAGCGCGCCAAGGATTTTTCCAGCAAGTTCCCCACCATCACCATCAGCAAGGACACCTGATCGGAAGTCAGCGCATCAGCTGCGCTGCTTTTCGAGGTCGCGCAGACGAAAGCGTTGGATCTTGCCGGTGGCGGTTTTGGGCAGCTCGTCCACAAACTCCATGAAGCGCGGGTA
>JBEEOS010000180.1:0-2671 GCA_041191485.1 Pseudomonadota bacterium
GTTGCACCGGGCGTACCTTCGGGTGGATCGCCGCGACCTGGACCAGGCCTGGCATCTGCTCGAAGCCCTGCATGTGCTCGGGCAGACGCGGCTGGTTCCACACGCGCGAACGCATGGGCTGATGCTCAGGCTGGCCTGGCGAACGCGAGACCTGGCCGAGCTGGCCGGGCAGCTGATGCGACTGCTGCTGGTGCCGCTGGGGCACCTGCTGGGCCGGCTGCCGCTAGGCAACACCGGGCGATCGAATGTTGGCGCGTTTCGGCCCATGCCGGTGGCGCCGGAACTGCTGGCGACCATCCGCGCACACCGATGACCGCCGCCACCCTGAACGCCCGTTGGGCTGTCACGGTCAACATCTCTTCATCACAGCCGACGCCCTATAATCTATCCTTGATGCGTGCCTGCTTGTTTGCCCTGCTGCTGATGTTCTGCCTGCCCCTGCAATGGGCCGGCGCAGCTACGGGCGCGCCTTGCGTGCACGAACCCTGCGCGCCCCTGCACGCCAGCGCGGCCGGTGTCTCGTCGCACACCGACGCCGCCGACCACGCCGGTGAGTCCCACGCGCAGCACCCGCACTGCGCAAGCTGCCACGCCGGCGCCGTGGCCCTGCTGGCCAGCGTTCCGTTTTCCACGAGCGACACCTGCACCCATAGACAAGCCGGGTCGAGCGCCTGGACCGAGGGCCTGTTTGTTGAGCGGCCCGAACGGCCGCAGTGGCCCACCCTGGCCTGACCAGGGTTCGACTTCCTTGGCGGCGCCTTTCGCCGCACTTCTCCGATCCCTGTGAAGCGTGCCAGCCCTTGCGGTTGGCATTGTCCGTTCTTTAAGGGTCTTTTCATGTCTGCATTTTCCTGGCGAGGTCGTCCCCGTCTGGCCTGGCTGCTTGCCGTGGCTTTTCTTCTGGCGCTGGATCAGCTAAGCAAAACCTGGTTCGCCAGCACCATCGCGCTGGGCACAGTGGTGGAGGTCACGACCGGATTCAACCTGGTCCATGTGCTCAACACCGGCGCCGCGTTCTCCTTGCTGGCCGAAGCGGGTGGCTGGCAGCGGGTGTTCTTGATCGTCATTGGTTTCATGGTGGTGGTGCCCATCACCTTCGTTTGTCTCGCGCGCCAGGCGGAACCGCTGGAGCGGGCCGCGGGCGCACTGCTCATGGCCGGTGGCAGCGGCAACCTGATCGATCGCATCGCCAGCGGCGCAGTGACCGACTTCCTTGACCTGCACTGGCGCGGGTTGCACTGGCCTGCCTTCAACCTGGCCGATGTGTTCATCGTTCTGGCGGCCGGCGCCTGGATTCTGATGTCCCTGCGTCCCGCCGTGGCCACCTCGAAAGGCGCGTCATGAACCGACCCTGGTCCCTGCTGCTCCTGGCCTGGCTGGTAGCTGCCACCGCCACCCTGGGCGCGCTGTTTCTGGGTGAGGTCATGGGCATGACCCCTTGCGTGCTGTGCTGGTACCAGCGCATCTTCATGTTCCCCATCGCCATCATTCTGGGGATAGCCTGCTTCACCGATGACCGACGGGGGGCCGTCTACGGCCTCGCCCTGGCACTGGGCGGGCTGGCCATGGCCGGGTACCACACCCTGCTGGTGGCCGGCCTGATTCCCAAGGCCTGGGTACCGTGCAGCGCCGGTGTGTCCTGCGCGGACCAGAAGCTCGACATCCTCAATGGCCTCCAGATCCCCTGGCTGTCGCTCGCCGCGTTCATGGCGCTGGTCATCCTTCTCGTCGTCTACCTCAGAAAGTCCTCCCAATGAATTCCAAAAAAATCACCGTCGTCGCCCTGGTCGTCATCGTCCTGGTGTTCTTCTTTCTCGGCATGAACGCCTACCAGAAGCGGGTGCAGAACTCGCAGGCAGAGAAGATCAGCCAGGTGGTCCAGCAGTCCAGCAGTGCTCCCGCCAGCCAGACGGGCAACCGTCTGGTCCGCTTCCATTCACCGGTCTTTGGCCCCAGCAATGCGCCGGTCACCATCGTCGAGTTCTTTGACCCGGCGTGCGAGACCTGCCGGGCGTTCTATCCCATCGTCAAGGACATCCTCAAGCAGTACCCGAACGATGTGCGTCTGGTGATCCGCTACGCCCCGTTCCATGCCGGCTCCGATCAGGTGGTCAAGCTGCTCGAAGCCGCCAAACGCCAGAACAAGTACCAGCCCGTGCTGGAAATGATTCTGGCCACCCAGCCGCAGTGGGCCGACCACGGCAAACCTAACATCGAGCTGGCGTTCCGGGCGGCACAGGAAGCCGGTCTGGACATTGCCAAGGCGCAGGCCGACGCCCAGGGCTCGGACATCGCTGCAGTGCTGAGACAAGACATCGAAGACCTGACCGCACTGGA
The DNA here is from genome assembly GCA_041191485.1 of Pseudomonadota bacterium. Classification (GTDB taxonomy): domain Bacteria; phylum Pseudomonadota; class Gammaproteobacteria; order Burkholderiales; family Burkholderiaceae_C; genus Limnohabitans_A. The sequence continues at coordinate 2,338 of JBEEOS010000180.1, forward strand.
AGTGACCAAGACGCCCACGTTCTTTGTCAATGGTCGCGGTCTATCGGCGGCGCTTTGGGCAGGTGGTGCTCGCCAGTGTGGCGGGTGTGCCTTTGCTGATGGCTTGCTCACCCGAGGTCACACCGTTCAAAAGCACCGATGTGACCGGTGCCGCCTTTGCCCAGGATTTCCAGCTCAAGGATCACCTTGGCAACCTGAGAACGCTGGCGGACTTCAAGGGCAAGATCGTGGTCATCTTCTTCGGCTTCACGCAGTGTCCGGATGTTTGCCCCACCTCCATGACGACCATGGCCGAGGTCAAGCGCCTGCTGGGTGACCAGGGCGAGCAGCTGCA
>JBEEOS010000181.1:0-3711 GCA_041191485.1 Pseudomonadota bacterium
CTGGCGCGCCGCGTCTGATCGGCCCAGCATGGCCCTCAAGTCCACCATCTACAAGGCGAATCTCTCGATCGCCGACATCGACCACGGCTACTACGCCGACCACGCACTCACCCTGGCTCGCCACCCCAGCGAGACCGACGAGCGCATGATGATCCGCCTGCTGGCGCTGGCCCTCAACGCCCACGAGCTGCAGGACACCTGCGGCGGCGACGGCACGCTGGCCTTTGGCGCGGGGCTGTCCGATCCGGACGATCCGGACCTCTGGCTCAAGGACTTCACCGGCCAGACCCGCCTGTGGGTTGAAGTGGGCCAGCCCGAAGAAAAGCCCATCACCAAGGCCTGCCAGAAGGCCGACGCGGTGCGCCTGTACTGCTTCAACCACGCATCGGAAGTCTGGTGGAGAGGGATCGAGAGCAAGCTCACCCGACTGGATAAGCTGCAGGTCTGGCGCGTACCGACCGAAGCCTCGCAGGAGCTGGCCAAGATGGCCGAGCGCAGCATGCAACTGCAGGCCACGGTGCAGGACGGCGCTGTGACGATCAGCGGCGACGCAGGCGGCGTGCACATCGAGCCGATACGCTGGAAATAACTTTCAGAAAATGATCAGGGGGTGAGGTCGAGCAAGGCCTGAGCCTGCGCAGCGGCGCGGGCCTGTTGCCGATCCTCTGCAGCGCGCTCAGCATATTTGTTGAATCGCCACGAGGTGCCTTCCATCGTGATGCGTCGCCAGACCAGGCGCTTTTCGCCTGCCGTCATCTCGGGCCACAGCTGTACTTCTTCAAACGTGCGGCCGCAGCCCTTGCACATCTCGTCGCCCTGGCTGGTCGAGCAAATGGCAATGCACGGGGTGTCCGGCGTGCTGGCGTACCAGTCCTGAAACGCCTCGGCCGCAGCCACAGGCAGGCTGAACTCGTCGGCCAGGTCCTCGCGGTGGAACACCATCAAGGCATACACCTCTGCCAATGCGCGCAACTCGCGCGACAAGGTCACCCCGTCTGCAGAGGGGCGCTTGGCTCGCCAATGGTTGATGGCGGCCTCGATGTCGGTGATGTGGATTCCAGCCATGGTGCGCGTTCGATTGTAAGTACCCGGACGCGCACCATGAGCGCGTGTTTTCAGCGCCTTGGCCTCAAGCGCTCGAGGTCTTGCTGCTGCTGCGCACGCTCAGCCACATGGTCAGCGCCAGAATCAACACGACCACGCCCAATGACAGCAGCACCGGGATTTTGACCACGTCAATCAAAACCATTTTGCTGCCAATGAACAGCAAGATGACCGCCAGCCCGTAGCTGAGCAAATGAAAGCGCGCAGCCACGGCAGCCAGCAGGAAGTACATGGCGCGCAAGCCCAGAATGGCAAACACGTTGCTGCTCAGCACAATGAAGGGGTCTTCGGTGATGGCAAAGATGGCCGGGATGGAGTCCACCGCAAAAATCACATCGGTCAGCGCGATCAGGCAGATCACCATGAACAGCGGCGTGGCGATCTTGCGGCCGTTCTCAAGGGTGAAGAATTTTTCGCCGTCGTAGTGCTGGCTGACGGGCATGAGCTTGCGCAGCAGCTTGAGGGCGGGGTTGCTGTCCAGGGTTTGTTCCTGGCCTGCAGCCATCCACATCTTGACGCCAGTCAGGATCAGGAAGGCGCCAAACACATACAGCAGCCAGTGAAACTGGGCCAGCAACCAGCCGCCCACCAGAATCATCAGGGCGCGCAGCACGATGGCGCCGACGATACCGATCATCAGGACGCGTTTCTGAAAAGCGGGGGGAACTGCAAAGTAGGTGAACACCATCAGGAAGACGAAGATGTTGTCTACGGCCAGGCTTTTTTCGATCAGGTAGCCCGTCAAAAATTCCAGTGCGCGGGTGTTGGCCTCGGCGACCGATCCGGTGCTGTCGCGCACGGCCCACCAGAACAGGCCGTTGAAGGCCAGGCTCAGCAAGACCCAGACGATGGACCAGTTCAGCGCTTGCCGAAAGTTGACGGTGTGTGAGCCCTTGCGGTTGAGCAACACAAAATCGGTAAACAGGGCGAACAGCACGATCGCCACAAAGGTGACCCACAGCCAGGCAGGCGCAACGGTTTGGAAAATGGATTCCATGAAATCAAGACCTTTCAGTTGAACAGCTCAAAAGGTCTTGCGGGAGGATGCTTGGCATCTCTGCGGGCCCGGTGTCGTGAAGACACGTATTGACGGGCGGCTCGCATCATGGCGCGGGGCCATGAATCGCTACTCCCCTTTTGATGCCCCAGAACTTGTGGGGTGAACGCGCTCGGGTTCAGGAGCGACGAGCGTCCTCGAGCTGCTGCGCGCGCAGCAGGCGTTGCAGCTCGCGCAAGCGGCTGTCGATGATGGCGGCTTCAATCTGGTCAGCCGGTTGAAGCGGGGCTTTGCGCGCCAGGATCCAGCTGCACGGCTTGCGCTTCACCTTCGGCGCGCAAGGCGGCCAGGGGCGCGTTTTGCGCGGCGTAGAGCTGGGCCAGCGTGTTCCAGACCTGGGCATCGTGGGGCGCCACGTGCAGGTATTGGCGCAGCGCCTGTGTCAGGCCGGGCGTGAGGGCGTGTCCGGGCTGGTGCAGCAAGGCCTGGGCCAGGGCCAGCCGCTCGGGGCGTTCGGCTGGCAAGGGCTGTTGTGCGGTCGTCAGCAACGCTGCCGCTTGGGCGTACTGTTGCTGGGCCAGCCGAATGTCCGCCTGCAGCAAGCGGGCCAGGCGCTGTGCGGCCGAGGTGGCGGTTGTGGGCGACTGCAAAACCTTCATCAAGCGCTCGGTCTGTGTCCAGGCTTCATGGGTGTCTTTCAGGCGCAGATGGGCCAGCGCGCTGGCGTACAGCGTGGCCGCTTGCGTGTGTGCCGGCATGGATGCGTTTACCGGTGCCCTGGCCAGGCTGCGCATGTCCTCCACCTGTCGCAAGGCCAGCACCCGGGCGCGGGCGGCCAGCAAACCCTGGTCCCAACGGATAGCGACGGGCGGAAGGTTCTGCAACAAGGACTGGCGTGCCTGCATGTCGGCAATGCGCTCGGTGGTCAGCGGATGGCTGCGCAGGTAGGGGTAGTCGCCGCTGTCGTTGAGGGCGGCGGCCTGCTGCAGCTTGCCGAACATACCGACAAAGCCACGGGGGTCGTAGCCGGCGTCGCGCATGACGCCATAGCCCACGCGGTCGGCTTCGCGCTCCATGTCGCGCGAGTAGCTCAGCTGCGCTTGTGCGGCAGCGGCCTGGCCGCCCACGATCAGGGCTTGCGCGCCTTGCGCAGACTGGCTGGCTGCAATCACGCCCAGCAAGAGCGAGCCGATCACCCAAGGCGTCATGCGGGCCTGATCGTCAATCGAGCGGGCAATGTGGCGTTGGGTGACGTGGCTGAGTTCGTGCGCCAGCACCGAGGCCAGCTCGTCGTCAGAGCTGACCGAGCCGATCAAGCCCAGGTTCACGCCCAGGTAGCCGCCGGGTAAGGCAAAGGCATTGATGGTGCGTTCGTTGTTGAGCAAGATGCGCCAGGCAAAACGGTTTTGCAAGTCCTCATCGAGCTCGCCACGTTTTTGCGCGGCCGCAATCAAGGGCGTCCACAAGCGCGCGATGTATTCGTCCAGCACCGGGTCTTGCAGATAGTCCGGGTCGCGGTAAAGCACCCGGGCAATGCGGTCGCCCCACTGTCGCTCGGCGCTGGCAGACAAGCCTTCGGGCCCGCCCAGGTTGGGCAGCTCGTTGCGCTG
>JBEEOS010000182.1:0-3130 GCA_041191485.1 Pseudomonadota bacterium
TGACATCTTGCTTTTGGCTGTGGGAACGAACCTGGTGGTCGATGCGATTGAAGACTTGGTTCGTTGATCCAAGGTTTAAATGTGGCCCCAAACCATCAGGGCGTCGCGCCCTTCGGTGACCAGATCAACCTTGGCGCCCACGGGGAGCAGCACCTTGGTCTCCACATGGCCAAAGGGCAAGCCGGTGAGCACCGGGGCCTTGATCTGGCTGCGCAACCAATCGACCACCGTGGCCAGCTTGAAGCCTTTGTCGTGCGTGGGCACCAGTTTGTAGTTGGTGAACTGCCCGATCAGCACCGCCTTTTGCTGCGCCAACACACCCGCATGCAAGAGCTGCGTGAGCATGCGTTCGATGCGGTAAGGGTGTTCACCCACGTCTTCCAGAAACAGCACACCACCTTTGACTTGCGGAAAGTACGGCGTGCCCAGCAGCGAAGTCAGCACCGTGAGGTTGCCACCCCACAGCGGCGCGTCTTTGACAAGTACGCGGCGCTCGGCTTCAGCCTTGGGCAACTGCCAGCCTGTGCCCTCGCCCTGCTCCAGCATCAAGTCGTCAAAGCAGGCTTGCATGATGTCGTCAGGTTCTTCGACTGGGCCGAAGTCTTCGCCCAATGCGGGGCCTTGCCAGCTGATGCGGCCGGTCTTGGCGTACACCGCCTGGTTGAAAGCGGTGAAGTCGCTCAAGCCAACGAACTGCGTGCCGCCGTCGATGGCTTTGGCGATCTGCTTGTAGGGCAAGGCAGGCAGGATACGCGTGAGACCATAGCCGCCGCGCGAGATCATCGCTACATCGGCGCCACTGGCCGCAGCGCGGGTGATGGCGGCGATGCGTGTGGCGTCGTCGCCCGCAAAGCGCATGTGGCTGGCCAACGCCGCTTCGTCCAATTCGACCTGGTGCCCTTGGGCTTGCAGGCGCTTCACGCCACGCCGGAAAGCGGCTTTGTCGCGCACCGCGCTGGAAGGGGAAAAAATGTAAATGTGGGCCATGGCAAGTGTTCTTTTTCAGGGCCTGAAGTGTCGCACAGCCGCCTCGGCAATCGCCCTGCCCTGCTCCTGCACAAAATGCCCTGTATCGGGCAGCAGCATCGGCTCGGGACAGCCCTTGATCTAATCTCGCGCTTGCCGCGAAATGGCCGCGCCGGGCGAATCGGTGAATTCCGGCACCATGGGCGGAAAGGCGCGCAGCGCGGCGCGGTAGCCCTTGTCCGGGAACGGCGCGTTGTAGGCGGCCGTCTCGGCAGGCGACATGCTGCGGTTGCCGCGCGCAAACAGCTTGCCCACGTCGAACAGCGGCTGGCTTTGGCACCAATCGCGCCAGGCCAAAAAGCCATCGCTCAGCGGCTGCTCGCCCGTGGCCAAGGTGGTGTTCATGACCAGCAGGCCCTTGTAACGCTCAGGCGCGGCCATCGGCAGCGTCAAACCCAAAATGCCGCCCCAGTCCTGCACCACCAGTACCACGCGCTGCAGGTCCAGTCGTTCGATCAAATCGAGCAAAGACTGGCGGTGCGTTTCAAAGCGGTGAAAACTGTCCTTCTTGGGCTTGTCGCTCTTGCCAAAACCAATCAGGTCGGGCGCCACCACGTGGTGGCCCGCCGCCAGCCAGACCGGAATCATCTTGCGGTACAGGTAACTCCAGGCCGGGTTGCCGTGCAGGCACAGCCAGGTCAATGGCGCTTTCGCATCGCCCTCGCCCTCGCCCTTGTACTCATCCAGGTAGTGCATGCGCAGCCTGGCGATGCTGGGCAAATCGTTCACATAGCGCGGCTGCCACGGGTAATCGGGCAAACCGGCAAAGGCGGCGTCGGGCGTGCGCAAGGCGTCTTCGCGCACCGGGTCGGCGTTGATGCGCCGGGGCTTGAAAAAGTCTTTGAGCAACTGGCCGCACGCGTCGGCCAGCACGCCGCCCGTGACTTGGGTCTGGTGGTTCAACTGCGTGTGCTCAAAAAGGTTGAGTACGGAACCCGCCACCCCGGTGCGCGGGTCGGCCGCGCCAAACACCACGCGGTCCACACGGGCGTGCAGCATGGCCCCGCTGCACATGGCGCAAGGTTCCAGCGTCACGTACAGCGTGCAGCCGTCGAGCCGGTAATTGCCCAGCAACCGGGCCGCTTCGCGCAGCGCCGCCACCTCAGCGTGGGCTGTCGGGTCGTGGCTGGCAATCGGGGCATTGCGGCCGGTGGAAATCACCTGGCCATCTTTGACGACCACCGCGCCCACAGGCACCTCGCCCGCTGCGGCAGCCAGTCGGGCCTGCTCTAGGGCCAGGCCCATCCAGTGGGCGTCTTGGCTTGGCGTGTCCACGGTCAAACCACCATGCCCAAACGCTGCATCCACTGTGCCAGGGCTTGCTCTTGTTCACCGCCCTGGGCATATGCCGCGTGCATGGCGGCATGCGCTTCGGGGCGGTGTTGGTTGAGCTTGACCGCGCAGTGCATTTCAACAATGCGCATTTCAAATGCGACGATGCCGTTGAGCATCCCGGTGGTGTAGCTTTCGGGCAGTTCGCGCCACTGCTGGGCATAAGACGGCTCGTGGTCCGCGATCAGGCATTTGAGCAGGCGGTCCCGGTCGTTGTGCGGGTCGATGATGCGCGTTTGAACCTTGGCTTGCACCGCCAGATAAGTCCAGGTCGGCACTCGCTGCTTGTCGGCATAAACGCCAGGCGACATGTAAGCCTGCGGTCCCATGAAGCTCACCAAAGCGTGAGATTGCGAAGCCAGCAACTGCGCTTGTGGATTCGCCCGCGCACAGTGCCCCAACAAAACGCCGTGCTCAGGGGCTTCTTCACCCCACAAGGACACGGCTTGCCAGTGCATTGGAATGTGGCTGAGCACCGGAAACCCGTCTTCACCCACCGACACGATGGAGGCCAATGGGTGCTCGCGCATGATGCGCCTGGCGATGGCGGGATCGGTGTTGTGAAACTGTTTGGGCAGGTACATGGTGGGGTGAATGTACCAAAACAAAGGCACCCAAAGGTGCCTTGTTTTTATTCCCACTCAATCGTTGCCGGTGGTTTTGAACTCACGTCGTAAGTCACCCGGTTGATGCCACGCACCTCGTTGATGATGCGACCCGACACTTTCTTGAGCAGCGCATAAGGCAGCTCGGCCCAGTCGGCGGTCATGAA
>JBEEOS010000183.1:0-2944 GCA_041191485.1 Pseudomonadota bacterium
TTGCTGGACGGTGGTGCCACCGTCCCCTTCATTGCCCGTTACCGCAAAGAAGTGACTGGCGGGCTGGACGACATCCAGCTGCGCGAGCTGGAGTCGCGCCTGGGCTACCTGCGCGAACTCGAAGACCGTCGCGCAGCCGTGATCAAGAGCATCACCGAGCAGGGCAAGATGACGCCCGAGTTGTTGGCCGCCATCGACGCCGCGCCCACCAAACAAGAGCTGGAAGACATTTACCTTCCTTTCAAACCCAAGCGCCGCACCAAAGGCATGATTGCCCGCGAGGCTGGCCTGGAGCCTTTGGCTGACAAGCTGTTTGCCGATCCGACCCTCGACCCGCACGCCGAAGCGCAAGCCTTTGTGCTGGCCGCAGGCGCCATTGAAGGCGCTGACTTCACGACCACCACCGCCGTGCTCGACGGCGTGCGCGATTTGCTGAGCGAGCGCTGGGCCGAAGACGCCTCATTGGTGCAGGCCCTGCGCGAATGGCTGTGGAACGAAGGTCTGTTCAAAAGCAAGCTGGCCGACGGCAAGGACGAAAACAACGCCGACGTGGCCAAGTTCCGCGATTACTTCGACTACGACGAGCCGATTGGCCGGGTGCCCAGCCACCGCGCTTTGGCGGTGTTTCGCGGTCGCGCTTTGGAGATGCTGGACGCCAAACTGGTCTTGCCGGTCGAGCCTGAACCCGGCAAGCCCAGCATCGCCGAAGGCAAGATCGCCATGCACCTGGGCTGGAGCCACGCGGCCCGGCCCTCGGACGACCTGATCCGCAAATGCGTGGCCTGGACCTGGCGCGTCAAACTCAGCCTGTCCACCGAGCGCGACCTGTTTGCCCGCCTGCGCGAAGAAGCCGAAAAAGTCGCCATCAAAGTGTTCAGCGACAACCTGCGCGACCTGCTGTTGGCCGCGCCCGCAGGCCCCCGCGTGGTCATGGGTCTGGACCCGGGCATCCGCACCGGCGTGAAAGTGGCCGTGGTGGATTCCACCGGCAAGTTGGTCGACACCTCCACGGTGTACCCGCACGAGCCGCGCAAGGACTGGGAGGGCTCGCTCTTCACCCTGGCCAAGCTCTGCGAAAAGCACAACGTCAACCTGATCGCCATTGGCAACGGCACCGCCAGCCGCGAGACCGACAAATTGGCCGGAGATCTGATCAAGCAGCTGGCCCGCCTGCAGGGTGGGATTAGGGAGGGCGTCGAGATCCAGAAGGTGGTGATCAGTGAAGCGGGTGCGTCGGTGTACTCGGCCAGCGAATTCGCCAGCCAGGAAATGCCCGATGTGGACGTGAGCCTGCGCGGTGCGGCCTCCATTGCCCGCCGCCTGCAAGATCCACTGTCTGAATTGGTCAAGATCGACCCCAAAGCGATTGGCGTGGGCCAGTACCAGCACGATGTCAACCAAAGCGAGCTGGCCAAAACTTTGGACGCGGTGGTCGAAGACTGCGTGAACTCGGTGGGCGTGGACCTGAACACGGCAAGCGTCCCCTTGCTCACCCGCGTGTCGGGCCTGTCGGGCAGCGTGGCCAAGGCCGTGGTGCGCTGGCGCGATGCCAATGGCGTGTTCAAAACCCGGCAAGACCTGCTCAAAGTCACCGGTCTGGGCGCCAAGACCTTCGAGCAAAGCGCAGGCTTTTTGCGCATCCGTGGCGGTGACAACCCGCTCGACATGACGGGCGTGCACCCTGAAACCTATCCCGTGGTCGAGCAAATCATTGTCAAAACCGCCAAGCCCATTCAAGAAATCATGGGCCGCAGCGATGTGCTGAAAACCCTGAAGCCCGAACTGTTTGCTAACGACAAGTTTGGTGCGATCACCATCAAGGACATCCTGGGCGAGCTGGAAAAACCCGGCCGCGACCCGCGCCCTGACTTCAAAGTGGCCCGCCTGGCCGACGGCGTGGAAGACATCAAGGACCTGAAAGAGGGCATGACCTTGGAGGGCACCGTGAGCAACGTGGCCCAGTTTGGCGCATTCATCGACCTGGGTGTGCACCAGGACGGTCTGGTACATGTGAGCCAGCTGGCCAACAAGTTCGTGAGCGATGCCCGCGAAGTGGTCAAGACTGGGGACATTGTCAAGGTGAAAGTGCTCGAAGTCGATGTGGCCCGCAAGCGCATCAGCCTGACCATGAAGCTGGACGCAGCACCTGCTAGGCGCGATGGCCCGCGTGACAACAAGTTTGAAGGGGCAGGGCGCGACTGGCTACACCTCGCCACCAGCCGCTGGCTCGGGTTCGGCCATGGCCAGCGCGTTTGCCAAGCTGCAAGGCCTGAAAAAATGAGCCCGCTGGACTGCCACGCTGCGCTCGCAGTGACATATCGACTTGTCATCGCGAGGAGCGCAGCGATGCGGCGATCCAATGTGAACAACTGATCCCATGCAAGCCCTCCACATCCACGCAGGCCCCAAAGCCCTGGCCCACATCCGCGAACACGGTTTGCGGCCCGAACACATTGGCGTCATACCGGGCGCAGCGGGTGGCCCCAAAGGTTTGATCCTCGGGGCGCTGGACCGCTTCATCTTTGGAGAGTGGTTGGCCCAGAGCCAGCAGCCCGTGGACCTGGTGGGCGCGTCGATTGGGGCGTGGCGCATGTCGACCGCCTGCCTGAACGACCCCGTGAGTGCCTTCGAGCGGCTGGAGCACGATTACATCCACCAGCATTACGAACCTTTGCCGGGGCAAAAGCGTGTGACTGCGCAGCAGGTGAGCGAGGCCTTCGGCCACAGTCTGCAGGCCTTTTACGGCGGGCGCATCCAAGAAGCGCTGAGCCACCCACGCTACCGCTTGCACATCGTCACCTCGCGCGGGCAGCACATCTTGCACCGCGAACACCCCTTGGCCACACCCTTGGGTTACGCCGGGGCTTATCTGAGCAACGCCGTGAGCCGCCGTGCCCTGGGCGCTTGGCTGGAGCGGGTGGTGTTCTCTGCGCAGAGCGCCGCC
>JBEEOS010000184.1:0-4287 GCA_041191485.1 Pseudomonadota bacterium
GTTCGGCATCATGATCCGCTTGCTGGTCGAAGGCCTGCTGCCTTTGGCCATCGACTGGCAGCAAATGTTGTCCTTCCTGGCGATTGGCTCCTTGCTGATCGGTAACCTGGCTGCCATTGCGCAGACCAACCTCAAGCGCATGCTGGCTTTCTCGACCATCGCGCAAATGGGCTTTGTTTTGCTGGGCTTCGTGGCAGGGGTCATCAACGGCCAGACCACTCTGGCGGCCAACGCCTACAGCTCGGCCATGTTCTACATCGTCGGTTATGTGCTGACCACTTTGGCCAGCTTCGGCATCATCATGCTGCTGGCCCGTCAAGGGTTCGAGAGCGAAGAGATTTCTGACTTGGCTGGCCTGAACCAGCGCAGCCCGCTGTACGCAGGTGTGATGGCCGTTTGCCTGTTTTCTCTGGCCGGTATCCCGCCCATGGTCGGCTTCTACGCCAAGCTGGCCGTGTTGCAATCCCTGGTGGCTTCGGGTCAAGGTTTCTACATCGGCCTGGCGATCTTTGCCGTGATCATGTCCTTGATTGGCGCCTTCTACTACCTGCGCGTTGTCAAGGTCATGTACTTTGATGAGCCTGTGACGGCCACCACCGTCTCGGCCGATGCCGATGTGCGTGTGGTGCTGTCCATGAACGGTTTGCTGGTCCTGGTGCTGGGCATGGCGCCTGGTGCGCTGATGGCTTTGTGCGCCGACGCTGTCGCCCGCATGCTGGCGGTCTGATCTTTCAAGCATGTCCACGTCCTGGCAAATCGGCATCTTGATCGCGCTGGCATTGCTGGCCGCCAACCTGCCGTTTGCCAACCAGCGCATCCTGCTGGTCGGACCCTCTCGCAGCACCAAATCACTGGCCATCCGGCTGGCTGAGTTGGTGCTGCTTTATTTTGTGGTCGGCGCTGTGGGCTTGGCGCTGGAAAACCACGGTGGCCAAATCGCTCCCCAAGGCTGGGAGTTTTATGCCATCACCGGCACCATGTTTGTGACCTTGGCCTTTCCAGGTTTCGTCTACCGTTACCTGATGCACCGCCAGCATTGAGCGCTGTCGGTTTGCACTGAGTTCCCTCATGTCTGACGATCATCTGATCGAGCACCGTGTTTCGCAGGAAGAGTTGCTGCACGGCCACTTCCTGCACGCCTTCCGGGACACCGTCCGACTACCCAACCAAGGCTTGGCCACGCGTGAATACGTGATTCACCCAGGTGCAGTGATGGTGATCCCCATGCTGCAAATGCCCGATGGCAGCCTGCGCTTGGTGCTGGAGCGCCAGTTCCGTTACCCGGTGGGGCAGGTCATGATCGAGTTCCCGGCAGGCAAGCTGGACGCCGGAGAAGACCCTTGGCTCTGCGCGCAGCGCGAGCTGATGGAAGAGACCGGTTATCGTGCCCGTGAATGGGCCAAAGCGGGCGTGCTTCACCCGGTGATCGCTTATTCCACCGAGGTGATCGAGATCTGGTTTGCGCGAGACCTCAGATTGGGCGAGCGCCAGCTGGACGCAGAGGAGTTTCTGGACGTGTTCACCGCCACACCCGAAGAACTGATGGCCTGGTGCCAGCAAGGTCTGGTGACCGACGCCAAAACCCTCACGGGCGCGCTTTGGTTGCAAAATGTCTTGTCAGGCGCATGGCCGCTGACTTGGCAAAGCGCCACCTGAACATTCCGCATGAAAGTCCTTGACCTCCAGTGCCGTCTCGCAAGACGACTACGACGCGCAACGTGCGCGGGGCCTTGTCACATGCCCCATGTGCAACGACAGCGAGATCACCAAAATGCTGTCGGCACCTCGTCTGAACCTGGGGCACGGCAACGCATCTGCCCAGACTCAGACTGAGGCCGTACCAACGGAAGCCGCACCTGCTGCTGCCCCCGTTCCCAGCGCTGACGCCAACTCTGTGGCGCAAATGCAAGCGGCCCTGATGAACATGGTGCGTCACGTCATGGCCAACACCGAAGATGTGGGCACCCGGTTTGCCGAAGAAGCCCGCAAGATCCATTACGGTGAACGCGAAGAGCGCAACATCCGCGGCCAGGCCACGCGTGAGGAAACCGAAGCTTTGCTGGACGAGGGCATCGACGTCGTGCCGCTGCCTGTGCCGGATGCCTTGAAAGAGCCGCTCCAATAAAGCTGTGTGGTCTTTATGACCACCCAGTCACAGCGCCTGCGGCATACTCGCTGCAGCCCATGAACAAACTGCACATTCCCGAGGCCGAAGTTGAATTGACCGCCATTCGCGCCCAAGGCCCGGGCGGGCAAAACGTCAACAAAGTCTCCACCGCCATCCAGCTGCGTTTCGATGTGGCAAGCTCATCCTTGCCCGAAGCCGTCAAGGCGCGGTGGTTGCAGTCGGGCGACAGCCGCCTGTCGCAAGAAGGCGTGCTCATCATCAAGGCCCAGCGTTACCGCACGCAAGAGGCCAACCGCCAGGATGCCTGGACACGGCTGTACGAACTGCTCGATCAATTTGCCAAAGCGCCCAAAGCCCGCAAGGCCACGAAGCCCAGCTATGGCGCGGTGCAGCGGCGCTTGCAGGGCAAGGCCATCCAGTCGAAGTTGAAAGCCTCACGCCGCGCGGCAGATTAACGTGAGCCCCGTAGGTCGGAGCTTCAGCTCCGACAGTGGTGGTTGAGGCGCAAGCCCATGTCGGGGCTGAAGCCGCCGACCTACAAAATGTGGTTATCGGGTGTGCGAAAGGGCGTTCAGTGCCGTTTTCAGCACCTGCGCCAAAGCATCCGGCGCATCGGCAGCGATCACATGCCGGCTGTCCATGCTGCGCAGCCAGGTGATCTGACGTTTGGCCAGTTGGCGGGTGGCAAAGATGCCGCGCTCTGCGATGTCTTTTTCGCTCCAGCCTTCGTCCAGCCCTTGCCAGGCCTGGCGGTAGCCCACACAGCGCATCGAGGGCAGGTCGGGGTTCAAGTCGCCCCGGGCACGCAGCTGGCGCACCTCATGGATGAAGCCTTGCGCCATCATCAGCTCAAAGCGTTGGGCAATGCGCTGGTGCAACCAAGTCCGGTCCTGCGGCTCCAGGCTCAAGACCGGGATGTGCCAGTTGGGCGCGGCAGCTTTGGCGCTTTGGTGGGTCCACACTTCCAAAGCGCGGCCCACGCGCTGGCTGTCGCCGGGGGCCAGGCGGGCGGCGGTCACCGGGTCCACCTGCATCAGCTCGGCATGCAGGGCGGGCCAGCCCACTTGTTCGGCGCGGGCCTGAATGGCTTCGCGCACCTGCGGGTCGGCGGCGGGGATGTCGTTCAGGCCTTCCAGCAGGGCCTTGAGGTAAAGCATGGTGCCGCCCACCAGCAGCGGCATGCGGCCACGGGCGTGGATTTCACCGATGAGCCGAGTCGCATCGCGCGCAAATTCGGCGGCGCTGTAGCTTTGCAAGGGGTCGATGGTGTCGATCAGGTGGTGTGGCACGGCAGCCAGCTCTTCTCGGCTGGGTTTGGCCGTGCCAATGTCCATGCCCCGGTACACCAGGGCCGAGTCCACGCTGATGATCTCGGCACCGCCTTGCGTTTGCAGGGCTTGCGCCAAAGCCAGTGCCGCAGCGGTTTTGCCGCTGGCCGTCGGCCCGACGATGGCGATGGCGTCCAGTTGCTTGGTCATGCCGCTTTCCATTCCACCGGCTTGCCATGGCGTTGCACGGCGGTCCAGGCCACCGTGGCGATCACTGCGCTCCACAGCAGCATGCCGTGGGCCAGGGCCAGCAGCGGCACATCCATGTTGCGTCCCAGCCAGCCGCCCATGAAGAAAGCACCGAGCATCATCAAGAATCCGTTGAGCGCCGAAGCCGTGCCCGCCTTGAGCGGGAAGGGCGCGACGGCGGCGCTTTGGCCGCAAGGCTGGTGCACGCCGTGACCCAGCATGAACAGGTACACCGGCAGCATCACGGCCCAGGCCCCGTACCAGGCTTGTCCAGCGCCGACATGCGCCAGCACGGTGAGCAACACACCGCCACTGATCGACAAGAAACCGGCCAGCCCCACAGTGCGGTGGATGCTGGTGCGGCGCAGCATCCAGCGGCCCCAAAAGGTGCCCACGATGTAGGCTAAGGACATGGTGAACATCAGCAGGCCGTAGATGGTCTTGCTGTAGCCCAGTTGTTGCGTGAACACGAATGACGAGGTGGCCAAAAAGGTGAACAGGCCCAAGTAGGACGCTGAGGACAAGGCGCACCAGGTGAGGAAAACCGGGTGGCGGATGATGTCCAGATTGGAGCGCCACAGTGAATCCCAGCGCAGCGCATCCATGCGGCGCTGGGGCAGTGTTTCGCGGTAGCCCCACAGC
>JBEEOS010000185.1:0-2609 GCA_041191485.1 Pseudomonadota bacterium
GGTTTCGCGGCCAACAGTCATTCGTCGGGGCTGAAGCCACCGACCTACAAATACCGTTCCCGTAGGTCGGTAGCTTTAGCTCCGACATGTTTTCGCGGGGCGCAAGAATTCACATGAATTGAGCGGTGCGCAGACCCTGCAAATCCAGAATTCGCAGCCCGCCGTATTCCACGCGGATGAGCTGACGCGCTTCGAGCACCTTGAGAGCTTCATTTACGCGCTGGCGCGACAGGCCCACCAGATAGGCCAGCTCCTGCTGGGTGATGCGCAGCACCTCGCCCACGCCCGAGAACAACACCGGGTTGAACAAGGTGGCCAGGTTGCGGGCCAGGCGCAGCTCGGGGTTGTTCATGCGGTCCAGCTCGCGGGCCGCAATGAATTGGCCCAGGCGCTCGTTGAGCTGGTTCATGATGAAGCGGTTAAAGCCCAGCGAGTGGTCAATTAACCAATGAAAGGTGTCCACCGGCAAACCGGCCACCACGCTGGCGCGCAGGGGCTGGATGTTGTAGCGGTAGACCTCGCGTTTGAGGGCCGTGCCTTCGCCAAACCAGCCGCCGGGCGGCACGCCGGTGAAGGTCATGGTCTGGCCGCTTTCATTGTCGCTGCTCATCTTGAGCAGGCCCGAGACCACGCCAAACCAATAGGTGGCAGGACGCCCTACGCGGCACACATAGTCACCGGGCTTCGGGTCGCTGACCACCAGTTCAGATTCGATTTGTTGGCGCTCTTCATGCGTGAGCAAACTTAACCAGGGAATGCTGGCGAGCTCATCGGCTGTAGGTGTGCGGCGGCGTTGGTGGACGCTGGGTGTGGGGACCATGGCAAATGTCAGACTCGGGTCAGTTGTGATAGGGGTCTTCCCTGAATTGTCGTTGAAACGACAACTTGACGTCAAATGCGATCCTAATATCCGCCCAAGTTCAGCTGCAGTGACTTTTTCTGCAGCGCTTTTGGAGACAGGCTACGTGATGCAAACAACGTTTCCCCGATTGATGCTCAAGCATGCTGCCGAGCGCCCCAGTGCGCCCGCCTTGCGTGAAAAAGAATATGGCATTTGGCAAACCACCCCCTGGGCGGACTTGGCCAAACTGGTCGAGGCCATTGCCTGCGGCTTGCACCAGGCTGGCTTGCAGCGCGGTGAGCACATGGTCATTGTGGGCTCCAACCGCCCCCGCTTGTCGGCCACCATGCTGGCTGCGCAGTCGCTGGGCGCGATCCCGGTGAACCTTTACCAGGACGCCGCAGCACCTGAATGCGTGTTCCCCATCAACAACGCCGAAGTGCGTTTTTGCGTGGTGGAAGACCAGGAGCAGGTCGACAAGATGCTGGAAGTGCGTGAGCAATGTCCGCAGCTGGCCCACATCGTTTATGACGACCCACGCGGCCTGCGCCTGGATGAACTGATTGCAGCGGGTCAGGTCTTCATGGCGCAGCATCCCCAGTTTTTCCATCTCGAAGTGGAAAAGGGCACGAGCGCCGATGTGGCTGCGATGTTCTTCACCTCGGGCACCACTGGCAACCCCAAGGGCGTTGTGCACACCCACAGCACCTTGATCGACCGTGCACAAGCTGGCGCCGAGTTTGACAAGCTGACCAGTGCCGAAGACGTGTTGGCTTACATGCCACCGGCCTGGATTGGTCAGAACATTTTCAGTTACGCGCAGTGGCTGGTGTGTGGTTATGTGGTCAACTGCCCCGAGTCGGCAGCCACCGTCACCATCGACCTGAAAGAAATTGGCCCGACCTATTACTTCGCGCCTCCCCGTGTGTTTGAAGGCATGCTCACCAGCGTCATGATCCGCATGGAAGATGCCGGCAACTTCAAGCGCAAGATGTTCCACACCTTCATGGATGTGGCCAAGAAGGTTGGCCCCGCCTTGATGGACGGCCAGTCGGTCGGGCTGCTCGATCGCATCAAGTACACCCTGGGTAACTGGATGGTGTACGGCCCGCTGCGCAACAACCTGGGTTTCAGCCGCGTGCGTGTGGCCTACACCGCCGGTGAAGCGATTGGTCCTGACCTGTTCACCTTCTACCGCTCGATCGGTGTGAACATCAAGCAGCTCTATGGCTCGACCGAGACGGCCGTGTTCGTGTGTCTGCAGCCCGACAACGAAGCACGTGCCGATACCGTGGGTGTGCCTTGCAAGGGCGTGGAAATCAAGGTCGCGGACAACGGCGAGATCCTGGTCAAGTCGCCAGGTTTGCTCAAGGGCTATTACAAGAATCCCGAGGCCACGGCAGAAGTGTTGACCGCCGATGGCTGGTACCACACCAGCGATGCAGGCTTCATCGACAACGTAGAGAACAAGCTCAAGTTCTTCCCCTTCATCAAGGAGGTGGTGGCTTATGGTGATCAGCGCGAAAAAGCTTGCGTGATGATCAACATCGACTTCGATGCCGTGGGCAACTGGGCCGAGCGCCGCAACCTGCCTTATGCCGGTTACACCGATCTGGCGCAAAAGGCCGAGGTGTACGAGCTGATCAAGGATTGTGTCGAGAAGGTCAACGCCGATTTGGCCGAAGACGCTTTGCTGGCGGGCAGCCAGGTCAGCCGCTTCCTGGTTCTGCACAAGGAGCTGGACGCCGACGATGGCGAATTGACCCGC